>NZ_CP029033.1:1845974-2153636 GCF_003073475.1 Actinobaculum sp. 313 | reverse complement strand
GCGCAGGAGGCCGCAGCCGCCCGGGCAGCGCAATCCGCTTCTGTCACCCAGCCTACTTCTGAACGGGCGCGTCCATCTGTACCGGAGGCTGTCTCGCCCAAGCGTGACACCACCGCCGTCGTCGCTGCACTCACCACGGGGCTAGCGGAGGTTGCACAGACTATTGAGGCCGCTGAAGCGGCTGACACTGCCATCAACACCTTGGAATCCAGTGGCGTGGCCGCAGATGATCGTGGTGATAGCGCTGCCGGGCATGATGAGGTTGCACCGCGGCGGATAAGCCGGGCGGAACGGCGACGGCAGGAGCGGCTGCAGGCAGCGGGCGCGCAGAAGGCTGATGATGCGATCCGCAACGACGGCACGGATTCGGACGAGTGCACCACTGAGCAACCGGCTACAGCCTCCGCATCGCGCGATTCGGCCGTTGTAGATGAGCAGCAGGTGATCGCCAGAGAGACCAGCAGTCAACCGGGCGAAGCGGCCGACGCCCGTCTGGGCGCTGTCGCAGCGCCGATTGACGTCGTCACCGAGCTGATCGATTCGTCCGACGCCCGGGCCGAGCAAGGCGAAGATACCGATACATTGGCCCTCGGCGAGAGCGGCCAAAGCGTAACTGCTGCGGCGCAGGCGCATGATGATCAAGTCCTGGCCGCCTCCGATGCTGAGATGGCGGAGAGCGGCGAGGCAAGTCCTGATCTTACTGAGCTGGACCAATCGGCCGATTCGCACCTCGAAGTCGATGATGCCTGGCTCGAGTCCGGCGGCAGCCATTTTGAAGCTGAGGCCCCGCGCATTGCGCGCGAAGTCGGCGCTGAACCGACTGAGTTCGAGGCCGATGCCGTTCCGGTAGACGACGACGCTCCGGCCGACGGCGCTCCGGTCCATCCCACCGAAATCGAAGCGACTGAAGTCCTATCGCGTAGCGAACTGACAAGTGTTGTCGGAGAGGGCGTTCGGCTCTCTCGGGTGGAACGCCGTCGCCGTGAGCGCGGGGCACAGCCCGCTGTGCCCGTGGTTCTCGTCTCCCCGGAGCGCAAGCGCCCCTCCCGCAATCGGATGTTGCAAGGCGTTGTGGTAGGTACGCTGGCAGTCACCGGAATTGCCCTGCCGGTGATGGGATTCGGCACTTCGGGCGGACCTGCCGCCCAGGCGGCGCAGGCATATACCAACTCTCTGGTGGGAGGCTCCACCGCTCAGGCAACCACGCCGCAGGCCCTCACCGGCAGTGATACCGCCGCCGCGCGCAGCGCGACCAACTCCGCCAGCGAGCAGGCTCGCTCCAATGCCGCCTCGTCCGCGTGCGTCGCCGAGGGCGCGCAAGGTGTGCGTGCCGCCTTCGTAGACTCTTCGAATTACATTGTTATGCCACTGGAGAACGGGGTTTACCGGCTCTCGTCGGCGTTCGGCTACCGCGTTGACCCGATTTACGGCGACTACTCACTGCACGCTGGCCAGGACATGGCGGCCCCGCTCAACACGCCCATTTTCGCCATTGCCGATGGAACCGTTACTCACGCCGGCAAGGGAATCGAGGGCCGTTCGAATAACCTGATCATTATCAAGCACGAGATAAACGGCGAGATCTTCTACTCGTGGTACGTCCATATGTACGACGACGGCGTGCACGTTAAGGAAGGCGATAGGGTCACCGCAGGTCAGCAGATCGGCAAGGTCGGCTCTAATGGAAATTCCACCGGCCCCCATCTGCATCTGGAGATTCACGACGCCGATGATGAGCTACGGGATCCGTTGGAGTTCTTGAGTGAGCATGGCGCCGTATATATCTCGGAGCTGTGCGACTAGAACGATGGCATATATGCGCATCGATCATATGATGTCGGGAGGCAGATGCGCGTGAAGCAGAGGATCTACCGGCCTGACGGCATCCCCCTCATCCTCGCCCACCGCGGCGGCGCCAACGAGCATCCGGAGAACTCCGCACAAGCCTTTGAGGCGGCGCGCGCAGCCGGTTTTCGGCACATCGAGACCGACGCGCACGTTACTCGCGACGACGTCGCCGTCCTCTGCCACGATCCCGAACTTGATCGCACAGCGGGTGGTTCGGGCGAAATATCCGCCTACAGGTGGAACGAACTCTCACGCCTCCGTGACGCTTCCGGGGGCAGGATGATGCGGGTGGATGAGGTCCTGGACACGTTTCCGGAGATGATCTTCAATATCGACGCGAAAACTGATGCGGTGACTGATCCCCTGATCAGCGCCATTCGGAGAACGGGAGCTGAGGCTCGGGTATGCCTTGCCAGTTTCAACGAGCGGCGTTTGAAGCGCATACGCCGCGCGTTGCCGCAGGTTGCGACGTCGCTCGGAGTGGGGCAGATCGCGAGGTACGTGGGAGTGGCGCATCTTCCTGCGGCGCTAAGACGGCAGTTCGTGCGTTTTCTCACAGGACCGCAGCAGGGTGTGCAGGCGGCGCAGGTTCCGCTGCACTACCGCGGCGTAGCCGTGTTAACTCCCGCGCTGGTGGAAACGGCTCATACCCGAGGTGTTGCGGTGCATGCGTGGACGATCAATGACATCGACACGGCCGCCCGACTCTTGAGCTATGGCGTGGACGGCATCATCACGGATGAGCCGAGCGCAATGCGCGACCAACTCGCCGCCAGGGGAATCACGGTCGAACTGTAGGGCGGCAGCTGCCCGGTCAATAGGAACGGGAAGGCTCTCGGTGCGGGGAGGAACAGGGTCAGGGCAAAGGCCAGAAATGTCACGTGCCGGGGCATTGTTGAATGCCCCGGCACCGTCGTGCCCCAGACAGGATTCGAACCTGCGGCCTTTTGCTCCGGAGGCAAACGCTCTATCCCCTGAGCTACTGGGGCCCGGCCCACTACTTTAGCAGCTTTATGGGTCCGCGGGCGATTCTGGTTTCGTTTCGGCCTCTCGCCGCGAACCACGTACACTCTGTATCGTGACTCCAGAAGACCTCAGCGAGCTCATTGCCGCATTGCTATCCTCCGCCCGCACCGAAGGCGTCCTTATGATCGAGGGTGAACTTCCTGATGTGAAGGTCGAAAGGCCGCGACAGCGTGAGCACGGCGACTGGGCCACGAATATCGCCATGCAGATCGCCCGGCGTGCGGGGATGAAGCCGCAGGAGCTCGCGGCGCTGCTGGCTGAGCGCCTGGCGGAGCACGAGGGCATCGCTGCGGCCGAGGTCGCCGGACCGGGATTCCTCAACATTCGCCTGTCTGCGGGTGCCGCGGGGCAACTGGCACGGACCATCGTGACCGCGGGTGGCGACTACGGGCGCTCGTCGTCGGTGGATGATCAGCACGTCAATCTGGAGTACGTATCAGCCAATCCGACCGGTCCCATCCATATCGGCGGTGCCCGCTGGGCCGCCGTCGGTGACGCGCTGGCGCGAATTCTCGCTTTCACCGGTGCCAAGGTGACCCGCGAGTATTATTTCAACGATCATGGCAACCAGATTGACCACTTCTCGGCATCGCTTCTTGCGCGTGCGCAAGGGCGGGAGATTCCGGCTGATGGTTATGGTGGCAGTTACATTGAAGAGATTGCCGACGCCGTGATTGCGCAGTGCGTGCAGGCCGGCGAGGCGGATCCGCGCCAGCTGCCCGACGATGAGGCACAAGAAGTCTTCCGTGCTCGCGGCGTCGAACTGATGTTTGTGGAGATCAAGAAGTCGCTGCACGAGTTCCGCTCCGATTTCGACGTGTTCTTCCATGAACAGTCCCTGCATGAATCGGGCGCTGTTGACTCCGCTATTGCACGCCTACGCGCGCGAGGCGTGATCTTCGAGACGGAGGGTGCCCTGTGGCTGCGCACCACCGATTTCGGGGACGACAAGGACCGTGTCATTATCAAGTCCGATGGCGAGGCAGCGTATTTCGCCGCCGACCTCGCCTACTACTTGGACAAACGGGAACGTGGAGCCGACCAGTGCGTGTACATGCTGGGGGCGGACCATCACGGCTATATCGGCCGCATGTACGCCATGGCGCGCGCGTTCGGTGACGAGGCGGGGCCGGGCAAGAATATGGAGATCCTGATCGGCCAGCTGGTGAATCTGGTGCGCGACGGCGAGCCGGTGCGCATGTCGAAACGCGCCGGTACAGTGGTCACTCTGGAGGATCTGGTAGATGCCGTGGGCGTGGATGCGGCGCGCTACTCGCTCGTGCGGGCGTCGGTTGATACCACCCTGGAACTGGATCTGGATCTCGTTGCCTCCCATACGAACGAGAATCCGGTGTATTACGTGCAGTATGCACATGCCCGGACCTGCTCTGTCGCCCGCAATGCCGCTGCGCACGGGGTGCGGCGCGAGGATGGATTCGCCCCGCAACAACTGGAATCGGCCGATTCCGAGTTGTTGGGCACCCTGGCTCGATTCCCGGATATCGTTGCCCAGGCGGCGAAGCTCCGTGAGCCACACCGTGTGGCTCGTTATCTTGAGGAACTGGCCGGGGCTTATCACACCTGGTATGGCAAGGCTCGCGTCACACCGCGAGGTGATGAACAGGTCACAGATTTGCACCGCACCCGCCTGTGGGTCAACGACGCCACTCGTCAGGTCCTGTGCAACGGTTTGGAATTGCTCGGTGTGAGTGCACCCGAGAAGATGTAAGAAGGTGGTTGAGTGATATGTCCACTCGTCTAGAAAACCTCGCTGCTCCTGAGCCGGATGGGTCTGCTGCAGGCATTTGGCCGACGACGGCGCAGCGGCTGCCTAGCGGCGAACTCGCCATTGGTGGAGTATCCACGGCGCGGTTGGCGCGCGAGTTCGGTACACCGCTGTACGTCGTGGACGAAGAAGACATGCGGCGGCGTGCTCGCGCATGGAAAGAGGCGATGGATCAGGCCTTCGCCGATCTGGCCGGTGGGAATGCCTTCTATGCCGGAAAGGCGTTTCTCTGCGGCGCGGTTGCGCGCTGGATGGCCGACGAGGGCCTTTTTATCGACACCTGTTCGGAGGCTGAACTCCGCACCGCGTTGGCCGTGGGGATCCCGGGCGAACGAATCGGTTTGCACGGGAACAATAAGTCGCGCGCCGAGATCGAGCTGGCCTTGGACGCCGCGGTCGCGCATCTGGTGGTGGACTCCTTGGCCGAGCTGGCTCAGGTGGAGGCCATTGCCGCTGAGCGCGGCACCACCGCCAAGGTGATGTTGCGCGTCACCACCGGTGTCCATGCCGGCGGGCATGAGTACATCGCCACGGCACACGAGGATCAGAAGTTCGGCCTGTCCATCGCGTCGGGGGCGGCGCGCAGAGCAATTGAGGAGACCCTGGCTGCTGATCATTTGCGCCTGATCGGTTTGCACTCGCATATCGGATCGCAGATTCTCTCGCGCGAGGCGTTTACGACGGCGGCACGCGCCGTTTTGGCGCTGCGAGCGACGGCAGTGCGTGAACTGGGGTGTGCGATACCGGAAATTGATTTCGGCGGCGGGTACGCGGTCCGCTATACCGTGCTGGACGATGTACCTCCGGCGGTCTTTGACTATGCGGAGGCGCTGGCAGCCACGGTGCGCGCAGACGCCGCGGCGACAGGTATCCCCGCACCGCTGGTTTCCGTGGAGCCGGGCCGTTCAATTGCGGCGCCCGCAGGAATAACTCTGTACACGGTGGGAACAATCAAGTCGGTGGCATTGGAGAACGGCACACGCCGTTACGTGAGCGTGGACGGCGGCATGAGTGACAATATTCGGCCCGCGCTCTATGGGGCGGACTATACGGCGACGTTGGCATCACGGGTTCCCGCCGCCGACGGCGTGCGAACCCGCGTGGTCGGGAAGCACTGCGAGAGTGGTGACATCGTGGTGCATGATGTCTCCCTGTCGGCGGACCTCGGGCCGGGTGACTTAGTGGCCGTTCCCGTAACCGGGGCATACGGGCGCTCCATGGCATCGAATTACAATTTGTTGCCGCGACCGGGCGTTGTCGCTGTGCGTGACGGCGAGGCGCGATGGGTGCTGCGTCCCGAGTCGATTTCTGACTTACTGGAGTTGGACGTGGAGGCATCCGGAGCGTAGGCGCCCGCAAGCCGCAATAGGGCGTAGACGGGGCTCGATGGTCCGTGGCTGCATTCGCCTATGCCGCGCAAAGAGTGGGCGGGAGAAGTCCGACGAAGTGACTTCTCCCGCCCAGGTATAGGATGGTCGGCGGCTGGGGTGGGTGGTTGGTGGCATGCCCTCAGCGGGCAGTGTGCCCCGTCTCAGAGGGGAGAAAAGACGCGCACCGGCACTGCCCGGCGTCCGCCGTCGTGGCCTCCTACTGCCCGAAACTCCAGCGGTGAATGGCCGCCAACACGGGGCGGAGCTCATCTACCGGCACCTGCCCGGGCGCGGAGGCGCGGCCCACCATGCCGAAGGTGGCAGTGGAACCGAAGATTTCGCCTGCGGCACGGGAAAGAACGCCCGTTTGACCCATGGACATGGTGATAAGAGGACGGTCGATACGTTTCGTGGCCTCCCACGTTCCCCGCAGGAGGGTCAGCAGATCACCCGCGTCATGCGGCATGCAAGCCAGCTTGGGGATATCCGCACCGGCTTCGTCCATTGCGACGAGGCGGTCGACTATCTCTTCCACCGGGGGAGTGGTATCGAAGTTGTGGAAGGAAGCAACGACGGCGACGTCGGCGGCGTGTGCGTTGTCAATAATTGTGCGTGCGATTTCGTCGCCGCGGAACAGCTCAACATCCACGGCGGCGACGTTGCCGCCCGCGGCGAGATCGCTGAGAAGAGCGACATAGTCTTGCGAGGAGATAGGTTTCTCTCCGCCCTCGTCGGCGGTGCGAAACGTGGCGAGAACCGGACGGTCGGTGTGCTCGGCGAGCACTGCCGCTGCCTCGCGGCAGGCCGCGAGGTCTGGAGCCGCCTGCAGGAAGTCAATACGCCACTCCAGGATGTCGTAGTCCTCGTTTGCCAGTGCATCTACCTGGGCGACGAGTTCATCGATGGTGGCGGGGGTGATCGGGACCAGGACCTTTGCCGGTCCTTCACCGAGCACCACATCCTTCAAACGTACGGTACGCATAGTAACTTCTTTCTGAATCGGGGGTATCGGACCCGCTCAAGTCATCTGCGGCTGCACCGAATCAGTGCAGCAATGGGTGTGGGTGGTGCCAGGCCCGCACCGCGCTACCTTCTAGCGAAGGTAGTTTAACGAGAATGGGGAGGCACCACCCACAAAACAGATTAGGCCGCTGCCTTTTCGGCGTTCTCGAACATCTGTACGTGACGACGGTAAATGACGAGCGCTGCGAGCAGAGAGACCACTGCGAAGGCGATGGCAACCCACGCAACGTTCGTGTAGCCGGAAGCCAGGAGATCATCGATCTCAGCCTTGGGCATCGTCTCCTCATCGGTTGCGGGAACGATCACCCGGACAAGGTAGGGGAGAATGAAGCCGCCCAGAGAACCAATCATCCAGTACCAGGAGACGATGGCTCCCTTCGCCTTCGGGAAGAACTCGGATAGGGCTGTCAGCACCAACTGCATAATGCCGCCGGAGACGAAATAACCGATCAGAGCGGCGGTGATCCGCATGCCCCACAGGTTCGCCGTGAACGGCATATTGAGCAAGCCGACTGCGATAACGCCTCCAACAGCATAAATCGGAACGAAACGAATGGACTTGATTCCCGCCGAGGCGAGAACGGCGGTGAGGACAACCGCGATGACGGAGCCGAGGGCGAGGAACTGAGTCAGCGTCTTGCCCTGGTCCTCGGTCAGGTGCGCGATGGCGGAACCGATATTCGGCAGTGCCTGGTTGGCCAGGTACACCACGCCGTTGACACAGAAGATGAAGATGAAGCAGATCGTCCCCTCAAAGGACATACGTGCGCGCGTTCCGGTTGTCTCCGAGGCGCGTGCCTCAATATCGGCAGCCTGCTGGGCGGCGATTTTCTTGTAGTCGGGGAATCTGACCAGCACGACGAAGACCAACATGACGACCATGTAGATCGCGGCGAAGTAGAGCAGCCACTTCCAGTTGTCCGCGAGGCGGATGACGATCATCGGCAGGAAGAACTGACCTCCGGAGATGAACAGCTTAATGATGATGTTCATCGTGCCGGCATTGCCCGGGTTCGACTCCATCAGCGTTGGGTAGGTGCCCGAATCGAGGAAGGAGTTGCCGGCGCCGAACAGCAGGGAAGCGACGATACCAATTGCCTGGTTTGAGGAGATCGGTAGCAGTAGGAAGAAGGATGCGCATAGAGCCAGACCGATTATGACTGCCGGTTTGCGCCCGTACCTGTCTGCAAAGAGTCCCGACAAGGTGTAGGTGACGATCTTACCGACCGCCATCCAGGCAATTGCGGCAATAACCGTTTCCTTTGTCACGCCCCATTGTGGTGCCAGCTTGTCGCTGAACTGTCCGGCGGCGATAAGGCCGAGGGAGTAGATGAAGTAGGAAAGGTACAGCGTCATAACCGCTGGAAGATTGGTGATTTTAGATGCCATAACAGGTCTTTCCGTGTGTTGCCGCGAGGCATGTGTTATCGCTCGCGGTATGGACGCTGGCCGACCCATGTACTGGGTCGGCCAGACAGTTTTAGTTAAAGAGGTGTTCCTTGACGTAATCCAGCGGCATATCAACGCCGGTCCAGTACTTGAAGGACGCCGCGCCCTGGCGGTACATCATCTCCATGCCATTAGCGCACTCGATGCCCGCTTCCTTACAGTCGGCAAGCAACTTCGTCACCTCGGGCGAGTACACGATATGCATCACGAACATATCGCGAGGGATGATCGAGATGTCGGGGATACTGGTCTGCCCCTCAAGGGCGCCCATGCCGAGATTAGTAGCGTCAATAAGCACGGACGACTCGGCGAGGGCCGCCGCCAGGGCGTCTTTGTCAGCCAAGTCCATCAACACGGCCTCGGCGCCAGAGCGAGAGACTTTCTCAACATTGTCTTCGGCACGGGGCCAGAAGTCATCCTTCTGGTTGAAGATGTTGAGTTTCTTGACGCCGTCCAGACCCGCCTGGCAGGCGATGGCCGTGCCAGCTCCACCCGCTCCGATGAGGGTGATCGTGGCATCCTTCGGGTCGTGGCCGTAGAAGCGCAGCGCCTCCATGGATCCCACGCCGTCGGTGTTGTACGCGGTTAGAACGCCGTCGTCGTTCACGATTGTGTTCGATGCCCCGATCAGTTCCACGGCGGGGCTGAGCTTATCCACGTAATCGAGGATCTTGATCTTATTCGGCATGGAAACGTTCCAACCGCGAACCTTCAGTGCTTTCAGTCCGGCCACGGCTCCTTCCAGATTGTCGTGATCGACGTCGAAGCATAGGTAGGCGTAGTCCAAACCCAGCTTGCTGGCTGCAAGGTTGTGCATTCGCGGGGAATGACTGTGACGAATCGGGTATGCGATCAGTCCGAGTAACTCGGTGTGACCGGTAATGCGTTGCATCACTTCTTCACTCATTGTGTGCTTCACTCACCTCTCTGTGGGATGTCATGTCGCCTTCGAATCCCCGGAGGACCCGTCGCGCCACGGCAGGATATCGACGCCGACAAGACCTTTGTACCTAAAGGTTAATACGTGAGACAGGTCTCTGGGCGGACTTTAGGCCCGGATTTTGTCCCAGGAGGTGAAAAAATGTACTGACGAGTTCATTGCTGCTACTCGGTTTGCCTCCGTCCCGGCGAAGCGAGTGCTTCAATAATAGGCAGGTGCGGCGCACAACTGACGTGTGGTGGCACCGCGATTAGGCAGAAAAAGAGGACTACACATGACTGTTTCGTATCCCGCGCTCAACCCGGACACGCGCAGCGTTTTTCAGCCGCTGACCGTCAAGACCATGACTATTCCCAATCGGATTGTTATGCCTCCCATGGGCACCAACTTTGCCACCACCACCGGTGAGCTAACCGATGAGCATTTCGCCTACTACCAGGAGCGCGCTCGCGGCGGAACCGGCCTGATTATCGTGGAAAACGTATGCGTTGATTATCCGGTGGCTTCTAACGGATTCACGCAACTGCGCCTGGACTCTGATCGCTTTCTACCGCGCATGTTCACTTTCACGGAGGAGATGCACCGGCTTGGGGCTTGCGTCGGCATCCAGATCAACCACGCCGGCGCTTCCGCAGATCCGAAGAAAACCGGTGTACCCAATATCTCCTCCTCGGACGTACCGAGCAAGGACGGCATGCCGGTGCCCATCCCCATGACAAAAGAAGACATCAAACAGGCGGTTAAGGCATACGGCGAAACCGCCCTGCGCGCCAAGAAGGCCGGTTTTGACATGGTTGAAATACACGGCGGGCACTCCTACCTCCTCGACCAGTTCCTCTCGCCGCGGTACAACAAGCGCACTGATGAATACGGTGGCAGTCCCGAGAACCGTGCACGGATTGTCACTGAGGTGCTGCAGGAAGTTCGCAAGGCCGTGGGGGAGGTGTTTCCGGTGTGTATCCGCCTGAGCGCCGATGAGTTGATCGAGGGTGGCAACAGCCTGGAGGATACCCTCGAACTCGCTTCCTACTTCGCCGAATATGTCGATATCTTCAATGTCTCCTCCGCCTTGAACTACAACCTGCAGTATCAGATCGATATGGCGCGGCTTCCCGACGGCTGGCGTTCCCATATGGCACGTGCCTATAAGGAGAAGTTCGGCAAGCCGGTGATCACCTCCGGCAATATTCGTGCCCCGGAGGTCGCCGCGAAGATTCTCGACGACGGCGACGCCGACCTGCTGGCGATGGGACGTGGCCTGATTGCCGACCCGTGGTGGGTGCGCAAGGCACGCGAGGGCCGGGAGGACGAAATCCTGCGCTGTATCTCCTGCAATATCGGTTGCGCCGACAACCGCATTCGCCTCGGGCGGCCCATCCGCTGCACCATTAACCCGAACATCCTTGATAACGAGTCCTACAAGGAGAAGAAGGTCAAAGTCCCCACCCGGGTGCTTGTTGTCGGTGGCGGAGTTGCCGGATTGGAAGCGGCGTCAACCGCCGCCGAGGTGGGCTGCCGCGTGACTCTACTGGAGAAACACGATCATCTCGGCGGAATCATCTCCGCGGCCACCAAGTTGCCGGCCAAATGGCGGATTGCCGACTACGTCGAGTTCGCGGAGCGCAGGGCGCGCCGTGCGGGCGTGGAGATTCGTCTGGGCGTCGAAGCCACGGTGGATATGATCGGCCATGAGAATCCGGACATCGTCGTGAACGCCACCGGCGGAACGCCCGCGTTGCCGCCGATCCCCGGCGTGCGGGAGCTGACCGACCAGGAAGGAACCAACGTCTACTCCGTTCTCGGGTTCACGGAGAACGTGGAGCGACTCGATGAAGAGGTGGTCGGCAAACCTGTCGTCGTCGTTGGTGCCGGAGCCGTCGGGCTTGATATCGTCGAGCACTTGACGGACCACGGAGCCCAGGTCACCCTGGTCGAGCGACTACATCGGGTTGGCGATGAGCTGGATATTGTTACTCGGCTGCAGATGGTGGAAATGCTGGAGAAGCACAATGTGGAGCAGTTGTGCTCCACCTCCCTGCTCGAAGTGGCAAGTGACCATGCAATCGTCGAACTGCCCGACGGCACGCAACGGACTCTTCAGGCCGCAATATCCGTGATTTGCCTTGGCATGCGGCCGGTACGTGGCGACCTCGACTATCTGATCGAGCGCGCCAACAGGGCCGAGCGTACGGTGATGAATATCGGTGACTCGGTGCAACCCCGTCGAATTATTGATGCAGTTCGCGAGGGACGTGAGATTCTAGCGGTGCTCGAGCGTACCGGGCGCAGGTAGTGCTGCGGATCCGTGTGATCCGGGCGCCAGTAAAGCGTGGCGTAAGTTAGTCACCCGACTGCGGACCCGTGATGTCGTTATAGCGACGTTACGGGTTCCTTCTGCTCCCGGCAGGCGGACAAAAGCATGCTTGCACCGTTCTCTGGGTAGGCTGAGCCGGGAATATCCCGGTAGGCTTAGGCGGGAATGGAAGGAGAATCGGTGGAGGATGTGAGAGTTGCCCTGCTGGGCTGTGGCACGGTTGGCACTCAGGTGGCGCGTCTCTTAACGCACAGCAGTGAGGACTTGGCAGCACGGGCAGGCGCGCGACTTCGTCTGGTAGGAATTGCCGTTCGAAATGTTTCATCGCCGCGTGACCCAGCGATTGACCGCTCACTCTTGACCGACGATGCCGACGCGCTCATCGCCCAGGCCGATATCGTCATCGAACTCATGGGCGGCGTGGAACCGGCACGGAGCTACATCCTAGAAGCTTTCGCACATGGCGCCTCCGTCGTCACCGGAAACAAGGCGTTGCTCGCGGCCCACGGGCCGGAGCTATACGAGGCGGCGGCACGCGCCGACGTCGACCTGTACTACGAAGCGGCAGTGGCCGGAGCCGTACCGGTCGTGTACGGTTTGCGGGAGTCACTGACCGGAGATCGGGTCACCGCAGTTCTCGGCATTGTCAACGGCACTACGAACTATATCCTCGACGAGATGACCGAGAAGGGACTCGACTACGATACGGTTCTGGCCGAGGCACAACGTCTGGGCTACGCCGAGGCCGATCCGCGTGCCGACGTCGACGGGCTGGATGCTGCGGCAAAATGCGCCATCTTGGCGTCGCTCGCCTTCCATTCACGCGTTTCCTTGGAGGATGTTCATGTCCACGGAATCCGCGAAGTGACGGCGGAAGTCATCGCCACCGCGAAAAGCTCGGGGTACGTCGTTAAGCTCATCGCTTCGGCGCGACGCCGTCCCACCGGTATCGAAGTACATGTTGGGCCCACACTTGTCCCTCTCGGGCATCCACTCGCCGCTGTGCACGGCTCTTTCAACGCCGTGGTGATTGAAGCGGAATCAGCGGGTCGGCTCATGTTCTACGGTCGAGGTGCCGGCGGTGCGCCAACCGCATCGGCGGTGCTCTCCGACGTCGTTGCGGCGGCTGGGCATAAGGTTCATGGTGGCCATGCCCCACGTGAACTCATCTATGCGGATCTGCCGGTGCTGCCGCCCGAGGAATCGCTGGGCAGCTTCCAGGTGGAAATGGTGGTGCAGGACTACGTCGGTGTTCTGGAGAAGATCAGCGGCGTATTCGCGGCACATAACGTGTCAATTCGTGCGGTTGCCCAACGTTCGGACATGCGCGATGAGCCCGGCGATGCCGCCGACAAATTGTGCCGCTTGACGGTGACAACTCACCAGGCAGTTCAGAAAGATCTGGAGCTGACGATTGAGGAACTGCGCGACTCGTCGTTCGTTGTGGACGTGCTGCACGTCTTGCGGGTGGAGGAGAGCTGAGCAGTGATGCGGAGCAGACGGCGGGTTCTTACCGATGATCGGCGTATGGCGGAGGCGCTCTGATGCGTGTGGTCAAATCGCGCGCACGGGTAAGGGTGCCGGCGACATCGGGTAACCTCGGCCCGGGCTTCGACTCCATGGGGATGGCCCACAACGTGTGGGACGATGTCGAGGTGCGGCTCGTAGCGGGTCCGACCACCGTTACCATCATTGGGGAGGGGCAAGATACACTGCCAACGGACGGATCACATTTGATTGTGCGCGCGTTGCGTCGAGCCTTCGATGTTGCGGGGCTGCCCCAGGCCGGCATAGAGATGGTGTGCCGCAACTCGATACCGCAGGGCAAGGGGCTCGGCTCATCGGCTGCGGCGGTTGTCGCCGGGTTATTGCTGCTGCGTGGTCTGGTTGACCAACCGGAGCTTTTCGACGACGCCACGGTGCTGCGCCTGGCCACAGAGTTTGAGGGACATCCGGATAACGCCGCACCCGCGCTCTACGGTGGCGCGGTGGTGTGCTGGACGGATGATGCTCCGCATGCCGCTCGCATACACGTATCGCCAGACATCCACACGACCCTGCTGGTGCCGCAAGCAGAACTGCTGACGGAGACCGCCCGATCAGTACTTCCGACCCAGGTTCCTCATAGCGATGCCTCTTTCAACGCCTCGCGAACGGCGCTGCTTGTGCTGGCTCTCGAACGGCATCCGGAATTGCTGTTGGCGGCGACCGATGACAGACTTCATCAGGCATATCGGGCAGACGCAATGCCCGCGTCCGCCAATGCGCTGCAAGCTTTACGCAAAGCGGGATGGCCGACCGTAGTATCGGGTGCGGGTCCTGCCCTTCTCGTCTTTGACACGCTTGACGCGCAGACCTGCCAGATTCTTGAGGCGCGCGGTTTTCATGTGGTGCTTGCGGGGATGGCGCGCGGAGCGCACCTCGTCGAATGATCGCAGAGCGTCGCGCAGTAACAGCGACTCCGGTAACGCGGGTAAGAAGAGTTCGGCTGACAGCCGCGTGGCAAAAAGTGCATCCGGGCTTGGATGGTGATAGTGTGTATATCGCCGGAGCGAAAGTACCTCCAGTACTTCCCGGCATGTGCACCCTGTTGTCATTACGCAACGTTCATGCATGGTGCGTTCCCTGAAGTAATACCGCCAGATAATCTCTGGCCTTGAGCATGTCAGTACTAGGCTGACACCGAGGAAGGAACCTCGTGAGCGAGACTCCTGTTTCCGGCCCTATCTCAACAATGCGCTTGCCGGAGCTAAAAGCCTTAGCACAGTCCCTGGGGTTAGAAGTTGGACCGAAGGTGCGTAGGGCAGACCTTATTGCAGCTATTCGTGAAATGCGCGGTCCTGCGCGCCGGGGGCGACCGCCGAAGAACGCCTCAAATGCAGTGCCGATGTCACAGACGGCAGACTCGGCACCAACGGCCGCCTCATCTGCGGCGAAGGAAGAAGAAGCCGGCGTGTTCGATCCTGCTTTGCGGCAAAGGTACGCGCGCACATCCCCGCGCACAGCGGAAGGAAGCGCCGCGCCGGGCCAGTCCTCCGGTGAAGAAATGAGCAGCGAACACGCGCAGCAGGCCAACGACCGGACCCGACGGGTACGGGAGCGGTCCCATAGCTCTGAGGCGGATTCTTCGTCAGAGACGCAGCCACGGGAGCGCACCGCACAGACGAGCCGATATGACCGCAGCACATCGCGAACTGGAGGGCGTGTCAGCAGTTACGACCGCACCAGTCGCTTCGACCGTTCCGAGCGGAATGCCGGGCGTACAAGCCGATATGATCGCACCAGTCGCTTTGAGCGTACAGAACGCTCCACTACTGCGCAGGCCTCTGAAGGATCGCGGCGAATCGCTCGGACGACAGACGAGATCGTATTGCCGGAGCGTAGCAGCCGCACCGAATCCAACGTCAGCGGGAAGGTGCGCCGTCGGGAGCGTACCGTGACCCCACGACTGTCTGATGCGGATCGTATGGCGGCGTTGAATGCCATCGGCGATGCGGCAGAACGTCGTGCTAATAGCGATAAGGAAGAGGATAGTTATCCACACCGAACTCGCCGCAGTCGCCGGGAACGCAACCGTAACCGCAACATCGAGGCGCGGGAACAGAATGAGCAAGCAGCGCGCGAGGAGGATATGCTCCTCGCCGTGGCGGGCATCCTCGACCAGGAGGGAAATCAGCATTTCCTACGCACGGGCGGCTACCTGCCAGGTGCGAACGATGCGCTGGTTCCGCAGCAGATCGTCAAGCAATACGGTCTGCGCCGCGGCGACGCCATCGTCGGGGCCGTGAAGCGCCGCAACGAGAACGAGGGGCAGCAGAACCACGGCCGCAATCGCAACCGTAAGTTCAGCCAGCATCAGCATCTGAACCAGTTGGTGCAGGTCAATACGATCAATTCCCTCGATCCGGAGCGCTCCGCGCTGCGTCCGGAGTTCAACAAACTGACGCCGCTGTATCCGCAGGATATGCTGCGCATGGAGACGACGCCGAAGGCGCTCACTCCGCGTGCCATCGATCTGGTTGCACCTATCGGCAAGGGGCAGCGCGGACTTATCGTTTCGCCCCCCAAGGCCGGAAAGACGATGATCATGCAGCAGATTGCCATGGCCATCGCCGCAAATAACCCGAAGGTGCACCTGATGGTGGTGCTGGTGGACGAGCGCCCCGAGGAAGTCACCGACATGAAGCGTCTGGTCAAGGGTGAGGTCATTGCCTCAACATTTGACCGTCCCGCTTCCGACCATGCGATTGTGGCCGAGTTGGCTATCGAACGTGCCAAGCGCCTGGTGGAACTGGGACAGGACGTTGTCGTGCTACTCGATTCACTGACGCGGCTCTCGCGTGCCTATAACCTGGCGGCGCCCGCTTCCGGGCGTATTCTCTCCGGCGGTGTTGATGCCGGCGCGCTCTACCCGCCGAAGCGGTTCTTCGGCGCGGCACGTAATATCGAGAACGGCGGTTCTCTGACCATCATCGCTTCCGCGCTCGTTGAGACCGGTTCGAAGATGGACGAGGTTATTTTCGAGGAGTTCAAGGGAACCGGCAATATGGAGTTGCGGCTCTCGCGGCAGCTTGCCGACCGGCGTATCTTCCCCGCCATCGATGTCAACGCTTCCGGAACGCGCCGCGAAGAGTTGCTGTTCTCCAACGAAGAACTCAAGGTCATCTGGCAGTTGCGTCGCGCCCTCGGAACCCTGGATGTTCCGGAGGCATCGGACTTCCTGCTCGGCAGGTTGCGCAAGACGCAGAACAACGCCGAGTTCCTGGTGTCGATTATGCGCTCCATGCAAGCTTCGGGCGCGTCGGCGTCGTAAACGACACAAGAAAGTGGCGGGCGCACGTCCTCCGGCCGGACGCCCGCAACACCGGCGTCACAATAGCGCCACTAGGTGAGGGCGGTGACCCTGGCGTCACCTCGGCGGGCGATTATTGCAGGTGGGTTTGGTCACCTGCCGCTGCGCAGGGGTGCGCGACTGTGGCATAATGGCACGTCGGCTTCCGGTTCACCGGTCGTGCCGAGCGGTGGTGCTGCGTCCATGACGATTCGCCCGCTGGATCCGGGCGCGGATCATGCGGACGGCCACCCGGTGCGTACTGGACCCGGGGTGTTCAACGATCCAAGGAGATAGCATGAAGCAGGGAATCCACCCTGATTACCACACCGTCACAGTGAGCTGCACGTGTGGAAATGAGTTTGAAACACGTTCAACCTACGAGGGCGACCATCTGCGCGTCGATGTCTGCAACGCCTGCCATCCGTTCTACACAGGCAAGCAGAAGATTCTCGATACCGGTGGCCGGGTGGCCCGCTTCGAGGCGCGTTACGGCAAGCGCAAGAAGTAGTACGTATAGCTTTCAGACGCCGGTACAGTTCTGCTGTGCCGGCGTCTGGTGTAAACAGCACCGGTACCTGAATGAGGTACGACATGGGTGGCCCGCGACGGGTAAGAAGCGCACGCCAATCGGAAGGAAGCGGTGGTGAACGAGCAAACCGATCTCGCTCAGGCGATGCTCAGTGAATACAAGGAGGTAGAGCAACAGATGGCGGATCCCGCCGTCCTCCGCTCGCCGGAGCGCTTGAAGACGCTGGGAAGGCGTTATGCGGAACTGGGCCGTGTCGTAAGGGTGTATCGCCGGTATCAGAGCATCGAGGCCGACCTGCGGGAGACCCGTGAGATCGTTTCTGCTGGAGGTGAGGATGCGGAACTCTTCCGCCCCGAGCTTGCTGCACTTCAGGAGGCTTACGCCGCCGTGGCAGCCGAACTGAAGGATGTTTTGATCCCACGTGATCCCGATGACGCCCGGGACGCGATTATGGAGATAAAAGCCGGAGAAGGAGGCGAGGAGTCCGCTCTTTTCGCCGGCGACCTGCTGCGCATGTACCAGCGGTACGCAGAGTCGCAGGGGTGGAGCGTTGAGACTCTTTCCGCTACCCCGACCGAATTGGGCGGCTACAAGGATGTGCAGGTTGCCATTCGGACCAAGGGGATACCGGAGGACCCTGCCGACGGCGTATGGGCACACCTGAAGTACGAGGCGGGAGTACACCGCGTGCAACGTGTTCCCGTTACGGAATCGCAAGGGCGCATTCACACCTCTGCGGCGGGTGTGCTGGTCTTTGCCGAGGTTGACGACCCGGGAGAGGTGGAGATCAACGACTCGGATCTGCGTATTGACGTTTTTCGCTCGTCTGGGCCGGGCGGTCAGTCGGTGAACACGACCGACTCGGCGGTTCGGATCACCCACTTGCCCACGGGGATTGTGGTCTCCATGCAGGATGAGAAATCGCAGATCCAAAACCGGGAGGCTGCAATGCGGGTGCTGCGGGCACGGCTGCGACAAATGCAGTTGGACCAGCAGGCGGAGGAGAACGCGCAGTTGCGGCGTTCCCAGGTGCGCACGGTTGATCGGTCAGAACGCATTCGTACCTACAACTTTCCCGAGAACCGCATCTCCGATCATCGCACCGGGTATAAGGCATATAACCTCGACCATGTGCTGGAGGGTAGTCTGCAACCCCTGATCGACTCCGCCCGGCGGATGGATGAAGCAGAGCGCTTGGCGCAGGAGCAGTGATATGCGCTGGAGCCTGCTTTTGGCGGAAGGTGCCGGTCGGCTCTCCGCTGCCGGAATAGTATCCGCGACGGCGGATGCCCGCGAGTTGGCGGAGGCTGTCACGGAGCATGCTCAACTCCCCATTGAAGCCGATAGCGAGGCGGTGGAGCGCTTTCGAGAGCTTGTTTCGCGGCGCTGCCGCCGGGAACCACTGCAGCATATTACCGGCCGCATGTACTTTCGCTTCCTCGAACTGATCTCCCGACCCGGCTGTTTCATCGTGCGACCGGAAACGGAGATGGTGGCCGGAGACGCCATCGACGCGGCACGCGAGTTCCTGGCGGTGCGTGGCAGTGCCCGGGTAGTGGACCTGTGTACGGGCAGTGGCGCAATAGCCTTGGCTGTGGCCACCGAGGCTGTCGGTGCCGATGTTATTGGCGTTGACTGCGATCCACTGGCCCTTGCCCTTGCGCGGGAGAACAATGCGCGTTATGGCAATGCTGTGCAGTTCGTTGCAGGCGATGCGCGGACGGCAGACGTGGGACCGGCGGACGTCGTCGTCGCCAATCCGCCCTACGTGCCGCCCGATGTTGTGCTCTCACCGGAAGTCGAGGCAGATCCGCCGCTTGCCCTGTGGGGCGGTGGCCCGCGGGGGCTCGATATGCCGCTGGCGCTTGTCACTCGGGCGATGGAACTATTGCAGCCAGGCGGTATTCTCGTGATGGAGCATGCGGAGAACCAGGCATCCCTGTTGCGAGATGCGGCGCGTGGTGCGGGATTCGCTCAAGTTCACACCGGGAGCGATCTGACCAACCGTCCACGATGGTTATGGGCGCGGAAGGAGGACTGATGTCGGTATACGACTGCGGCAGCCGGTTGGACGTGGCGGTAAGTGCCGCCGCACAGGCGGTGCGGCGCGGTGAATTGGTGGTGCTCCCCACCGATACCGTATACGGGGTCGGTGCAGACGCCTTCTGCGCTGCAGCGGTGAACCGACTGCTCACCGTCAAAGGGCGGGGCAGGGAGAAGCCGTCACCGGTGTTGGTGGCATCGCAGGCCGACGCGGAGCGCCTTGCGGTGATCTCGCAGGAGGCGCGGATGCTAATGCGACTGTGGCCGGGGGCGCTCACCATCGTCCTTCCCGCCCGGCCCGAGATTGGATGGGACCTCGGAGAGACCGGCGGTACGGTTGCGTTACGAATGCCCGCCGATCATGTGGCCCTCACCCTTTTGGAAGAGACCGGTCCGCTCGCCGTTTCTTCGGCGAATATCACCGGACAACCGTCGGCATTAACGGTGCAAGAGGCGCGGGAACAGCTGGGGAACGCCGTCGCCGTGTATCTTGATAGTGGTCCCTGCAGCGGCGGGACGCCGTCGACGATCATCGACGGGCGCGACCTGACAATCCTGCGGCACGGGGCCATACCAGACGATGCTATTGTGACGGCCATGTAGGGAGTTGGTGTGCGCGTTTATCTTCTCCTTATGGTGATAGCGGCTGCGGTAACGCTTGTGCTGGTTCCGGTGGTACGCCGCGTGGCACTCGCGGTGGGCGCGATTACGCAGCTGCGAGCCCGCGACGTTCATACCGTGCCCATCCCACGATTGGGCGGTGTTGCAATGTACGCAGGGCTGGTAGTGAGTTTTGTGGTTGCATCACGCATTCCGTATCTTTCACGCGTACTGGGCACGGGATCAGCCGCTTGGGGAGTGCTGATCGGCGCGGGGATCATGTGCGCAGTCGGCATTATTGACGATATATGGGAGCTCGACTGGTACGCCAAGCTGGCCGGCGAGGTCCTTGCGGCAGGCGTGATGGCCTGGCAGGGGGTCCAGCTCGTGACTCTGCCGGTGATGGGGTTGACGGTCGGATCTAGTCGCTTGACGCTGCTCGCCACTATTGTGGTGGTAGTAGTCGTGGTTAACGCGGTGAATTTCATGGATGGGCTGGATGGACTCGCTGCGGGGATTATCGGGATTGCTGCTGCGGCGTTCTTCCTCTACTCGTATATGCTGACTCGGAATGCCTCGCCGGGCGACTACACCTCGGTAGCCTGTGCTATGGTGGCTGGACTGGTAGGTATCTGCGCAGGTTTTCTGCCCCATAATTTCCATCCCGCCAGTATTTTCATGGGTGACTCCGGCGCGTTGATGCTTGGCACAGTGATCGCGGGCGCGGGAATCCAGGTGACCGGGCAGATTGATCCGGCCAACACGTCGATCGGCTACGCATTACCGGCATTCATGCCCCTGCTGGTACCTATGGTTGTGATACTGCTGCCGCTGGTTGACTTCATTTGGGCCGTGGTGCGGCGTTTGGCGCGCGGCCAGGCCCCATTCCATCCCGACGCCGGTCACCTGCATCACCGACTGCTGCGGCGCGGGCATTCCCATGTGGCGGCAGTGCTCATCTTGTACATGTGGGCCGCAATCGCGTCTTTCAGCTGTGTGGCACTCGTCGTGATTCCGGGACGCCGGGTATTCCCGGTCTTCTTACTGCTGTGCGTGATCGGCGTTGTCATAACACGACGCCAGTTGCATGTGCCCCGCAGAGATACTGCGACTGCCGGTCATATGGCCGGTTCTGAGGATATGCGTCAGGGCTCTCCGACGCCCGTAGAGTCTTCCGGAACCGCCACTGTCGGTGGCAATCGGGAGGACCACGTGTCCGCCACGACGGAGGAACGATGAACGAAGTCGACGACGACGCCGGACACACGCGGGCTTCGTCCGCGACATCCGATGAACTGCCCGGGCAAATGGGACGGCGCGTGCGGCGTGAACCGGGACGTCGGCGTACCGCGCGCGAGACGCTGCGTGCGGTCGCACTATGGAATGTGATCAGCCTAGGCTCTCTGGCTCTGATCAGTGCTGCAGCCGTGTTCGTGGCGGGCAATCGTGATGCCGCGCTGGGCATTCTCGCCGGTGCTCTGATTGTTATTGGATCAACGGTGGCGTCGTCATTGACCCTATTCGGCGGGGCACTGCAGACCCTGCTCTACGTGGTGAAAATGCTCGTCATTGTTGCGGTACTGTCGCTCATCGTACAGTTCCTGGCGGTGGACACCCGTGCCCTGCTTCTCTCCGTCGTCTGCGCAACCGTGGTTTCGCTGGGCGTGGACATGGCGGTGATTCTGCATGGTGGTGGGCCGCAGGACTGATCGCCGCGGCGAGCGATCATTTCTCCCCACCCGCGCGCCGTGCCCGCCCGCATGGCGGGATTCCTGGTAGGCGCACGAGAATCCGAACCTCGGGATGTCCTGCTTTGCCGGTTGGTCCACGCCCGTGTAGGCATGGTGACGCGGTACCTTGTGGCAGTCCGACGCGCTCATGTGGATGCTCCGCACACAGAGTTTTATAACAGGTGTGTCTCTGCGGCGCGAATGTGGCTATGATAGAGATCGTGCGGCTGCGCCGCACACGGTCTGTATCTAGCCAGTGAGATCGGAGGGCATACCTTTGTCAATGACGCTGCTCAGTGCCCTTGCGCCACTCGCGGAAGGCGGTGGCTTCGAGCCACCGTCGGTAGAGGAGTTCTTTCCAGAACCGTTCCTTTTTGCGGGCACGCCCTTCGCCATTAATCGTGTGGTTCTAGTCCGCTTGATTGCGGCGGTGGCGCTGTGCGCGATCTTGGTCATCTACTCGCGGCGGGCACGCCTGGTACCCAGACGGGCACAGAACGCCGTCGAAATGCTGCTCGACTTCTCTCGGAAGAACGTGGGGGAGCAGATCTTGGAGGACCGAGCCGGGCCATACCAGCCGCTGTTGGCAACTATTTTCCTCGGCGTGCTTTTCATGGATATAACCGGTATCATTCCGGGCCTGCAGATCGCTGGCACTTCTTTGATAGGTATGCCGTTGGTGTACGCCATTGTCGCCTACATCGCCTTTATCGTAGCGGGCTGTAAGGCGCACGGGGCGGGGCATTTCTTCTGCTCCCAGTTGTTTCCGCCGGGAGTGCCGAAACTTGTCTATCTTCTCATGACGCCCATTGAGCTAATCTCGACCTTCGTCATACGGCCGTTGACCCTGACCGCTCGACTCTTGGCGAATATGGTCTCCGGCCACCTGCTGCTCGTGTTGTGCTTCCTCGGCACTAACGCGCTTTATTTCTCTATGGGAGGCCTGGGCGGGATTGCCTTGGGTACTGTTACCCTACTAGGTGGGATCATCTTCACCGCTTTTGAGGCCTTCATTGCTGCATTGCAGGCCTATATCTTTGCCCTTCTGACGGCAGCGTATATTGCGCTGTCGCTGGAATCGCACTGACACCGCAAATTAACCGAAAAGGACACATTCATGATCGGTAACATCGCCACAATCGGATACGGCCTTGCCGTGCTTGGCCCGGGAATTGGCGTCGGATTGATCGGCGCGAAGAATCAGGAGGCGACCGCGCGCCAACCTGAGCTCAGGGGCTATCTGCGAATCAATATGTTCCTGTCGATTGCTTTCACCGAGGCCCTCGGTCTGATTGGCTTCGCGGCAGGCTTCGTCTTTGGCGTCTGATTATGTTGCTGGCTGAAGATTCTCTTATCTTGCCGGCGACACCGGACCTGGTGTGGGGAACAGTTTCCTTCGTCATCATCGCCGTGGCGGTCTATAAATTCGGATGGCCCACCTTCATGCGTCTGCTCGATGAGCGTACCGCGAAGATTGAGGAGGGGCTGAATGCGGCCGCGCGGGCCAAGGATGAGGTTGCTGCAGAGCGCGCGCAGTTGACTCTGCAGGTTGAAGACGCGCAGCGGGAGGCGGCGCAGATTCGTGAACGAGCGCAGGCCAATGCGGCATCCATCATTGCGCAGGCACAGCGAACGGCCAGCGACGAGGCGGAGCGTATTGCCGGTGCATCGCAAAGGCAAATCGAGGCGGATACCAACACGGCGCGCCGTAGCCTGCGAACGGAAGTAGGTGTGATGGCCAGCGAGCTCGCCGGACGCATCGTCGGTGAGCAGACTCTCGATCCGGAGGTTTCGCAGCGCGTGATCGACCGTTTCCTGGACGAGTTGGAGGCCAGCTCTCCGGTACCCGCCAGCACCGAGGAGAACTGATGCGATCGGGAAGCGAAGCGGCTCTTGCCGCAGCACGCGAACGCTGGGATGCCCTGCTCTATGAGCGGGGGAACGAGGCCGCTTTCGCAAGGGAGATTTTTGACCTGGCGGATACGCTTGGCTCCTCGCTGTCGCTCGCGCGCTCGCTGACAGACGCTTCCCGCAGCGGCGATGCCCGCGTGCAGTTGGCGCGGGATGTCCTTACCGGGAAGGTCAGCGGAGAGGTTCTTGATCTGCTCAGCGGGCTGGTACGGGAGCATTGGTCCGACGACGACGATCTGCTCACGAGCTTGGAGGAACTCGGCATTCTGAGCGTGCTGGCTGGTGCGCAGCGCGAAGGCCGCCTGATGCGGGTGGAAGAGGAACTCTACCGCTGTATGCGCGTTCTGCGCGACGAGCGTGATGTGCGTGTGGTTCTATCCAACCCCGTCTTCCCGAAGGAGAAAAGAGCCGATCTCACACGGCAGATTTTCGACGCAGTGGCGCCGGAAACCGCGACCTTGCTGGGGCGAGCGGCGGTGCATGCTCCGCAGCCGTCCTTGGCTCAGTCGCTTCTGCATATGATGAACGAAGCGGCGGGGCGCAATCGGCATCTCGTTGCGGCGGTTACTGCGGCGGCTCCGTTGACGACTGAGCAGGAGGAGCGTCTGACTCGAATTCTCACCGCACGCTACGGCCAGGAGGTCAGCGTCCACGTTGCGGTTGAGTCGGCCGTCGTCGGCGGACTACGAATTCGAGTCGGTGATGAAGTCATTGACGGTTCCCTTGCCACGCGGATTAGGCACGTTCGGGAGGAGATCATCAAATGACCAGAAGTGCCGGGATGATGACCCGCACGAGGACGATGACAACACGAGCTTCGGCTCACCACGCGGCAGCGACCGCATAGTGGAGGAATGAGGAATGGCTGAACTGACTATTCGCCCGGAGGAGATTCGGGCCGCGCTGGACAGCTTCGTGAACTCATACGAACCGGCGAGTTCCGTGAGCGAAGAGGTCGGTCACGTCACCATGACGGCCGACGGCATTGCGCGTGTTGAGGGACTGCCCGGTGCCATGGCAAACGAGTTGCTGCGTTTCGAAGATGGTACGCAGGGCCTGGCCATGAACCTGGAGGAGCGTGAAATTGGCGTCGTGGTGCTGGGGGATTTCTCCAGCATCGAGGAAGGACAGGAGGTCCGCCGCACCGGTGAGGTTCTGTCGGTACCGGTTGGAGATGGCTACCTCGGGCGCACAGTTGATCCGCTGGGTAACCCGATCGACGGGTTGGGTGAGATCGCTCCGGTCGAAGGCCGACGGGCCCTGGAGCTGCAGGCCCCAGGCGTGATGATGCGTCGGTCCGTGTACGAGCCGCTGCAAACGGGAATTAAGGCTATCGATGCCATGATCCCGATCGGACGTGGACAACGCCAGCTCATTATCGGTGATCGGCAGACCGGAAAGACCGCGCTCGCTCTCGATACGATTCTGAATCAGAAGGAGAACTGGGAGAGCGGCGACCCCAGCAAGCAGGTCCGTTGTATCTATGTGGCCATCGGGCAGAAGGGGTCAACCATCGCCTCGGTGCGTTCCACCTTACAGAAGGGTGGCGCCATGGAGTACACAACCATTGTTGCCTCTCCTGCGTCCGACCCGGCAGGTTTCAAGTATCTGGCTCCCTATACCGGTTCCGCTATCGGCCAGCACTGGATGTACGGCGGCAAGCATGTTCTGATCATCTTCGACGACCTGTCCAAGCAGGCGGAGGCGTATCGCGCGGTGTCGCTACTGCTGCGGCGGCCGCCGGGGCGTGAGGCCTACCCCGGTGACGTCTTTTATCTGCACTCGCGCCTCCTGGAGCGTTGTGCGAAGCTCTCCGATGAACTCGGCGGCGGCTCCATGACCGGCCTACCGATGATCGAGACGAAGGCGAATGACGTATCGGCATATATTCCAACGAACGTCATCTCCATCACCGATGGCCAGATCTTCCTCCAATCCGACCTGTTCAACTCGGATCAGCGCCCCGCGGTTGACGTGGGTATCTCGGTGTCGCGAGTCGGTGGCGACGCGCAAATCAAAGCGATGAAGAAGGTTGCGGGCACACTGAAGATCACCTTGGCGCAGTACCGCTCCCAACAAGCTTTTGCCATGTTTGCCTCAGACTTGGATGCGACGACACGGCAACAGCTCGCGCGCGGCGAGCGCTTGATGGAGCTACTGAAGCAGCCGCAGTACACACCGTTTGCCGTCGAGGACCAGGTGGTATCCGTATGGGCGGGAACAGCGGGTTTCCTCGATGAGGTGCCGGTGAGTCGGGTGCACGATTTCGAGGCGGGTATGCTCGACTATGTTCGGCACAACTCCAACGTTCTGGATACTATCCGCGATACTGGTGTGCTCGACGACGACACCGAGGAGACTCTGCGGAAGGTTGTGGCTGAGTACCAGCACAGCTTCCTGGTAGCTGAAGGCTTGATCGAGCCCGAAGGCGAGACCGCCGTAGCAGAAGCCGAAGAGGTGCAAGAGCAACTCGTGCGAGGCAGGCGAGGCTGACCATGGCGGGGGCACAGAGGGCTTTTAAGGAGAAGATCCGGGCGACTCAAACCTTGGAGAAGGTTTTCAGCGCCATGGAGCTGATCGCAGCATCGCGAATTTCGCGGGCCCGTGAGGCTGCGCAAGGATCGGATCCTTATACCCGCGTCCTCACGCAGTCGATTGCGGCAGTGGCGGCGCATGCTTTCGATCATCGACATCCGCTTCTCAACGCACGTACAGACACGAATCGTGTAGCGGTTCTCGTTGTCACCTCTGATCGAGGCATGGCGGGGCGTATTCGGCGTCGGTACTGCGCGAGGCGGACCGACTGCTGGAGTCGCTGCGGGACGAGGGCAAAGAGCCGGTACTATTTGTCAGCGGACGGCGCGGGGAATCATACTTCCGTTTCCGTAATGTTGAGATGGTACGGACGTGGACCGGGCATTCGGATAATCCGGGTGTGGAGATCTCCGATGAAATCGCCCGCACCCTGCTGGATCTCTTTCTTGCTCCGGCGAGTGAGGGTGGTGTTGCGGAGTTGCACGTCGTTTTCACACGTTTTGTCTCCATGGTTAAGCAGGTGGTGCAGGTGCGGCATATGCTGCCCATGGAGGTTGTCGAGCCGGAAGAATCACTGGTCTCGGAAGATGTGGAGCGGGACGAGCTCGGTGACTATGTGCCGGGAACGATGCCGCTGTACGAGTTTGAGCCCTCCGCACGTCAGGTATTCGACCTGCTGTTGCCGATGTACGTCAACCAGCGGATTCGCTCCGTGTTGTTGATGTCGGCGGCATCTGAACTGGCATCGCGGCAGCAGGCAATGCATTCTGCCACGGAAAACGCGCAGCAACTCATAGAGGATTACACGCGCTTGGCGAACAACGCCCGCCAAGCGGAAATCACAACCGAGATCACCGAGATTGTGTCGGGCGCCGATGCGCTCAAACAAGATTGACATGGAGGAAGACGATCAGCGTGAAGGAAGAGAAGAACATGACTGACACTGTCGAGACGCCCGTCGTCGGCCAGGGTCGCGTTGTTCAGGTCATCGGTGCCACCGTCGACGTCGAGTTCCCGTCCGATGCTCTGCCAGAGATCAACAATGCGCTGGTCACCCGGGTGGACCTTTCCGCACAGGGTGAGGGGGAGGGCGCGTCCGACATGACGCTTGAAGTGGCCCAGCACCTTGGCGACAATATCGTCCGTTGTATTGCCATGAAGCCGACGGACGGCTTGGTGCGTGGTGCTCTGGTACATGACACCGGTACTGCCATTACCGTGCCGGTGGGGGACGCCACCAAAGGGCACGTTTTCAACGTGCTCGGCGACTGCCTCAATCTCAAGGCGGGGGAGACCCTAGAGATAACCGAGCGGTGGCCGATTCACCGTAAACCACCGTCGTTCGATGCACTGGAACCTGAGACGCGCATGTTCCAGACCGGAATTAAGGTCATTGACCTGCTAACTCCGTATGTGCAGGGTGGCAAGATCGGTCTGTTCGGCGGCGCCGGCGTGGGGAAGACGGTTCTGATTCAGGAAATGATTCAGCGTGTTGCCCAGGACCATGAGGGCGTCTCTGTGTTTGCGGGTGTCGGGGAGCGCACTCGTGAGGGCAACGACCTCATCCACGAAATGGACGAGGCGGGGGTACTGGATAAGACCGCCCTGGTATTCGGGCAGATGGACGAGCCGCCCGGGGTGCGCCTGCGGATCGCCCTGTCCGGCTTGACCATGGCGGAATACTTCCGTGACGTGCAGAACCAGGATGTGTTGCTGTTCATCGACAATATCTTCCGGTTTACGCAGGCGGGTTCGGAAGTATCCACTCTGCTCGGACGCATGCCGTCCGCCGTCGGATACCAACCGACCCTGGCGGACGAGATGGGTGCCCTGCAGGAGCGGATCACCTCCACGCGAGGGCATTCCATCACGTCACTGCAGGCGATTTACGTTCCTGCTGACGACTACACCGATCCCGCGCCAGCGACAACATTCGCCCATTTGGACGCGACGACGCAGCTTTCCCGCGAAATTGCCTCCCGCGGACTTTATCCCGCCGTCGATCCGCTGACCTCCACATCGCGTATTCTCGACCCGCAGGTGGTGGGGCAGGAGCATTACGAGGTTGCGACCCGGGTGAAGGCGATCCTGCAGAAGAACAAGGAACTGCAGGACATCATTTCCATCCTCGGTGTGGATGAGCTTTCCGAGGAGGACAAGGTGACGGTGGCACGAGCACGCCGGATCCAGCAGTACCTCTCGCAGAATACGTACACGGCGGTGAAGTTCACCGGTGTTGAGGGGTCCACGGTACCGGTGGATGAGACGGTTGAAGCCTTCCGGCGCCTGTGCGACGGCGAATATGACCATATCCCGGAGCAGGCGTTCTTCAATATTGGTGGTCTCGAGGATATCGAGCGCGCCTGGCAGCGCATCCAACAGGAGCAGGCCTGATGCTGGTCGAGATTGTGGCACGCTCCGGACCGGTGTGGTCTGGGCGGGCCGACCATGTGAGCGTTCCATCCGTGAATGGGGCAATGGGCATCCTTCCCGGGCATACGCCGCTTATGGCGCTGCTTGATGCGGGCCCGGTGGAGGTGCGGCAGGGGGATGGTACGGTCGAGGTGTTCGATGTCGACCGCGGATTCGTCACCGTGGATAGCGACCATGTCTATATCGTCGCCGACGGTGCGGGTAATGGCGCTGCGCGGAGAGGTGTGGCGGAGTAGTGGGAGCGAGCGTCATCGCCATGGTGCGGCTGATTCTTCTTGTCGCAGCCGTTCTTTTCATCGTGGTGTATGGCGCCATGGTTATTCGCCTACGGATGCTGCTCAAGCGGGTCGGCACCTTTCAATGCTCGCTACGAGTGGGGCCCGGAGCGTGGCGGACCGGTGTCATGATGTTTCGTCCGGACGCTCTGCTGTGGTTCGCGACTCGTTCCTTACGGCCGCAGGCGCGCTACGTGATCGCTAGGTCAGCTCTTCGCCTCTCAGGCCATAGCACGGTCGGCGACGACATTATCATTGCCGATCTGTCGGTGGGAGGTGCCACCTTGCAGGCCGCAATGTCGTCGGCGTCACTGGCGGGGTTGGTGTCCTGGCTCGATTCAGCACCGCCGGTGGAGGAGCCCACCGACATCTGAACCTTACAGGGCCACGCACAGGGGAGCGGTTCCGGCGTTATGCGCGGTGACGTGTACGCTTGCAGGGTGCGTGTAGTTTTTGCCGAATGCTCTGTTGACTACTCCGGTCGTCTTGATGCTCACCTGGAGCCCGCCGTGCGCTTACTGGTGATGAAGGCGGACGGGTCCGTGCTCGTCCACTCCGACGGCGGCTCCTATAAGCCTTTGAACTGGATGAGTCCTCCGGCCAGAATGCGCCAGCGCGAACCGGATCCCGAGGAGAGCGCGGCGGGTGTCAGCGAGGTATGGGAGGTCTCGCATCTGAAAACCGACGACGCGCTGATCATTCGGATTTTCCAAGTGTTCGGCGATTATGAACGGACGCTTGGTGAAGAGCCCGGCTTGGTCAAGGATGGGGTGGAGGCGCATCTGCAGAAACTCCTCGCCGAGCAAGTGGAACGCTTGGGCAAGGGACTGAGTCTGGTGCGGCGTGAGTTTCCCACGCCCATCGGACCGGTGGATCTTATGCTGCGCGACGGAAATGGCGGGCATATAGCCGTTGAGGTGAAACGGCGTGGTGAGATTGACGGCGTCGAGCAGCTCACCCGCTATCTGGATCTTCTGGGGCGTGATCCGCTTCTGACTCCGTTACGGGGGATATTCGCCGCACAGGAGATTCGGCCGCAGGCGCGCATTCTCGCCGCGGACCGTGGTATAGAGTGCGTAACGCTTGACTATGACGAGATGCGCGGACTTGACCGGCCGGAGGATCGCCTGTTCTAGTGCACCGTCACTCTGAGCTGCGACAGGGAGCCGACAAGGGTGTAGCGTATGTATGTGCGTCGATCCAAGAAATACTCTCGTCCGGTACGACCGCTCAACATCGAGGCGGCCATGGGAGGCGTGCACCACGAACGGGGCCGTGATGGCACAGACTACAAGGTCCACCATATTTCGGCGGGTAGCAAGCAGTACGTCTGCCCTGGCTGCAACGGCATTATTCTCGTGGGTGAAGCGCATGAGGTGGTGTGGACGGAGGATACGATCTGGGGAGCGCAGTACGGCATTGATTCCCGACGGCACTGGCACACGTCCTGCTGGAAGCATCGGGGCCGTTAAACGCGCCGCGTACCCGTTCGCACGTGTGCTCGTGACCCGCTAATGTTGGCTTATGACTTCACTTGCTTGGCGCCGCACTGGCCCACACAGCGATCTTCCGTTCGTTTTGCTGCATGCCATGCCCCTAGACGGCAGCATGTGGGACTCCGTCCGAAGTGAATTGGCGGAAATTGATGTTCTGACCGTAGATGCTCCCGGGTTCGGCGGCTCGCCCTCCGGTGTGGAGCTGCAGGGCGAATACGGTATCGCGTCTGCTTCGGTGGAAGTATTCGTCCGGGCGCTGAAGGATACGCTTGACTCCATCGGCATCGCCAGGATCGTTATCGGCGGCCTGTCCATGGGAGGATCGGTGGCGGCAGCGTTCACTCTGGCATACCCGGGGATGGTAGCCGGCCTGGCCCTAATGGATACCAATATTGGCGCCGACATCCCCTCTCACCGCGAGATCCGCTTGAATGCGCTGCGGCTGTGCGCCGAAGGTCGCCCTTACGACGCGGTCAAGGACTGGACCACCGTAATGGTCTCCCCGTCCTGTTCACAGGAGATCCGCGACTCTCTCGATGCGCGGTTCCGGCAGATATCAGCACCCTCGCTGGCCTGGGTCCAAGAAGCGTTGATGAATCGCGCCGACGCGAGCGACGCGGTGCGTATTGATGGACCGGTGCTACTGGAACGCGGCAGCGACGATGCGACCTGTTCGCGGGAATCCTTTGCCGAATTACAAGAGCGGGCCCCGCATGCGCGTATCGCAGAGATTCCGGGAGCCGGGCATTTCACCGCCGACGAGAAGCCGACCGAGCTAGCGGCACTGCTGCGGGAACTCTACCAGGAAGCGAGTGCAACCCAGGCATGAGCCCGCCACCCGTGCCCGGTGGCGGGCACGGGTGCACGTGTTACACGGCCTCCTCGCCGCTTGTTGCGGCGGAGTCATCCGTTGTCTCGGTGTCTTCTTCCAGCTCTGCGGCGCTATCGGCCGCCGGTGCGGTAAAGGCGCCGTCGGCGTCCTCGGCTGCGTTGGCCGCAGCATTCGCAACGATCGTTGACACGGCGATGGAAGCCGAGCTGTCGGAGGCAAGCAGGGCGCGCATATCCTCAATGTAGGAGCTGAGGACCTCGCGCTGCTCCTGGAGCAGCGCGACCTGCTCTTCGGCGGAGGTTGTTGTTTCGACGGCGTCCTCCGCCGCTTCCTGCCGGATACGTTCCGCTTCCGCGCGGGCGGTGCTGAGCATTTCTTCCGCCTCCTGCCGCGCGGCATTGACGATCTTCGCTGCTTCCGTCTCGCTCGACGATGTCAACTCCTCGGCGCGTTCGGTCGCCTCGGCCAAGCGGCGTTCCGCCTCATCGGCGCGGGCCTCGGCGGTACGGACCATATGCTCGGCTGCCGAGCGTGCCTCGGTTTCCGCCGCGGCACGCTCGTCGGCGCTGCGTTTGCGCAGGCTTGTGACCTCCCGATTAACGCTGGCACGTAGCGAGGCAACCTCTTCGTTTGCCTCGGTGCGGATACGGTTCGCTTCGCGTTCCGCCTGTGCGCGTAAGGTCGCTACTTCCTCCTCCGCTTCGGCGCGCAACGCGGTCAGCTCGTCGTCGGCCCGGGCGCGTTGCTGTTCCACATCATGTGTCGCTTGCGAACGTAGCGCGGCAACCTCCGCGTTCGCCGTTGTTCGTACGCGATTGGCCTCCCGCTCGGCGGATGCCACCAGCTCTTCGGCGGTGCGCTGCGCATTGGCTGTCAAGGCGTTGGCCTCCTTGCGCGATGAGGCGCGCAGTTGATCCGCATTGGCGTGGGCGCGCGCCAGCGTATCCTGGGCCTCGGACTCGGCTGCGGCGGTGAGATCATTCGCCCGTGATTGGGCGCGGCTAATGGTGGATTCGGCGTCGGAGTTCGCCCGCGCCATCACGTCCATGGCCTGTTGCTCTGTTGCGTGGAGGAGACGTTCCACGCGGGAACCCAGGCCGCCATAAGTCGGTCGGTCATTTTCCCGCAGCTGTTTGCGAGCCTCAGCGAGTTCGCCGGACAGGCGGAGCACACGTGAATCGAGGCTCGCCACCTGTGAACGTGTATCGTCCAGAGCCTTCTCCAGTGAATGTACGCGCTCGTCGACCTGGGCGCGGTCATAACCACGGCGGACGAGCGGGAAGAGCGGACGATCTTCATCCATGTTAACCCTTTCGATAAGGAGGTACAGCGTGACAGGACTGGCACTGATACTAAGGTTACTCGTATATGGGAGGTATGGCAGAGTTCCGAGACAGATTTCATGGGTCCGCCATGGGCGAGGCGCGGGAATCAGATGGAATTGGTATGAGAAGCTGAGCGTGGGGCGTACAGATGGGTTGAGCGTGGCGATACCGTGAGACTGCCGCAGTCGCCTTGAGCTCGGCAAAGGCTTGTGCGTCACAGGCCGTACTGGGGGGGGTGCATTCGCGCTCGTAACCTCCAGTAGGGTATCGTTATTAAATCGTTATATTGTGCGGGTACTAACGGCAAGGGAGAGACAATGCGGAAGATCGCCGGCATTGCGCTCGGAGTGATTGGACTACTCGTCGCATTCCTCGGAGTGGGTAAGGCCACGATATGGAGCGATGACAGTCAGGTCACTGCCGAAGCCGTTCCTTCCGGGGATACGGCGTATGTTCTGACGGAACCGGGCGTACTGGACATGGTGTCCGATACGGTGACAATCACCGCTTCCGGCTCCGACGACGCCGATGTCACCATCGCTATCGGCTATGCCGGTGATGTCGCGGCGTGGGCGGAAGGGCTTTCGGCAGACTCGATCAGTGGTATGAAGGACTGGTCGACATTAGCAGTGGCCAGCGCGGCTGCAGATGGAGAAACCACCGCAGACGAAGAGCAGGCCGAGGGGGACGCCACAGATGCGACCGAAGTTCCTGCCCTTGCGGATTCGGATATGTGGCTGAGCGTCGCAAATGAAAAAGGATCGGCCAAAGTCACCGATTACGAGGTGGCCGATCCGGGCAATATCTCGTTGATCGCCACCGCATCCGATGGGAAGGCTCCCACAGTCACATTGAGCTGGAGTCGCGATGTTAATTCCGGCGACGTCATACCGCTGATTCTCATTGGCGTGCTGCTGGCGATTATCGGCGTGCTCCTCCTTGTTTTGGAGCGGCAGGAGGCGCGCAGCCGAGCCCGACGGCAGGAACTGCGGCAGCGTCGCCAGGCCCGCCGTGCCTCGCGTGCGGCGGCGGAGACAACCGTTTTGCAGGCATTCGACGGTGACATCGCGGAGAGTACTCGACCTGTGCAGAACGCGGTCACCGGACAGGCTTTGGGTGCGGGAATCATATGTGCCAGCCCTCGCTCGCAGGAGTTGCGCTCACGTGAGCTGGCTGAGGAGGACCGGTTGGTGATCCCCGTTGACGACGAAGACTGGTCGCCTGAGCCGGATACTGCGGTCGACGATGAACCGTCGACCGCATCGGGAGCCCAGTGGCGCAGCCGCTGGGAGTTTGCCACGGCTGAGCGGCAAGATGAGACGGATACCGCATCCGCATCGAGCGCAGAGTTTGTCGGCGAACCGGAAGGTAAGCATGCGGAAGAAGGCGAGAAGAGGGAGGACCCTGATGCATAGGAGAGCTATTGCAAGTGTCGGAGTGCTGGTTTTCGCTCTGTCCGGCTGCGCAAACGAGGCGGAGCTTCCCAAGGCGACAGCGGCCGCCGAGACTGCGCGTCCCGCACTCACAGTCACCCGTTTTGAACAGGTGCAGTCCGACATCTTCGACAGCCTCGCGGCGGCCGATGAAAAGCTTGACGGTGAGGCGCTGACTGAGCGTGTAAGTGGTCCATTCGCGTCTATGCGCAGCGCCGAGTACAAACTGAAATCGATACTCGCCGACAGCGTGTCGCTGGAAAGACTGTCGGACAGTGCAGACCAGACGATGATCAGCGCTGCCGATGACTACCCGCATGCCGCGGTCAGCGTCATGGCTGAGCCCGCTGGATCTAGCGCCAAGACGATCGATATGTTCGTGCAGCCCTCGGCACGGGAGAATTGGTCGTTGTGGGGTGTCGCCGATATTCTGCCCGGTGCAACGGTGCCGGCGCTCAAGTTCGGGGAAGAGGGAGGCGCGGTTCTTGCTTCTGATTCTGCGGAGGGTTTAGTCGCAAGTCCAGACGATGTGCTCGCTGGCTATACCACCCTCGCATCGACCCGGAATGACTCAAAGGGTCTGCGCTTCGCCGATGACCCTTGGCTTGCCAAGATGGCTGAGGCACAAGATGCCAATGCGGAGACCACCGCGGATACGGGAACGGCAACCATGTCCTTCGAACCCGGAGAGAACGGGACGATCGCGGTGCGCACGGCCGAGGGAGGCGCATTAGTATTCGGACAGGTCAACGTCACAACGACCATCTCTGTCACTGCGGAGGGTGGATCCGTGGACATTGCCGGTGGCGGCAATATTGCGGCGCTAGGAACGGGCAACGCGAATGACAGCCTAACCGTGACGGGTACGATGACGGCGCACTACACTACCGTCTTAGTCTTCAATGTGCCCGCCGCTGATGCGGAGGACCAGACAATTGATGTTGTTGCTGCCCATGCGGCAGTGCTTCTCGACGTATCGAATGGATGAACATGTCACAGCCGCTTGGCGCCTCGATGTATGGTGCCGTCGATCTTTCTGGTCTGAGTAATCGTACGAATGGGAGGGACGGTAGTGCCGCTCCCACGGGTGCTGCAAGTGCCAACCCCACCGCTTCGTCCGGCGCGAGCGTGCCGGGACCGCTGGTCACCGACATTACGGCGGACTCTCTACAAGGCGCTCTTGAAATGTCGCAGCGTGTTCCCGTGGTCGTGCTTTTTCACACCTCTCGATCAGAACCCACAGCTGCCCTTGACCGGCAGTTGCAAGCGCTCGCTACACAGCAAAACGGGCGTTTCCAGCTGGGACGGGTTGACGTCGATGCCGCCCCCGAAGTAGCACAGGCGTTCCGCATCACGGGTGCACCGGCAGTGGTCGCGCTGTTGCAGGGTCAGCCGATTCCGCTATTCGAAGGCGCTCCGGCCAAAGCTGAGTTGACTACGGTTATTGACAGACTCTTGGAAGCGGCGGCTCGTTACGGGATTACCGGCGTTCTAGACGGTGACGCGGCGCCTCCGCAGCCACAGCTGCCCCCGCATCATAAGGAGGCGGCGGAGGCTCTCAGCGTCGGCGATCTGGATACCGCACATGCCGAGTACACGGCGGCAGTTAAGGCAAACCCGGGAGATGCCGCAGCGCAGACGGGAGTGGCGCAGGTGGAACTGCTGCAGCGGGTGCGTGTTCTCAACCCGGAGCAGACATTGCGCGCCGCTGAAAGTGATCGTTCGCTCAATGCACAGCTGGCCGCCGCCGATGTCGAAGTTGCGTATGGGCGGCCCGATGAGGCATTTGCCCGGCTCCTCGCGGTGATTCGACGTAGCAGCGGCGAGGAGCGCGACAGCGTTCGCAAACGTCTTCTGGCACTATTCGAAATAGTCGGTACACACGAACCGGTGGTGGCGCAGGCACGTCGAGAACTGTCTGCGGCGCTTTTCTAAAGTCGGCAAAAGGCGCGCGTCGGCGAGGCGGAACGCTACGCTCCGCGCCTGGGCGCTGCTGGAACGGGCCTCGTCGGGCAGCGCCGCGTCGGTAACGTTATATGGCCGGGTGTTGCTAAGCGCGCGCCAACCACGTGGTTGACTCCGCGCTTCCGGGGGCGGCACTCGCCAGGAGAACCTGCCAGCCCTCCGGGATGCTTACGTCCGTGTCGAATGCCGTGAGGATAAGTATGTCTCCACGTGTCGCATCGGCAGGTGCCGTGTTGAGATACGCGAGTGTGCCCGGAAATGCGTCGGAGACGTCTTCCAATCCGCCGTGACCGAGCGCCAACTCGCTGCGCAACGCGTACATGTGGCGGAAGAAGTTGAGGGTGGAGGAAGCAGAGGCTTCCTGAGCATCAACCGCAAAGGTGGCCCACTCCGGGGGCTGCGGAAGCCACGACTGTCCGTCCGGTGAGAAGCCGAAGGCGGGCGCCTGCGCTTGCCAGGGCAGAGGCACCCTGCAACCGTCACGGCCGGCTTCGACCCCCTTGGTCCGAAAGTAGGCCGGATCCTCGCGTACGTTGTCGGGGAGGGCGGTGTGCTCCGGCAAGCCGAGTTCTTCGCCCTGGTACAGGTAACAGGAGCCAGGTAGTCCTGCCATCAACAAATGCGCGGCGAGCGCGCGTCGGGCGCCGAGTTCGGGATCGGGCTGCTCATCGGTGGCCCGAATACCATTGGGGCCTTTCCCGGTATGGGACAGTCCAAGGCGAGAGGCCGCTCGAACAACGTCGTGGTTCGAAAGAACCCAGGTGGTGGGTGCACCGACGTCATCCATGGCGCGCAGAGACGATGCGATCACCGCACGGAGGTCATCACGTTTCCACTGGCTCGAGAGGAAGTCGAAGTTGAAGCATTGCGACATCTCGTCTGCGCGAACGTACTGCGCCAGACGATCACCGGGGGAGACCCACGCCTCCGCCACCAGCATGCGATCTGGTCCGTATTCATCAAGCACGGTACGCCATTCACGGTAGATGTCATGGACGCCGTCGCGGTCCCACATCGGAGGAGGCGGTACGCTGGCGGCATCGGCGCCGCCCCTTCCACCATGGTCCAGTGGTACTGCCAATCTGGTAGTTCGGGGTCCTTCGCCAGTCCGTGCGCGACATCGATTCGGAAGCCATCAACGCCGCGATCCAGCCAGAATCGCAACACGTCGCGAAACTCGGCATGCACGGCGGGGTTGTCCCAGTTCAGATCAGGCTGAGTGGAGTCGAAGAGATGCAGGTACCACTGCGGATCGTCTTGCCAGGGGGATCCCGGTGCATCGTCGCGCTCGCGCACCCGTGTCCATGCGATGGAGCCAAAGATCGAGGTCCAGTCATTGGGCGGTGCATCGGTACTTGCTTCGCGGAACCAGTAGCGTTCGCGTTCGGGTGAGCCCGGTCCGGCGGCAAGCGCTTCCCGGAACCAGACGTGTTCGTCACTGGTGTGATTCGGGACGAGGTCGATGATGATACGCATTCCGAGCTCATGGGTGCGGGCGATGAGGGCGTCGGCGTCTTCCAGCGTTCCCAACCGCGGGTCAATATTGCGATAATCGGCAACGTCGTAGCCCGCGTCGTGCTGCGGTGAGGGATAGAACGGCGATAGCCAGATGGCATCTGCTCCCAGGCTTGCCACATGCTCCAGGCGGGCGGTGACGGCCGGAAGATCACCGATCGGCCCGCCGGAGGAGGCGAAGGAGCGGGGATAGATCTGATAGATGACGGCGTCCTGCCACCACTGACTCGGAACGGTTGGACGGTGAAGTTGCCTGGGCATGGATTCCTTACCTTGTGGGACGAATGGGGAGTTTTACCTTCTGGCCTCCTGCTCAACGTGAGCAGCGGGCGGTGGACTCGCGCACGATGAGTTCGGCGTGGAACTGCATGGAGCGCAAACTGGTCGCGGTGTCGTCGATCATGGAGAGCAGCGTCGAGATTGCCGCTTCGCACATGGCGCGAACCGGCTGGTGGAAGGTGGTCAATGGGGATTGGTGAAGGGCATGAGCAGGGAGTCGTCAAAACCGATGATGGAGACATCCGCTGGTACCCGTAGCCCGGCGCCCTCACAGTAGCGGATAGCGCCCAAGGCCATGATGTCGGAACCACACACAATCGCCGTGCATTCACTCTCAATGAGTTGCGCCGCAGCCGCTTGGCCGCCCTCCACGGTGAACAGAGTGTTAACGATGGGTGCCGCAGCTCCGGGAAGAATCTGTGCCATCGCGCGGGTGAAACCGAGTGCTTTCTGCTGCGAGGGGATGAAACGGCTGGGACCGACGGCCAGTCCGATACGCGTGTGCCCTTGCGCGGCCAAGTGCCGCACCGCCTGGGTGACCGCCGAAACATCGTCGGTGGAGAAGTCCGGGGCATCGATACCGGGATGGGCTCCATTTATCGTGACGAAAGGAACATGGAGTTCTTGCAGGTGGCGGTACCGGTCAATACTTGCCGTCATGTCCGCGTGTAAACCGGAGACGAAAACAATGCCGGAGGCGTGCTGGTCAATGAGGATCTGCACGTAAGCATCCTCGGTGACGCCGCCGGCGGTTTGAGTGCATAGCAGAGGCGTGTAGCCTCCGGGTGCCATGGTCGATTCCAGATTCTGTGCAAAGCTCGGAAAAATGGGGTTGGAAAGCTCGGGAACGACGAGGCCAATAAGCCCGCCGGGACGTTGGCGCAGGCGCTCGGGGCGTTCATAGCCCAGCAGGTCGAGCGCCGTGAGCACCGCCTTGCGCGTGGCAGGAGCAACTGTGCCCTTGCCGTTCAGCACACGTGAAACGGTCGCGGTCGAAACGCCCGCTTGCTTGGCCAGATCGGCCAGCCTGATACGGTCTGCCATCGTTGTACTCCTAGGCCTCCATGCCCGTCATGCGCGCTTATGAAGGATACGCACCCCTGCTCAGCAGCGGCAACACCTCACCTGTTTCTTTGCAAGACTTTACAGTCTGGGAGCAAAACGCGCCACGTCGAAATGCCGACTGGACAGATTCCTCCACTAATAGATCACAGGATGATGACAATTTTCTGAAATTACTTGCAGAACCTTACAGAGCGGATATATTCTCATTTTAATCGTTCATGTCACACGGCTGTGGTGAATTGAACGACTCGGTTCACACAATCAATACATCAGGAGATCGAGATGCGAAGGGCATAGCACTTGCCACCGCCGCCGGGCTTGCTTTAACGCTTGCTGCCTGCGGAAACGATTCAACAACAGACAAAACAAGTGGCGCCACAACAGACAAGAGCACCACTACAACTGCCGAGGGTGATGGCATCACTATCACCGTATGGACAGACACCAATCGGCAGGCGGCACTCGAAGAAGCCGCCGAGGCCTACGAGGAAGCGACCGGCAACAAGGTGGAACTGGTCACTAAGGAATTCAATGACATCCGTGCGGACTTCCTCGCCCAGGTACCCACCGGGGAAGGCCCGGACATCACCGTTGGTGCGCATGACTGGCTGGGCGAGTTGGTGGCCAATGGCGTTGTTGCTCCGCTCGAACTTGGAGACAAGGCAGATGAGTTCAACGAGAAGGCTCTGACGGCCTTCACCAATGACGGCCAGGTGTACGGCCTTCCGTACGCGATGGAGAACGTCGCCATTATCCGCAATACCGCGCTGGCAGACTCCACCCCCGATACCTTCGATGAGATGATCGAGAAGGGTAAGGCTGCGGGCACCGAGTATCCCTTCCTCATTCAGACCGGAGCCGAGGGCGACCCGTACACCTACTACGCGCTGCAGACGTCCTTCGGCGCGCCGGTGTTCGAGCTGGACGACGACGGCGAGTACAACACCACGCTGGCCCTCGGTGGCGAGAATGGTCAGAAGTTCGCGCAGTGGCTCAACGATCAGGGTGAGGCCGGTACGGGTGTGCTGGATACCAACATGACCTACGACATTGCCGTTGACGCCTTCAAGAACGGTAACGCTCCGTACATTGTTGGCGGCCCCTGGATGGTTGCCGACTTCGAAGAAGCGGGTATCGACATCGCTGTGGATCCGATTCCATCCGCCGGTGGCGAGACCGCGCAGCCCTTCGTAGGCGTGCAGGGCTTCTACCTGTCCGCGCAGGCACAGAACCAGCTGGCAGCTACCGACTTCCTCGTCAACTACGTTGCCACAGAGGATGTGCAGCAGATCATCTACGAGGCGGGTAACCGTCTGCCGGCCATGACTGCCGTCGCCGAGAAGGCGGCCGAAAACCCCGTGACCGCCGGCTTTGCCGAGGTTGCAGCCGACGGCGCCCTCATGCCGTCCATCCCGGAAATGAGTGCGGTGTGGAACTACTGGGGTTCCACAGAGGCGCAACTTGTTAAGGGAAGCGATGATCCTGCCGGAGTGTGGGACAAGATGGTCTCCGATATCGAGGGCGACCTCTAAGTCTCCGCTTAGTTCGTGATCGTGAGGGGTGCCGTGGTGCGCATCCGGTGCGCCACGGCACCCCTCATGTGAGGAAGGCACGTGATGGCAGAAACTTCGATTGAGCCGGAGGCTGCAACTGAGCCGCGAGTAAGCGGTTCACATGCGACGACATGGCGGACCGGCTTCTTCGTCAAACTTATTCTCATGGCGGCGGTTAACGCCGTGGGTTTGTATGTCATCGTCGCAGCGTTCACGGTGCAGGCCTGGCTGATCTTCGCCTTGATGACCGTGTTGCTCCTGGCGGTGGACTACATCTACTTCTCCAAGCGGACACTGGCGTTGAAGTATTTGGCTCCCGGCCTTGTCTTCCTGTTGGTGTTCCAGATCTTCGTCATTCTCTACACCGGTTACGTGGCGTTCACCAACTATGGACATCGGCACACACTAGACAAGGGCGGTGCCATCACATCGCTTATGCTGCAGAACACGCGGCGTGTGGAAGGATCCGCTCAGTATCCCCTCGTCGTCGTCGAGAGGGACGGCAAACTCGGTTTCGCAGTCCTGGATGACGACGTCGTGCGCGTGGGAACGGCGGAAGAACCGCTTGCCGAGATACCGGATGCTGCTGTTGAGGGCACCACGATCACCGAGATTCCGGGCTGGAATCTTTTGACGATGAGTGATTGGGCATCGCGGCAGTCGGAGGTTGCGGATCTGCGGGTCCCGTTGTCCGATGATCCCGAGGAAGGAGCAATCGGCACGCAGACGGGCAGTACCGGCTTCGTGTTCCGTTCGATCCTTGACTACGATCCCGACACCGACACAATAACCAACACCGAGACCGGGGTCGTTTATCACGCCGACAATAAGACGGGCTTCTTTGTCTCCGACGAAGGAGAAACTCTGACAATCGGTTGGCGGGTGTTCGTCGGATTCAAGAACTTCGCCGATGCTTTCGCTGATACACGCTACGCAACACCGTTTCTGCGTGTGTTGGTGTGGACATTCCTCTTCGCCTTCCTCTCGGTTGCCACGACATTCCTGCTTGGGATGGTACTCGCTATCGTCATGGACGATTCCCGCATGCGCGGGCGAAAGGTGTACCGCACCATCATGTTGTTGCCGTACGCATTCCCCTCCTTCATGACGGCATTCCTGTTCGCCGGTATGTTGAACGCGAAGTACGGCTTCGTCAATCAGGTACTGCTTGGCGGATCGCATCTGCCGTGGCTAACCGATCCAACTCTGGCAAAGGTGTCGGTGATCCTAGTCAACCTGTGGATGGGATTCCCGTACATGTTCCTCATTTGCACGGGAGCCTTGCAGTCCATTCCACACGAGTTGAACGAAGCAGCGAAGATCGATGGGGCGAACGGGTTCACGGTGTGGCGTTACATCACCCTGCCACAGCTTATGACGCAGGTGACGCCGCTACTGATCTCCTCCTTCGCCTTCAACTTCAATAACTTCAACCTTATCTACATGTTGACGCAAGGCGGCCCGCAATTCGAGGATGCGTCGGTTCCGGTGGGCGCAACGGACATTCTGATTTCCATGGTGTACCAGATATCCGGACTATCCGGTAAGGCGCAGGCCAACTATGGACTCGCGTCTGCCATGTCGATTCTGATCTTCATCATCGTCGGGACGATCTCGATGATCAGCTTCAGGAAGTCGCGTGCGATGGAAGGGGCCCAGTGATGAGTGAAACAACTACGATCACGGCGGCGGAAGGTCAGCCATCCATTGCCACTCCGACGAAAGAGCACCGGCGCCCCTTCGGACGTTGGTTCGCCGAGGTGGGTTTCCGGCACGTCATTGGCATCATTGCCGTCATATACGCTGCGTTCCCGATCCTATACGTTTTTTCGGCCGCGCTGAACCCGCATATCGGTACGACGCTGACATCGTCGAACAGTCTGTTCTCGGCAGTCTCCCTGGAAAACTTCGTGGAGTTGGGGCGTGACACGCTGTTCTGGACCTGGTTCCGCAACACGCTGGTGATCGGAATCATCACGGCTTTGGGAACCGTCCTCATGGGCGCGGCTGCGGCGTACGCCTTTTCGCGGTATCGATTCAAGGGCCGCAACGGGGGCTTGCTGGCACTCATGGTTGTGCAGATGTTCCCGCAACTGCTGGCTTTCGTTGCGATCTTCCTGTTGCTACTGAGCCTGGGCAACGTTGTTCCGGCGCTTGGAATCAACTCGAAGCTGGCGCTGATCTGCGTCTACCTCGGGGGAGCACTCGGCGCGAACACCTTCTTGATGTACGGCACCTTCAACTCCATTCCGATGGAGCTGGATGAGGCTGCGAAGATTGATGGTGCTTCCCATGGGCAGATCTTCTGGACCATCATCATGCCGCTTGTCACGCCGATCTTGTCCGTCGTCGGGCTGCTGAGTTTCATCAGCTGCTTCAACGACTTCATCCTCTCGAAGGTGATTCTGACCGGGCAGAGCAACTGGACGATGGCTGTTGGAATGAATCTGTGGGTAGGTGGAAACGAGAAGCACTGGGACTGGTTCACGTCGGGAGCGATTATTGCGGCGCTGCCGATCCTGCTGCTATTCCTCTTCCTGCAGAAGTACATCGTGTCGGGTTTGACCGGAGGCTCGGTCAAGGGCTAACCCGATCCGGGCAGAGGTTATTCTGCCGCACATGGCTGGGAATGGTCGATCTAGGAGGCGCGACCGACCAAACTCGTCAAACGAATACGAGGGAACACCTGGGTGTTCCCTCGTATTGCTTTAGCCGGTTGAGTGCCTGTGGATATCAGTCCTGAACGGGCGACCATTGCCCCGGCGATTGAGCAGAGTGCTCCGGCATCGGCCGGACCTCTTCCTGGCGGAACGCAGCAGCTACACACCTCTGCCGTCCGTGTCAGGTGGTGGCATGAAAAAGCAGGCGAGGTCAGCGGTAGATCAAAGGGACTACTGCCGCCGACGCTGCCCGCCGTTTCACTTGTTAGAGAGTCGATTCCTCAGTTGCAGAGTCGCCATCCACCGACGTTGCGGACATGGGTGCCGTGGCGGAGTCGGAGGCAATGGCGGCTTCAGACTCCGTTTCGTCATCTTGTGGACGATGTGGTGTGAGGTAGACGACGCCGAAGGGCGGTAGCTGCAAGGAGGCGGAGAAGGGCCGCCCGTTCCAGCTCACCGGTTCGGCCGTGACAGCACCGAAGTTGCCTACGCCGGAGCCTCCGTATTCCAACGCGTCGGTATTGAGGATCTCATCCCACTGGCCATCGGAAGGCAAACCGACCCGGTAGTCATTCTGGGGCACGCCGGCGAAGTTGCAGATGACGACCATAATGTCTTCATCGTCGGCGCTGCGGCGCAGATAGGACAGCACGTTGTGGTCGCCGTCGGACACGTCGATCCACTCAAAGCCGTGGTTGGTGAAGTCGTCGCTCCACAGGGCAGGATGCTCCTGGTAGACCTGATTCAGGCGGCGTACCAGTGAAAGCACGCCGTCGTGTGACGGGTCGTCGGTGAGCCACCAATCCAAACCCCTCGACTCATTCCATTCCTCGATCTGGGCGAATTCTTGGCCCATGAACAGGAGTTTCTTGCCCGGATGCGACCATTGGTAGGCGAAGAGCTCACGTACTCCGGCCAGCTTCTGCCAATCGTCACCGGGCATCTTCGAGTAGAGGGATCCCTTACCGTGTACCACCTCGTCATGTGACAGTGGCAGCAGGAAGTGTTCTGAGAAGGCGTAGACGAGAGAGAAGGTGATCTCACCGTGGTGCCAGCGGCGGTTGATGGGCTTCTCCTCCAAGTAGCGCAGGGTGTCATTCATCCAGCCCATGTTCCACTTCAGCCCGAAGCCGAGTCCGCCATTGTCGGTCATGCCGGTGACGCCGGGCCAGGAGGTTGACTCCTCGGCGATCATCATCACGCCGGGGGCGCAACGATAGGCGGTGGCATTGACCTCCTGCAGGAAGGAAATCGCTTCCAGATTCTCGCGGCCGCCATACACGTTGGGCTGCCACTGCCCATCTTCGCGCGAATAGTCGAGGTAGAGCATGGAGGCGACGGCATCTACGCGAATTCCGTCGATATGGAACTCCTTGAGCCAATACAGTGCGTTGGCAACCAAGAAGTTGCGGACCTCGCGTCGGCCGAAGTTGAAGACCAGTGTGCCCCAGTCCGGATGCTCGCCGCGCAGCGGATTGGGATCCTCATACAGGGCCGTTCCGTCGAAGCGGGCGAGCGCCCAGTCATCCTTCGGGAAGTGGGCGGGGACCCAGTCCATAATGACGCCGATACCGGCGCGATGCAGCCGGTCAATGAGATAGCGCAGTTCGTCTGGAGTGCCGAAACGTGCCGTGGGAGCGTAGTAGCCGGTGACCTGGTAGCCCCAGGATGGAGCGAAGGGATGCTCGGCAAGTGGCATGAACTCCACGTGTGTGAAGCCGCAGTATTTGATATGACCGACCAGCTGCTCCGCCATGGTGCGGTAATCGAGGCCAGGCCGCCACGAACCCAGATGCACCTCGTAAATGCTGACCTTGCCCGCATGCGGGTCGTGCTTGGCCCGCTCGGTGAGCCATTCCTCATCGCCCCAGGTGTAGTGCGAATCGGTGATGATCGACGCTGTCGACGGCGGCACTTCGGTGCGTCGTGCCATCGGGTCGGCCTTCTGATGCCAGGACAAATCCGGGTACTGGATTTCGTACTTGTAGCGGGCTCCCACGGTTGCCCCGGGAATGAAAATCTCCCAGATACCGGAAGAACCCATGGTCCGCATGGCGTGCAGCGATCCATCCCAGCCATTGAAGTCTCCGATAACGCGCACCGCTTTCGCATTGGGCGCCCAGACGGCGAAACTTGTGCCGGTTACCTCACCGAGCTCGCTCGGGTATGAGCGGACATGCGCGCCGAGGACCTTCCAGAGTTCCTCGTGGCGGCCTTCGCTGAACAGGTAAGTATCAACGTCGCCCACGGTGGGCAGGTACCGATAGGGATCATCCGTCCGGTTCTCGACATCGCCATAGACGGCGACTACGCGATAGTCGGGGATGGCGGTTCCCGGCAGGACTGCGCGCCAGATGCCATTGAACTCGTGGACTGCTTCGGTGCGACCATCGACGGTCTCGATGAATACACGGTCAGCGAGACGCCGGATAGCCCGGATGGTGACGCTCGTGGTGCCCACATGGGGGCCGAGAACATCATGTGGGGCGTGATACCAGCCGTTGGAAACGCCGTCGAGAATATTCGTGCTGACGGGCACGTAGTCGGTTTCGCTCATGGTCATACTCTTTCATATTGAGACCCGTTACGGGAGCGTTTACCCGCCGAATTGATGAGGAGTTTCCCGCAATTGGGTAGCGGGGTACAGGCGAGCGTTCATTGGGGAGGTAATCGGTAGCTCCTGTGCGCACATGTGCCTATGCGGTCCGGGCGCGTAGCGGTTAGCAGCAACGGTGACATGGCCGCATGCGGGCCGGGTGTGTACAGCGCGGGCCCAGCTGAGAGAGCAGTGGAAGCCTCTCGGCCATTGCCCGGCGGCAGGTGGCCTCAGTGTGCCGCGCCGAGAATACGATGGACGCCGACGAGCGGAATGGGGAGCCACGCGGGGCGGGTGGCGGCCTCATATGCCACCTCATAGAGCGCCTTGTCCAGTTCCAAAGCGCGCAAAAGAACCTTGTGCTCCTCCGAAAGAGCACCGTAGCCGGAGAGGAAGGCCTGCTGGGTGGTGCTGACCCATTCCTGGTGTTCGGAGCCGGTGCCGCCCGCATAGTCAAAAGAGCGTAGCATTCCGGCCACGTCGCGCAACGCCAGATCCGGTTGACGGCGTTGCGCCAGAGGTCGCAGTGGTTCGCCCTCAAAATCGAGTACCACCCAGCCCCGGGCGCTTCGCAATACCTGACCAAGATGGTAGTCACCGTGGATACGTTGCAGTGGTGGCCACGGCACGGACTGCGTGGCGCCGAAGATAGACGCAATGGAATCCGTGTACTCGGCCAGTTGCGGTACAAGATTGATCGCCTTCCGGGCTCGTTGCAGCCAGGAGTCTTGCAGCTGGAGGCGTTTGTCGGCGGTGGCCTCGACTACCGGGAGGGAGGCGGCGAGGATGTTGTGGATCCGGCGGGTGGTGCGGCCCAGTTCAACGAACTCCTCGCGAGGCAGCGGGCGGCCGGTGGCAAGCGAGGCGGTGGTACTTTCCCAGGCATCGGTGGCCGTGGGAAGGAATTCTTGCGCTGTCAGCACGTCAGCATGGCCGGTGTGCAAAAGTAGTTGTGCCGAGCCGATCTGAAGCGGCACGGCCCCTGAATCGCTGAGAACCTGCTGTAGTTCCACGTCGGGGTTCTCGCCGAGATGCAGCACTCTGAACAGCTTAAGAATAATCGGACCAGCAAAAGTGGTGGCCGCTGCGGCTGCTGTGTCGGCCATGTGGGGAGACTCGGGCGTATCCGGTGATCCGGCCGCGCCGCCGATTTCGTCGGCAGCGGGCGACGTCGGAGGCGCGGCATCGTACACGATGGAGGTGTTGGACTGTTCGCGGCCAAGACGTCGGGCCGAGGTGCGCGGCTGCACCGCGCACAGGCGGTGAGTGGCCAACCCCGCCTTCTTCTCGCACACCGGTGCGGTGTCCGCCAGTCCGGCCGCAGACGAGTCGGTGCCGCCGGAATACACCGGCCCCCGTGTAATGAGCCGCAGAAGCTCTTGCTGACCGAAGGGGTCATCCGTCGCGTCGCGGACCGTCCAGTTCTCCCACACGGCGATCGGGGCGGGAAGAACCGCTTGTTCATCGGCAGCCGACTCGCGGAAGGTGAGAGGAACGTTGTAGGTGACGTCACCGTCGGCAACCACCACCCAATGCAGCTCCACACCGGCGGCCCGGGCAACGGGGAGGGTTAGGCGAATCTCGGGTGTTGCGGTGCTACCGAGATGCCAGCGCGCAGCTGACAACCACGGGGCGAGCGCGGGCGCGAGGCTTGCGAAGGAATCCACTGGTTCACGGTTCATGGCACTCATCGGTAGGGTCAGCGGTTTCTTTCTTGTTCGCGGGCTCGCCGCCGATTCGCCTTGGAACGCGAGGGTCTCTGCAGCAAGAGCCAATAGAATCCTCGTGCCCCGAGCGTTATCGTGCATGAGCCCTTATGAGTGAGTTTCGGGAAGCGTGCTCCTCCGAAAACATCGATTGGTTGTGCGCCGCCGAAGTCGGCGATCTGTAACCTGGCGGCCTGCGGGTGCTGGCGAAGTTCATAACGCATAACAGCGTCTCAGAGGCATTGGATCGCGTGAAGGCGAGGACCGAGTCGTTACTCGACGTGAGCAGCTTGAAGTCGCCATCGCCAAGAGCGGTGTGCCGTCGGCGCACGGTGAGCATGTTACGCATCCATAGCAGCAGCGAGGAGCGCTGCGACAGTTGCGATTCCACGTTCACCACCTGGCCGCTGAAGTGTGGATTGTTGTTCAATGGCAGGTAGAAGTTGGAGGGATCTGCCGTGGAGAAGCCGGCGCTGGGATCGGGGGACCATTGCATGGGGGTACGCACGCCATCGCGGTCCGGCAGCCAGATGTCATCGCCCATTCCGATCTCGTCGCCGTAGTACAGACACGGAGAGCCGGGCAGCGACAGCAGCAGGGCCTTCGAGAGTTCGATCTCCGCGCGGGAATTCTCCAACAGTGGAGCCAGACGTCGCCGGATTCCCACGTTCGCACGCATGCGAGGGGCGGGGGCGTACCAGTCGTAGAGGTTGCGCCGCTCGTCGTCCGTCACCATCTCCAGCGTCAGTTCATCGTGATTGCGCAGGAAAATCGACCACTGGGTGCCTGGTGGAATCGCCGGAGTGGCGGCCAGGATATTGCGCAGCGCCGTGGCCTTCTCGTCGCGTAGCGAGTAGAAGATACGCGGCATCACGGGGAAGTGGAAGCACATGTGGCATTCCGGCCGGTCGGCGGTCCCGTAGTAGGGGACGACGTCGTCGGGCCACTGATTCGCCTCCGCCAGCAGTACCGTGCCGGGGAACTCGGCATCAAGCATGGCACGCAGATCCGCGAGGAAGTCGTGGGTTGCCGGCAGATTCTCGCAGTTGGTGCCCTCGCTTTCAAAGAGATAGGGCACGGCGTCAAGCCGAAATCCATCGACGCCCCGCCGTGCCCATGTCCGCACGACATCAAGCATGGCTGCCTGTACTTTGGGATTCTCGTAGTTCAGATCCGGCTGGTGCGAGAAGAAACGATGCCAGAAATACTGGCCGCGCACGGGGTCCAGGGTCCAGTTGCTGGTCTCGGTATCGGTGAAGATGATGCGAGCGTCGGCGTAGGAGGAATCGTCATCCGCCCACACGTAGAAGTCTCCATATGGACCAGCGGGATTCGAGCGCGAGGCCTCGAACCAAGGATGCGCATCCGAGGTATGGTTCATCACCAGGTCGATCATGACGCGGATTCCACGCGCATGCGCCTCGGCGAGGAGCTCCGCGAAGTCGTCAAGCGTGCCGTACTGTTCGGCCAACGCGGTGAAGTCCGATACGTCGTACCCGCCGTCGCGTTGCGGCGAGGGGTAGAAGGGAGGGATCCACAGACATCCCACACCCAGCCACTGCAGGTAGTCCAGGCGTGCGGTCAGGCCGCGGATATCACCGCTGCCGGAACCGGTGCTGTCGCCGAAGGCGCGCAATAGGACTTCATAGAAGACCGTGTGCCGGAACCACTGTGGATCATCGGACAGGCCTGGGCGGGCGAGGTCACGTGGCAGGGGAAGGGAGGGAAGCGGCGAAGATTCGCTCACCTCAGTACCTTCACGGACAGGATATGTGCGCACTGGTAGTACGGGTCGAGACGAACGTACGGGTGATCGTTCCACTGGTAGGTAGCTCCACTGAGTTCATCAGTCACTTCGATAACTGGCATTTCACCGGCAGGAGTGATCCCCAGTGGGCCGAGGTCCAGTCGCACTTGGGCTTCCTGCGCGTTACCCGGATCCAGATTCAGGACAACGATAACGGCATCGGACTCTCCGTTGTTCTCCTCCGGGCGGCTGAAGCGCGTGAAGGATAGGACGGCGTCGTTCGACGTCGGATTAATACGCAATTCCCGCAGGCGTTGCAACGCGGTGTGCCGAGAGCGGATACGGTTGAGCGACGTGAGCAAATCCTGGATGCCGTTTGATCGAGCGGCATCCCAGTCACGCGGCTTGAACTCGTACTTCTCGTTGTCGATCTGTTCCTCGAAACCGGGGCGGGGCACGTTTTCAACGAGCTCGTACCCGGAGTAGATGCCCCAGGTGGGAGAACCGGTCGCAGCCAGCACGGCGCGGATGGCGAAAGCATTACGACCGCCGTGCTGCATGTACGGCGTGAGGATGTCATGCGTAGTGGGCCAGAAGGCGGGTCGCAGCCTCGCATCCGACTCGCGCGCCAGTTCCCACAGGTAATCCTCGATCTCCTTCTTGCTGTTCCTCCAGGCGAAGTAGGTGTATGAGAGGTGGAATCCGACGGCACCGAGTCCCTGCATCATGGGCGGTGCCGTAAAGGCCTCCGCCAAGAAAAGAACCTCGGGGTGCGTCGCCCGGAACTCGCCGAGTAGCCGTTGCCAGAAGGCAACCGGCTTGGTGTGCGGATTATCAACGCGGAAAATGGTGACGCCGTGGTCAATCCACACCTCGAGGATACGGACGATTTCACGGTAGATCCCTTCCGGGTCGTTGTCGAAGTTCAATGGATAGATATCCTGGTACTTCTTCGGAGGATTCTCCGCGTAGGCGATAGTCCCGTCTACCCGAGTGGTGAACCATTCGGGATGTTCCTTCAGCCAGGGATGATCAGGCGAACACTGCAACGCCAAGTCCAGCGCCACTTCCATCCCGCGTTCGCGTGCCGCGTCCACAAAGGCATCGAAATCCGCAAAAGTGCCCAGATCGGGATGAATCGCATCATGGCCGCCATCGGGCGAGCCAATGGCATATGGCGAACCGGGATCCTCCGGTTCGGCAACAAGCGTATTGTTGCGGCCCTTGCGGTTCGTCGTCCCGATGGGGTGGATCGGCGTGAGGTAGACGACGTCGAACCCCATGGCGGCGATGCGATCCAACTCGGCGGCTGCGGTGCGTAGAGTTCCCGACACCCAGGTTCCGTCCTCACGCCGGTAGGCCCCAGTGATCGCGGAAAAATCTCATACCAAGACCCGGCGAGCGCGCGGATACGATCGACGCGCAGCGCGAAACGGGAGGATTCGGTGACCAGATCCCGTAGTGGATACCTCTCCAGCAGGGCGTCGATCTGCTGGCTGGTCGCCGCCTGATAGCGCAGTGCGGGCTCCAGATGCTGTTTGCCGAGCACGCAGGTGGACTCCTCCAGCAGGGCAAGTTCCGTGCTGTCGGCGGGCACATTGGCGGCGATACGCTCAAGTAGTTTGGCGCCTTCCAAGAGGACGAGTTCTTCGTCGATACCGGCGGCCAGTTTCACCTCCGCATTGTGACGCCAGGTGCCAACGGGATCGGACCAGGCGCGCACGAAGAAGGACCAGTCGCCGGGGTAGGTCGGGGTTAGCCACGCCTCGTATCGGTTCAATCCGGGTTGCGTATTGACCATGGGCGCGCACTGGACCTCTTCGCCGCGAGGGTTCACCAGTACGGCTTCGCAGGAGAAGAGATCGTGCCCTTCGCGGAACACGGTGGCCTGCACGGGAAAGGCTTCGTTCTCCGTTCCCTTGGCAGGCCAAGAACCGTTCTCTATGCACGGTGAGATATCCCGGATCGGAATACGGCCGATGGGTGCGAAAGGTGCCGGAATAGGGGCGTTTGAGGCGGGTGCGACTGGTGCCCTGGACGTGGTCGTAGCCGACCGAGTAGTGGTCTGAGTGGATGCATCCGGCCGTGCGGGCGCGGCTGAGCGGCGGGCATGCCGGGAATTTGGTGTGTTATTGCTCGTCACGTGTTCACCCTATGATGTTTACCGCCCACGCGCAGCCCAGTTGGGAAGATTGCCCTTCTCCTTTCCGGGAACGCGTGGTGCGTGCGGCGGTATTTCGGTTGTTGGTGCGCCCCTCAGCCCCGACGACGCCGGAAAAGGCTCGGCCTCGATGGGATGCACGGGCGCGGGGCTGGCAGCGGTTCCGTTCGGGCCGTGCCGAATCAAACCGCACAGCCTCAGTAGACCATGCGCATGGCCTCGCGAACTTCGGCGAGGGTTGAGTCGGCGACGGCATTCGCGCGTTCAATACCCTCGTGCAGGATATTCTGCAACTGAGCAGGGTCTTTCTCGAGCTCAACGCGCCGGGCGCGATGCTCGGCGAGGTACTCATTCAAAGATTCGGTGACGACCTTCTTCAGCATTCCGCCCCCTCCGTTTCCAATTTCGGCGGCGATCTCCTCGGCGGGCCGATTCTGGCACAGTGCGGCAATGGTCAACAGGTTCGACACCTCCGGCCGATTCTCCGGGTCGTAGGTGATGAAACGCTCGGAGTCGGTGACTGCCTTCCTAATGAGACGGGCCGTCTCATCGGCATCCATACGCAACTCGATGGTGTTATGACGCGACTTGCTCATCTTGGCGCCGTCTAGTCCGAGAATCGTGTCGGATTCGGAGAGCAGACCGTAGGGACGCGGGAAGATCGGGGAATCACTGCCTTCGGGATGGCCGTAGTGGGATTCGAAACGATCAGCGATAACGCGCGCCTGCTCCAGATGCGGCAGCTGATCCTTTCCGACGGGAACCAGATTCGCCTTGCAGAAGAGGATGTCCGCCGTCTGGTGAACCGGATAGGTCAACATGAGTCCGGTCATTGTGCGCCCGGTGGCCGCTTCCAGCTCGGCTTTCACCGTCGGGTTGCGGTGCAGCTCCGATTCGGTGACGAGGGAGAGGAAAGGAAGCATAAGTTGATTGAGTGGGGGCACCGCGGAATGTACGAAAATGGTGGCTGTTGAAGGATCGATCCCCGCCGCGAGATAGTCGGCCAGCAAGGAGTACACGCGTTCCTTGATGGGGCCGACGCCGTCTCGGTCCGTGGTCACCTGATAATCGGCAATGACCAGCCAGGTCTCCACACCGGAGCGCTGGAGGCGAACGCGATTGTGCAGGGAGCCGAAATAGTGGCCGATATGAAGATGACCGGTGGGGCGATCACCGGTAAGAACTCGGAACTGGCTCGGATCCTTTGCCAGCGCGGCCTCGATTTTCTCGCTTGTTTCGCGGGCGCGAAGGTACGACGCGTGATCGGTGGAGTTTTCGAACGTGTCCGCGGCGTTATTCGTCATGATGTCCTTCCTCATCCGTGCCCGCAGTAGCGCAGTGCGGCCAGGCAATTCTATCGGCTACTAGGTCTATCGGCCACCGGGCCGCAACGATCAATTGTGGACGTCGTAGCCGCTAACGCGGTCCTTTCTCGCGTGGATCGGCCAAGAGGCCCTCACTGCGGATTGGCCAAGTACAGACGCATGGACAGCGGCCCCATGGATGTGCTCGCACCCGGGGCGTATACCTCATGGCGACGTCGGGGGCGCGGCCACGAGGAATCCCAGACGAGTTTGAATGAGGTGCCTCGGCCCTCCGGAATCGTGAATGCTGCCCGTGATAGTGAGCCGTTGAAGACGATCAGTGCGTCGACGTCGCGACCTTGCCCGGAGCGAAGCATCTGCAGTGTTCGGTACGACGAGTCGAACCAGGCATGGTCGGGCATTGGATGGCCGCTGGCATCCAGCCATGTTAGGTCGCTGACCGGATCGAGGGGGCCGGGCCCGTCGGAGAAGAAGTGCTTCGGGCGTAGCACCCGGTGCTCGTGGCGCAGGCGCAACAGATACGATGTCGTTTCCAGCTGGTCGCGCTGCCACTCTTCCAGCTCCCAGTCCACCCAAGAGAGCTCGTTGTCCTGGCAGTAACTGTTGTTATTGCCCTGCTGGGAACGGCCGATCTCGTCGCCGGCGGTGATCATGGGCGTGCCCGTGGCGAGGATAAGCGTGCCGAGCAGATTTCGCATGGAAAGACGTCGCCGTTCGCGCACGGTACGCGGCGGCTCGTCGCCCTCCTGGCCGATGCCCTCCCAGCCGTGGTTCCACGATTTGTTGTCGTTGGTTCCATCGCGATTGTCTTCCAGATTCGCCTCGTTGTGTTTTGAATCGAAGGAGACGAGGTCGCGAAGCGTGAAACCGTCGTGGGCGGTGACGAAGTTGATGGAGGCGTAGGCGCCACGGCCTCCCGGCACCCGGCCGTGTCCGAACAAATCGGCGGAGCCGGCCAGGCGAGTCGCGATGTCCCGTAGGTCGCCTCCCTGCCCGCCGGCCATAAGCATGCGTGGCTGGCCGAGCCAGAAGGCACGTGTCGTATCGCGAAAGTGATCATTCCAGTCGGCGGTGGGCAGCGGGAACCGGCCGGTCTGCCAGCCGTTGGGGCCCAAGTCCCACGGCTCGTTAATGAGTTTGACCGTTGAGAGCACCGGGTCGGTTGTCAGCGCCATGTAGAACGGATGATGAGTGTCGAACTGCTCCCCGTTGCGCCCGAGCGTTACGGCGAGGTCAAAACGGAATCCGTCCACACCCATCTCCGTGACCCAGTAGCGCAGAGAATCGAGGGTCATCTTCAGCACGGTCTGGCGCCGGAAGTCGAGCGAATTTCCGCACCCCGTGGTGTCTAACAGCTGGCCGGGATTGTCCGGCGCCTGCATGTAATACGACGGTTGGTCGATGCCGCGCCAAGATACGGTCGGGCCGGTGATGCCGGCCTCGCAGGTGTGGTTGTAAACCACGTCAAGGATGACTTCAATTCCGGCGTCGTGCAGACTATTGATAGCCGAGCGGACCTCGTTGAGAACCGCGACGGCGCCGGCTTCCTGGGCCGCCTGTGTGGCATAGGACGGTTCGGGTGAGAAGAAGTTGAGGGTGTTGTATCCCCAGTAGTTCACAAGCCCTTTGCGGGTGAGGAACGGCTCGGACATTTTCGCGTGGATGGGCAGAAGCTCGATGGCCGTGATTCCGAGGTTCTTCAAATAAGAGACGGTGGCCGGATGTCCCAGCCCGGCGTAGGTTCCCCGCAGCTCCTCGGGCAGGTCGGGCGATAGTTTGGTCAAGCCCTTGACATGTGCCTCATAGATAACCGTTCGATCCCAGGCGGTGTAGGGATGTCGAATAGGCATTGTGTTCTCGGGAACAACGACGCCGTACGCCATATACGGAGCGGAATCGCGGTCGTCCTCTTCCAGGGTCGCCGAGGAGAGCGGTGTCAACGCGTCGTCGGTGCGATGAGCGTAGAGCGCGGGTGCTAGGACCGGAGAGCCGGTAACGGCGCGTGCGTAAGGATCTAGCAAGAGCTTGGCCGGGTTGTAGATCAGACCGGACTCGGGCGACCAGCGGCCGAAAACGCGGTAGCCATAGCGTTGTCCGGCAGTAACGCCGGAAACGTGCCCTGACCAGGTGCCCAGTTGTGAACGGAGCGCGAAGCGCCGTTCCACCAGTCCGGCCGGGGTGGAATCGATAAGGCATAGATGTACCGCAGAGGCGTGTGGTGCACGCAGAGCAAAGTCGGCACCATCACCAGCGAGGTGGGCGCCGAGTTGGACCGGCATGCTGAGCGCTCGCGAGGTAGGTTCGGGATCGCGTGGGGTGTACCGGGTTTCGAGCGGAAGAGCCGCCGTCAAGGTTGTCACAGCGGCATTATTACAGGAAATCTCTTTTGCCGTGGCAGGAAAGACGTGGCGTATGTCCCGCTTCCAGCGAACATGTGGCGCATATTGCACCAAGTGGTGCAGTTACCGAGAGGTGAATGTCTCACGGTGAGGATAAGTATTCATGCGTGTTGCGGGCGAGTGCTGCGGGCGAGTGCTGCTGCCCAATGGTGTCGGCGATGCATGCCAGTATCGCCTCGTGCTGCATCTTGCGGCCTAGAGCTGTGGGCGCCGGGTAGCGGGTATGATCCCAAGTAGTCGACTGCGCTGTTCAGAGGAGACGCTATGCCCTATATCGGTCTCAGTTTGGCTCGGGGAAGGATCGACCGCGACGAACTCACGCGTAACGATCCACGTGCGCTTGCTACCGCGCGCCTTTCACCCCAGGCACGTTATCTTCTCGTGGCCGGCGATTCAGTCGCAATTAATCCGAACGCGCAGGGGCGGCTGCTGTTCCTGGAACGCCGCGAGGCAACGCAGTGGAATGCGCATGACGCCGCATACCTCGGACGGGATGGTGAGCACTACTATTTCGGCTGTGATATCACAGATCTCGTTCCCTCCGACGATGTTCTGCCGACGCACTTCCCACAGTTGCGTCCGGTGCGTCTCTGGGCGCACGAATGGGCTGATCGCGACACGGCATTGGCCGTCGGAGCCGTGGCCATACTCAACTGGCGTCGCGTCACCCATTTCTGCCAACGGTGCGGGGAGCAACTCGAACAACGCTTCACCGGCTGGGACATGGCCTGCCCGGCCGGGCACCAGGTGTTTCCGCGCATTGATCCGGCTGTGATTATGGCCATCCACGATCCTGATGATCGCCTACTGCTGGGAAGAAACTCGGCATGGGGTCCGGGCCGGTATTCGGTGTTGGCCGGATTCGTCGAAGCGGGGGAGACCCTGGAAGCCGCCGTACGCAGAGAGGTTTTTGAGGAGACGCATATCACGGTCGGCCGAGTTGAATACTACGGTTCACAACCGTGGCCCTTTCCCCGTTCTCTCATGTTGGCCTTCGATGGCTGGACAGAGCAGAGCGAAGCGGAGTTGGCCGTTGACGGTAAAGAGATGGCGCACGCCCACTTCTTCTCGCGGGAGGAGTTTTGCCAGCAGCTACGGGCTGGGGAAATACGGATGCCGACGCCTACATCGGTTGCGGCCAGTTTGGTACAGGCGTGGTTGGGCAGGTCCTTCGCCGAGGTCATGGCGGGCCGGTAGGACCCGCGGAGCGCGCCGACGGCACCAAGCCATCCGCCTTCCTCACGGGATTCGGTGCGTCCATTCGTCAGTGGAGAATTTCGTGCGGCAACGCTCTTGCGCGACGGCGATGTCCACCGCGGTGATCTCGCCCGGTGTCGCATCGTACTTCTCCTGGAAGGTCTTGTAGAAGACGTCCAGGATCTCGGAGCGGGGCAAGCCGGTCTGAGAGCGCATGGGGTCAACACGTTTCACGGCTGATCGTGTGCCCTTGTCACGAATCTTCTCTTTGCCGATACGCAGTACCTCCAGCATCTTGTGTGCGTCAATGTCGTAGGACATTGTCACGTGATGCACCATGAAGCCGTTGGCCCAGCGCTTCTGGGCAGCGCCACCGATCTTTCCCTTATCGGAGGCGATATCGTTCAGCGGCACATATGTGGCTCTGATGCCGACCTTCGCCAATGCCTCAAGTACCCACTGATCGAGGAAGGGGTAGGACTGCTCGAAACTCATTCCATCTACCAGTGCAGTGGGGACGACGAGAGAGAAGGTGACGCAGTTTCCCGGCTCCATGAACATGGCTCCGCCGCCGGTGATGCGGCGCGAGACGGTGATGCCGTAGCGGTCCACGCCCTCCTGGTTGATCTCGTTGGCGTAGGACTGGAACGATCCCATAACCACTTGCGGGCGATTCCATTCCCACAATCGCATGAAGGGTTTACGGCGGCCGACGGCAACATCTTCCGTGAGGGTTTCATCCATGGCCACATTGACCATTGGGTCAACCACCGGGCCGTGAATGACTTCGAAGTCGATATCATCCCAATCGAGCGCAAAACCCACCGCGCGCCGGACGGCGATCGCCACGCTGATCGGTGTGATGCCGAGAAGATGGTCCATTGGATCGAGTGCGCTTTGAATTCGGTCGGCGATATCGGCTGCGGCAATATCGCGGGGGAGACCTTCGATCGCTGCGGTGATGCGGGACAGAGCCTCATCAGGATCGAGGAAGAAATCTCCCGATACGCTGACATTGCGCAGCAGTCCGTCCGCCTCATCCAGATCGACGACGACGAGTTTGCCGCCGGGAACCTTGTACTCACCATGCATGGGACTATTGTCCTGTAAGTGGCGGGCTATGGGTAGCACAAAAATAGTGCAACCGGGCACGTCAGGGTCCGCCGATTTCGGACGCGTGTGCATTGTGACCCAGCCGTGTCGGAGCGGCGTGCCAGACTGAGCATAGCGGCGTCGGCCGATGCGATCAGCGCGGGGTACACTTCCAATGCTGAGCGTATTCCGTGCATCGTATTCGGGTGGCGGTCGCGCGTTGGTCGCAACGCGGATGAGTCGGAATTGGTAGAGAACCGGGAAGGCTTGGAATGGAAACGCCGCAAGAGTTACTGGAGCATCTGGATCCGGAGCAGCGTGAGGTCGCCACTCATTTGCGCGGGCCCTTATGTGTGCGTGCCGGTGCGGGCACCGGAAAGACTCGCGCCATCACCTATCGGATAGCCTATGGGGTGCACGCGGGCGCTTTCGAGCCGAACCATGTACTTGCCGTGACATTCACCGCGCGAGCCGCCGGTGAGATGCGTTCCCGCCTGCGCGATCTCGGAGTGTCCGGCGTCGTCGCTCGTACCTTTCACGCTGCCGCACTCAGCCAGTTGAGCTACTTCTGGTCCACCGCGATAGGTGGACGCATGCCGCCGGTCACGGAACACAAGGGTGCACTGGTGGCACAGGCCGCGGCACGGCTCGGCATGTCCTACGACCGCGTTGCGGTGCGCGATCTCACCGCGGAAATCGAGTGGGCGAAGGTTTCACTGATCACGCCCGAGGCGTATGCAGAACGTGCGGCGGCCGCCGGTCATATTGATGTGGCTGGGCATTCCGCCGCCGAAATCGTCCAGCTGCTACGTGTGTATGAAGAGGTTAAGGAGGACGCGCACCAGATCGATTTTGAGGATACGCTCCTGTATCTGGTCGGGATCCTTCTCGACCGGCCGGATATCGCCCGGCAGATTCGTGGGCAGTATCGTCATTTCACAGTCGACGAGTATCAGGACGTCTCACCCCTGCAACACCGGCTTTTGCAGCTCTGGCTGGGCGAAAGCCGAGAACTCTGTGTCGTCGGCGATGTATCACAGACCATTTACTCGTTCACGGGTGCCTCCTCGCTCTACCTGGCGCATTTCACCGACGAGTTCAAGGATGCGCGGGTTATAGAGCTGATACGTGATTACCGCTCGACGCCTCAGATCGTCGCTACTGCCAATGATGTGATCGCCTCCGATGTGTCCGAAGGAGCGGTGCGGCTGGTATCGCAGGTCCCTTCCGGTGTCCCGGTGAAGTGGAAGGAATATGAGGACGACGCGGCGGAAGCGGCGGATATCGCAAGCAATATTCGCGAGTTACAGCTTGCAGGGGTGCCACTGGGAGACATGGCGATTCTGTACCGGACCAACGCCCAATCGGCTGAGTTCGAGGCGGCGTTGTCCAACGTCGGCGTGGGCTACACGCTGCGCGGCTCTGAACGTTTCTTCTCCCGCCGCGAGGTGCGGGAAGCCATGGTTGCTCTGCGGGCCGCGGCACGCTCCGGTGTTCAGGGGCCGCTAGCGGACAATGTTCGTGCGACACTGCGGCAAATGGGATGGCGCGACGAGGCTCCCGAGGTGGCGGGTGCGGTGCGGGAGAGGTGGGATGCGCTCAATGCGCTGCTCAATCTCGCTACAGAAATGGAACATGTGCGCTCGGCAAGCATGCTGGATTTCGTTCGTGAGTTGGAAGAAAGAGCCCAGACGCAGAACACCCCGGAGGTGGACGGGGTGACGCTGTCGTCGCTGCATGCGGCGAAGGGCCTGGAATGGCGTGTGGTGTTCTTGGCGGGGCTCAGCGAGGGGCTTTTGCCCATCTCCTTGGCAAAACGTGCCGCCGATGTGGCGGAGGAGAGGCGTTTGCTGTACGTCGGGGTGACCCGCGCGAAAGAGCAGCTATACCTCTCGTATGCGAAAGGAAACGGATCGCGCGCGGGGAGGAAGGTATCGCGGTTTCTCTCTCCGCTGTGGCCACGAGAGGAGAAGCCCGTCTCTCGCGCCACCAGTTATCGGCAGAGGCGCACGGCGGAGGCTGCGGCTTTCGTCGCCGAGCACGGCGAGGACGTGGCGCTTTTCGAGGAGCTGGCTGCCTGGCGTACGGCACGTGCACGGGAAATGGGGCGCCCACCGTACACCGTTTTACACGACACAACCCTGCGTGCGATCGCCATCGCAAAACCGATGACGTTACCCGCGCTCGGCCGGATTAAAGGAATCGGCGATACCAAGCTCGCCAGCTGGGGAGACGATATCCTGCACATTATTGCGGCATTCCGCACCGATTACGCCAATTGAGTGAGCGCCTGCAGGCGTGGTTCCTGGCTGGTGCAGCCGCATGAGGAGTGCGGTTGCACCTCCACCTGATAGGGAGGTTCGGGCAGCGGTGGTACTCTCCACTGCCGATTCTGCAGTGGGTTGCCGAGCCCGTCGAGCAGGCTAAGGATGGCATGTGTCGCCAGGGATGCCGCTAATCCGAGTGCGGGGCCGGAGGTGACCAGCGGCGCGCTGCCTGCCGCCTGCGCCGCGAGCAGCGCCCAACAGGCGTCTTCTTCGAGACGTTCTTTGTAGAGGCATTCTGCGCATGCACTGCGGTGTGGCTCAACCAAGGGGCCGACGCAGACATCGATGTCCTCCGTCCACAGCAACATGTGGGGAGTTCCCGAGGCCATGAGGTGCATGGTGCTGCGTGGATTCGCCAGCCGTGAGCCGGTGACAACGCTCAGGTGCGCTTCTTCGCTGTTACCGCCGGAGGCACTCCCGGTGCGAATTCGTGGATTCACCTGCCGCAGTGCGGTCAGGAAGGCGCGTTCGCGTGGCAGGCCCTGCCAGCGCGGCCAGAGTGCGCAGTGATCCGCCGCGCCGACGGGCTGCGGGTCCGAAAAGAGAATTGTTCCGATGCCCTGGGTTGCCAGCGAAAGGCCGATCGCCACTCCGAGAGGATCGAGCCCGCAGATGCGCACCCGGCAGTCGGTGCGCGGATGAGCATCACTGTTGATAAGGGCGAGCTGTGCGGCGGCCGGGTCCTTATCACCAGCGGTGGCCGGTGCGCCTTCCAAATGTCCTACCGCGGATGAAATGCATGCCGTGGCAGCCTTCGGCTCTTGTTCCAGATTCGCTTCCGCGACGGCGAGTTTTGGGTCAATAGTGGCCGAGACGGTGGTTCCGGCAGCCTCCTGGGCATCGGCGGCTTCATGCAGCACTCCGGCCCGGCGAAGCATGGCCAATATTCTGGCCAGCCGCTCGGGCGTCACATGGTGGCTGGCGGCGAGCCTGTCGAGCTCGGGGATGGTGTGATCGCGGGTGAGCAAAGAGACGAGGCTTTGCTCATGCCTCGTGAGGCCGTCAACCCAGATACGCACCCGCGGGTCGAGTCCGATCTGCAACGTGGCATTGTTGCGCCAGAAAACGCCTAATTCGGGAATGATCTGCATGGCCCCACCCCTATCTATCGCCTCCGTCAGGACCGGCAGGACGATAGTAGCCACGCCGCTCGTTGGCCGGTTTACGCCATACACAGGTGGGGATTGGCACTGCGCGGCGAAGAGCCGACTGCTAGTGCAGCTAGGCCGCTGGTGGTTCTCGCAGCGCTTCGAGTGGGGGTGTTCCTGGTCCTGCGGGCCTTCCACGAGTACCGCTAGGCGTTGGCCTCACCCGGGGCGTCGCTGCCGGCATCATGTTGCTCATTGCCGCTCTGGTCACCGGTGGCCTCATCGGTGGCGTGCGCGCCACCGCCCTGCTCAGAACCGTTCGACGACGTGTCGGCGTCGTCGGCGGAGGCGAGAACCTCGGCGAGGAACGCATCCAGCTCGTCTGCAACCGGGGAAGAATCCTCCCCGGCGAAGAAGGCGGCCGGGTCCTCCAAGGCCTTCGGCCCCGGCAACAAGTCGGGGTGACTCCACAGGTGGTCGCGGCCCTCGATACCGAGACTATCCAGTGCCATTCGCCAGAACGTCTCCGCCTCCCGTATGCGCCGCGGCTTGAGTTCGAGGCCGACCAGCGGGCCAAACACCTGGTTAGCCGGGGACTCGGTTGCACTGCGGCGGGTGAACATCTCTCCGAGTGGCATCGCGTGTGGTAATTGTGCGGCAACGGCCTGCGCAGAGACCGCGCTGACCCAGCCCTCCACCAGAGAAAGCAGATGTTCGAGGCGCTCCAGCGTCTCGCGCTGGCCCGCGGTGGGGTCCTGCGAGAAGACTTCGGAGAGGTCCAGTTCCTGCATTTTCTGCAGATCCAGCCCCATCTCACGTACTCGTTCCTCGATGGATGCCGTGTCGATGGCGATCTCGCTGGCGTATGCGGCAACGGTGTCAAGTACTCGTGCTCGCAGCCAGGGCACGCGCGAGTACAGGCGCGCTGCGGCTTGTTCGCGCACGGCGACGAAAAGGGTTACCTCGTCGGTGTCGATATCGAGTCCATCGGCGAAGTCGGCCACATTGGCGGGGACAAGCGCGGCCGTTTGCCCCTCAACAAGGGGAAGGCCCGCATCCGTGGTTCCAAAAGAGGTGGCAGCAAGCTCTGCCAAGCCGACGCCATACTGCATGCCCAGCAGGGAGGCGATCATACTGCGCATCATGTGTTCCGTATTACCGCCCATCATCCTGCGCATCTCTTCTGGCGCATGCGCAAGCTCCTCATGCATGGCAGTGATGAAGGCACGGGAAACATTGGCGCCTACCGGCTCCGTCAGCCGCTTGAAAGTCGCCAAGGTGTGGGCCACCCAGTCCAGGCGACTCCACGCCTGGTTCGGCCCGGTGCAGGGGTCAATGGCGGTCGCCGGATCCAGCCAGAGGCTGGCCGTCTGCAGAGCAGAACGGGCGCGATCAGCGTCTGCGGCGAGCAGCGTATCGTAATGCTCCTGTTGAACCGTCTGCCGTGCCATGCGCTCCCCGACCTTCCAGTTGACGGGGCCGTCGCCGGAAGACCCGAGCATGTCCTTGACCTGCGACACCACGGCGTTGAAATTCGCGGGGACATCATCTGCGAGAGCTGCTCTCCGGGTCGATACCCTGCGAGCGCATTTGTTCGAGGATCTGCTCCGCTGCGTGGTCGCCCAGCACCGCGCGTAGCATCTGCTCCCACTGATCGGGTGTCTGCCCATCACCCAACTCGCTCATAACCGCTCCTCACGTCTTTCTTCATATACGACCCTAACCACCCGGAGTGGATTCTGCCGCAGGGCATGCGGATTCCGTCCGAAGCTAAGGATATTGCGTTGCGCCAAATGGACGTGCACTTCTACGCCGAGGGCGGAGAGCGGGAATGTGCGGTTACGCCTGGGCAGTGACGATGGTGAGGATGCTTGCACCGCACCGGGTGCGACGTGCACTCCGCCGCTTTGGGGTTCTTCCAGCGAAATGAGGCATCATATGCCTGTGCGTAATCGTCGTCTGAGTATTGCCGGTGGTCTTTTCGGAGTACTGGCCGCCGTTTCTCTTGTTATGCCCTCTTCTCTCATCGTGGAGCAGGCGGGGCCGGCCATCGATGTCACGGGTGACGCCGGTGAGGATACTCCGATCCTCACGATTACCGGTGCCTCTACCTACCCGAGCGACACACGGTTCTATATGACCACCGTCAGTGCATATGGCACTGCTGATATGGGCGTGCCGGGGCACAGGCCCTGCTGGCCCTGCTTATGAAGGACTCGCAAACGGTGCCGGTACGTTCGTTGTATTCCGCTGAGCAGAGCGCCGAGCAGGTGGACGAGCAGAATGCGCAATTGATGACCAGTTCCCAGGATTCTGCTGCGGTTGCGGGTTTGGCCAAGGCGGGCTACACGACGCCCATGACACTCTCAGTGGCCGGGGTGGCCGATGATTCCGGTGCGAGACACGTGCTGCAGGAAGGTGACATTCTCACCTCCATAACCTATGACGGGACGACGACGCAGCTGACGACGTTCGCCGACCTTTCAACGGTTCTGGCGGATGTGCCCGGCGGCAAGCAGGTCGTTATCGGGTTCACGCGCGATGGTGATGAGCGCCAGGGGACGGTGACGACGTCCCCCTATGAGGCGGATAGCACCGGGTGGGTGCATCCGGGATCGCGTCTGGGCATTTACGTGAACTCGGAGGATCTGGATTTCCCGGTGGATATTAGCTACGGCGTCAACGATATAGGCGGACCCTCGGCGGGCAATATGTTTGCGCTCGCCATCTACGACGAACTCACGGAGGGATCGCTGGGCGGTGACAACATCATCGCCGGCACAGGAACCGTTTCGTACAGTGGCGAGATCGGTGCCATTGGCGGTATCCAGCACAAGTTAGTCGGCGCAGCCGAGGAGGGCGCCACCTACTTTCTGGCCCCGGCAGAGAATTGCACCGAGACGATCGGATACGAGCCGGACAACATGCAGATCTTTGCCGTGCGGACTCTTGACGATTCGATTGCCGCCGCAGAGGCGATCGGCAATGGCGATACGTCGGGGCTCACCACCTGCAGGCAAGTGGTTGAGGCTACGCAGTAGCGTTGTTGCCGGAGCCGGGAAACCGAGGGCGGAGGACACAGGGCGCAGCTGCCCGCCACCGCTGCGCTTGGCCCTCTGCCCACGGTAGCGCGTTCCTTGGCGAGGTTATTCCTGTGCGAAGGTGGCGCGCAGTGCCGCCACCAGCTCTGGCACCAGATCGGGGGAACCTAGCACTTCGTCGTCGTTATCGTGGGAGCGCATACGGATGGCGCACCACGATTCGCCGGAGCGTAATACGCCCACGGCCATACGAATTTCCTCGCGGCGCGGGTCGGTGGCGATGAATTTCTCTGCTTCCTGCGGGTTGGCGGGAATGTCTTTTTCGGCCTGCGGTGGCAGAGTCACACGTTCGCAGGTGAGGGCGGCTCCGGTGACGGTTTCGGGCCAGGCGAGTTGCGCGAGTAGCTCCCCGATGGAGTCCGCCGGGGGTAAGCCTTCTTGCTCAACGGAGAATAATGCATCGGGGTTTTCCGCAGCGGCCAGCGGAACGTCGGCGGGAAGCTCCGCCGCAAGTTCGGGATGGGTAGCCAGCGCCTGCGCGGAGCGAATAAGAGCGAAGACGCGGATAGGAGCATCCCATCCCGCGTTTGCGACATAGCGCTCAATCTCCTTGACGGTGGCAGCAATGGTGTTGTCGTTCACCGCACCAGTGTCTCACAGGGTGATCGGGCGCGCGGTTGCTGGCGGCGATTCGTGTTCGGAAGGCGGCGCGTATGGGCGAGATAACGGGGCTTGGGCGGTGCTTGAAGCGAGCGCCGACGCACGCTACGGGCAAATCCGGCACGGTCACTGTGGGAATTTGTCGGCGAATCGGATAGGTTAGACACGTATATCGATGTGCTCTGGCACTTGCTCAATTCTGTTGCGAGGTATCTGCGTGTCTATACCGCATATGTCCCGGCCCGCCCGTAAACGCGAGGTTCCGCGAGCCGGGGGAGTATTTGTCCCGACCCTCATAGTCCTGGGGCTGCTGGTCGTTGCTCTTGTTGTAATGGCCAATGTCTGGACCGAAGTCAAGTGGTTCAATCAACTGCACGCCGGGCGCGTGTTCTGGACGCAGTGGGGTTGGGCGGTGGCCCTTGGAGTGATCGGCACGGTACTTGTGGCCGTCGTCGTCCTTATAAACATGCTGCTGTCCCGGCCCAAGGAAGGAAGGACCGACGCGTCCGGCACCGATTCGCGGTCTCTGGCCGGATACCGCGATCAGGTCGAGAATCACCCGTGGTTGGTCCGCCTAGTGGTGCCGTTGGTGCTTGGAGTGCTGCTCGGAGCGCCGCTCTCCGGTCAGTGGCGTGCCTACGTCACATGGCTGTATCGCACGCCCTTCGGCCAAACCGACCCCCAGTTCGGCAAGGACGTCAGCTTTTACGTCTTTTCTCTGCCGTTGCTGCATTCCCTCTTGAGTCTGGCGATCACCCTCCTTGTGGTCGGCGCATTGGCCGCCGTCGTCGGGCACTATCTCTACGGAGGCATCGGTGCCGCTAATGGGCGCTTGAAGCTCTCGAACCGGGCCCGTATCCACTTCGGGATTCTCGGAGCGGTGGCCGCGCTTTTGGGGGCTGGTTACTTCTGGCTGAGCCGCTATGACATGCTGTTGGCGGACAATTCGAAGTTCTCCGGAGCCGGGTACACGGACATTAATGCCTCCTTGCCCGGTCGTACCATTCTGGCGATTGCAGCACTGCTGATCGCTTTGCTGTTCGTCTTCGCTGCCATCCGTGGCCTGTGGAAGCTGGTTGGTACGGGCATAGTCGTTGCGGTGATTGCGAGTCTTGTCATCACGTGGGCATACCCGAGTCTGATCCAGTCCTTCCGTGTGAACCCGAACGCCGTTGAGATGGAGTCGGAGTATATTCAGCGCAATATCAATGCGACACTGACGGCATATGGGCTGGACGACGTCGAGACAACCAGCTATTCCGCGACGACGGAGGCGACTGCCGGGCAGTTGCGTGAGGACGCTGAGACCACCGCGCAGATCCGCCTGCTCGATCCCAATATCGTCTCGCCGACCTTCAACCAAATGCAGCAGAACAAGCAGTACTATGAGTTCTCCGATCAACTGTCCGTTGACCGCTACAACATCGATGACACGGAGCGCGACACGGTTATCGGCGTGCGCGAACTCAACCTCGATGGTCTCAATGACGATCAACGTACCTGGGTGAATGACCACACGGTGTACACGCACGGCTACGGCATTGCGGCCGCCTTCGGCAATACGACGACGGACCGGGGCGTGCCGCAGTTCTTCCAGCAAGGAATTCCGTCCGAGGGCAAACTGGGCGACTACGAGCCGCGGGTGTATTTCGGGCAGAACTCACCCGACTACTCCGTGGTCGGAGCTCCGAAGGGAACTGTAGCGTGGGAGTTGGATTACCCGGACGACTCCGACCAAGGCCTTGTGTACAACACCTACAGCGGTGACGGCGGCCCAAAGATCAGTAATGCATGGGACAAGTTGCTCTTCGCGATTAAGTTCCGCTCCACAGAGCTCTTCTTCTCGGATCGCGTAACAAGCGAGTCGCAGATCCTCTACGAACGCGATCCACACGACCGCGTCTCAAAGGTCGCGCCGTATCTGACGCTGGATTCACGAGCTTACCCAGCTGTTGTGGACATGGACGGCGATGAAAAAACCCCGAAGCGTCTTGTGTGGATCATTGATGCGTACACGACGTCGAACTCCTACCCGTACTCCGCGCGACAGACACTTTCGAGCGCGACGCAGGATTCGCGTTCAGGGGATTCCACCGCATACACGCAACGCGCGGAGGAGGTCAACTACATCCGCAACTCGGTCAAAGCGGTTGTGGACGCCTACGACGGCTCGGTGACGCTGTACCAGTGGGATGCCGATGATCCGATCCTCAAGGCGTGGAATCGTATTTTCCCGGGCATGCTGACCCCGGTGTCGGAGATGTCCGGCGACTTGATGTCGCATGTGCGGTACCCGGAGGACCTGTTCAAGGTGCAGCGTCAGCTGCTCACCGAGTACCACGTCACCGATGCTGCATCCTTCTATTCGGGTTCGGATTTCTGGAAGGTGCCGACCGATCCGACGGCATCCAATGCTAGCTCTGAACAGCAACCGCCCTACTACTTGACCTTGCAGATGCCCGGTCAGGAGGAAGCGGTGTTCTCGCTGTCGAGTGGTTACATCCCCGGCGGTACGACACAGCGCAACATTATGACCGGGTTCCTAGCGGTCGACTCGAATGCCGGCGCTGAAGCGGGAAAGGTCCGCGAGGGTTACGGCAAGTTGCAGTTGTTGGAATTGCCGCGTGACTTGACGGTTCCCGGTCCTGGCCAGGCCGAGGCAACGTTCCTTTCTAATTCCACCGTGTCGACTCAGCTCAATCTATTGCGCGAGGGCGGAACACAGGTTCTGATGGGGAACTTGTTGACCTTGCCGGTCGGTGGTGGCTTGCTGTACGTGCAGCCGGTATACGTACAGGCGACTTCTGGAACACAGTATCCGCAGTTGCAATATGTGCTGACTTCTTTCGGTGACGGCAACACCATTGGTTTTGCGCCGACCCTGGAGGAATCGCTAAACCAGGTCTTCGGCGGAGACTCAGGAGCGGAAGCGGGGGACGCGAATATCTCCGGGCAGAAGGAGCAGGTTGCTCCTTCCGGTGATGATACTGACGGCGACGGCGGCGGCGAGCCAACTGCCGAGCCGAGCGATACGGCATCGGCGCAGGCTAGCCAGTCACCCAGTGCTGAACCGTCGGCTACCACTAGCCCGGCTGCCGGGTCCGCGCAGGAGCGTTTGAATTCGGCACTCAGCGAGGCGCAGGAGGCCATGGAGGGCTCTCAGGAGGCTTTGCGGCAAGGTGATTGGGCCGCTTACGGCGCCGCGCAGGAGAAGCTGCGGTCGGCGCTTGGAGAGGCGATTGCCGCACAGGAGGAAATTAATGGCGGCTGAGGCGTGGTTCTGAGCTGAGTGCGGGTGGCGCGAGCAGCCTGCCTCGGCCAGATCCTCGCTGGGTCACCGGTACGGTTTGGCACTGTGCCGGTGACCCACTGCCATATGAGCGGAGCGGGGCGGCGGGTACTTGCGTTCGGTGGACTCTGTGCGCGGCGGCGCGGCGTTGTGAGCGATGGCACGGATCCGCACTTTGAACACTGCTTGGTTCGGGACTAGACTGGATAGGCCGACGCGGGGTGGAGCAGTTCGGTAGCTCGCCGGGCTCATAACCCGGAGGTCGGAGGTTCAAATCCTCCCCCCGCCACTGAATCAAGGGGCCGACCCGAAAGGACCGGCCCCTTCGCCTTACCCGGAACAAACGGCGCAGGGAGCCAGCCGCCATCAGCAGCACGACGCGGCATCAGATCGGACACGTCAACGCCAAGGAACTCTGCAGTCAGCAATAGCTCAGCGACGGACCAGTCGGCCCGACCGTGCATGCGGCGGGAAACATTCGTCGGCGCAATGCCAAGGGCGCGAGCAAGGTCAGTCTTTGTCTGTCCAGCAGAGAAAAGGTATTGGTTTACTGTGGCGCCGATGCATCGCGCGACAGTGTAGTCAACGCGTGAAGTTGTTGCAGTCATACCGCCAATTCTAGCAGCCTGAACGATTACCGTCAGGGTGTGTCACTGGCGCCAACTCTGCCAGTGAGTGTATGCTGTTCGCATGGACGCACGATTATCGGCATCCCTGCCAGAAATCATGACTGCACGCGAGGCGGCTACGACTGGCCTCGCGTCGGAGCGTACTTTTGGCCGATGGGCGCGTGCCGGAAAGATTCCTGCGATTCGCTTGCCGAATGGCCAGGTGCGCTTCCGGCGCGCCGACATCGAGGCTCTGTTGGAGCCTCAAGCTACTCACGATGACGTGGGTAGTGATGGTCAGGAACCGCTGCCAGGACTGGGGAAGGCGTCATGATCTCGGCGCCGACCTCGCGGCCGCGGGTAGAGGCAGCGGAGCTGCCGGTGATGGTGGTGCCCCGGCGTCTGGTGATTGACGAGGGCCTCTCGTATGCGGCGCTGGGTGTGTATCTCGTGATTGCGAGCGTGGTGGAGGGGGTCTCGCCCGATGGTCACGAGCTTGTCGGCCGTGGACTCAGCCAGGACGAGATCATTGCCGCGATCGAGGAGCTGCGTGATCGTGGGCTCGTGCAGAGGAGACAATCATGACGGATACGCCTGAGTATTTCGTTGTTCGCCGGTCTTCGACCGCCCTCTCTAATGCGGTCATCCATGACCGGGAGCTCTCCCTGCCAGCGTTGAGTCTGCTCATGGTCTCGCTCTCGCTTCCACCAGGCGCGCCGCGTGGCTATAGAGCGTTTATGGGCCGTGGACTGGGGGAGAAGGCCATCCGTCGCGGGCTTCGTGAGTTGGAAGAGCAGGGGTACCGGTTCCGGTTCCGTGCGCGGCGGGAGGGTCAGGTACGGGAGATCACCGTGATATCGGATACGCCGATCAGCGTGGAGGAGGCCCGCGCCGAGGTTACCGGCATGATGAGCTCTGGGATGCTGCGCACCGCCACCCTCGGCGCCTGTGTCTCACACCCGGACTCCGAGTTTTCCACAGGCAAGACGGAGGCACAGCCTGTGGATAACCGCCGTGCGGCAGATGTTGCCGCACGGTCTGAGCAGCGGAAACACTCGCCGGAAGATTCCACCGTGCCGTGCTCTAGCGCGGCACGGTCAAGCGCGGCACATACTTCTAACGAAGTATCCAAGAATTCCTCGTTACACTCGGAATTCCCTTCCAACCAACCAGCGGCTCAGCCGCCGGATGGTGTGGTTGGTGGAGACGCCCCGCCACCACGGGATCCACCGGGTGAGCCGCAGTCCGAGGCCGATGGCCCGGACTGGCAGCTGATCACCGCATGCATACCCGCACCGATGCGCACTGGTCTCACCCCGGCCGCCGGCCGACGGATCACGGCCGCGCTGCGCCACGCACAGGCGACCGGCTGGACCACGGGAGCGATCTACCGGGCACTTAACGCCAACCCCTGGCCGACCTCGCCCCAGAATCCCGCTGGCCTCACCATCCACCGCGTCACGGAGCTCGCGCAGAGTCCTGCACCCCTCACACGCGCACGTCGGGCGGCTGCACCGGTCGCTGATCCGGCGGAGCCGACCGGTCCTATGCCGACGGAGGTGCGCGAACAGCTGCAGGAGCTGGTGGCGCGCCTGCGCGCCAGGAGGACACCGACGAAGTCCGATCAAGATAACGGAAGGAAAGCATCATGAGCGAAAAGACTGCCCGGTGGGCCGCGGGGACGGGTGCCATGCTGATCGGCCTGGGGCTGAGCCTCGGGGGCGCAGCGTGGGCCGATGAGACGGAGCCGGACCCGAGCCCGACTGTGGCGCCTATCGAGGAGCCGGTAGAGCCGGATCCTGTGGCGCCGACGAATCCGGAGCCTGAGCCCACGACTGCGCCGACGAGTGACCCGGCGCCGGTCGAGGAGCCCACCACCGAGCCAGACCCGATACAGCCGACAGAGGCCCCGGAGCCTGAGCCTACGACGGCGCCAGCGGAGCCGTCGGTGACGCCGGTAGAGCCCGCGCCGGCTGAGCCTGCCCCGGTGGTGACCGTACCGGCCACGGTGCCGGCGCCGGCGCAGACGGTAGGCCCTCGCGTGCAGGCGGCCGGGCAGGCGCCTGTGGCTGATCCTGCACAGAGTACGACCGGGCAGCGGCCCGTGGGCGGGCCGACATCGCGGATGAGTGAGGTACTACGCGCTGTGGTGTGGCAGGCCACGGATGCCCGCGGCCGCGCCGAGGCGCAGGCAGCGGCCGACCCGGCAGCGACTACGCCACAGGCCACCAGCGCGGCTGGTGTGCCGACAGAGCTGCCGCTGACAGGTGATGAGACTGGCCTCTTAACCGTGTTCGCCGGCAGCCTGATGGCCGCTGGTGGCGGCCTGATGCTCTGGGCGCGCAGAGCCCGCGCGTAGATTTCTGAGGCCGGGCTGCGGCCCGGCCATGATCAGGGCTCACGGACTATGTGGGCCACATGTATGGGATAGAGAGGAGGCCATGTGATGGATGTGTCACTGGTCGGCAATCTTACTGAGGCGCCCGAGTTTGCGGGGGATGAGTCCACGGCGCGGGCGTCGCTGACTGTGGCTGTGTCTGAGTCGTATCGGACGGCAGAGGGCACCTGGCAGAGCGGCGAGACGATGTTTTGGCAGTGCTGGGCCTGGGGCAAAAAGGCAATGGCTATCCGGGATGCAGGCTGGGTGAAGGGAGCGGCGGTGGTGGTGCAGGGCACGCTGCGTGCCAATGTCTGGCGTGACCGTGACGGGCAGACACATCGCCGCACGGTCGTGGATGTGCGGGCCGCAGGGCTAGATATTACGCGGCCGGTACCGGCCAGCGTGGCACAGCGCCGCCAGGAGACGCTTGGTGTAGGGGAGGACCGGACGCATGCGTGGGATACGCCTCCGGCGCCAGCCGACTGAGCCAGAACCTGCCGCCGAGCCCGGGACCAGCACGGCGCCAGATGCTGAGGCGGCCTGGCAGAGTGTGGAGTTGCCACGGAACCATGTGCGCATGCGCACGGCGCTGCGCGTGATCATAGCTGGCGCGCTGGTCCTGCTAGCTGGTCTCGGGGTGCGATCAGCAGTAGCAGGCCCGACGGCGACCGTGGCAGCGCCACAGACCATCGAGGCCAGTGAGCCGGACGCAGCGGCCGTGGCGTCCACTGCGGAGTATGTTGCCCGGGCCTGGATGACCCTGGATGATCCATCCTCGCGCGCCTCCCGCCTGTCACGGGCGTGGGACGAGCCCGGCACTGCAGGCTGGAGCGGTGAGGGCGGTCTGGAGACGCGCGGATCGACCTACGTGGTGGCGACCGAGGTCGTGGACGAGGACGTGATCGATGTTACCGTCGCGGTCTATGTCGCCGGTGGCGAGGATGGCCCGGCCGGCTGGGTCGGCGTCCTCGTGCCGATGCAGCTCGTGGATGGCCGGGCTAGTGTGCGCGCCGAGCCCAAGCTCGTCGGCGTGCCCGACCCGGCCCGCCTACCAGCCGTACCGCTCGTCGAGGAGGACCGCACCCTGACCGGCGAGACCCGCAGCGACGTCGACCGCTTCTTTACCGCGTGGGCCAGCGGGGACGCGACCGGGGTGACCGCACCGGGTGTTGAGATTCCGACGCCACCGGCGGGCCTGGCGGCGGCCGAACTAACCGCCTGGACCGTGACCGCGGGCAGCGGCGATACGCGCTCCGGGACAGCCACTGTGCGCTTGACCATCGGTCAGGCCACCATCACGTCGACCTATCAGGTCGAGATCACTCGCGTGACGACCTCCGACGGTGCAGACCGTTGGCAAGTCACCAATATCTCATAACACATTGGAGGGATTCTTATGTCGCTAGCAGATTACACCGGCGATGCAATTAAAGACTGGATTCTCACGTTGGCAGGTACAGCGCTCATCGCGATCTTGGCTGTCTTTTTTGTTGGCGCATTAGCACGCTCGGAGTGGGGCAAAATGGTCGGCCTATTCGTGGGAGCCGTCATAGCGGCCCTGTTCGTGTTTATGCCGGATACAGCGGTGGGCCTGCTTAAGGCCGTCGCCTCATCAATCTTGCCATCATGACCGGACGAGTGCTCACACGGGCGTTCAGCTTTGAGACTCGTCAACATTCGGTCTTGGGCTGGGACCTGGGTGAAGGGGTACCACGCCGCCCCGCCGTTATCTGCGCGGTGATCGTCATCGTCTGGGCAGGGTTACTGACCTTGGTCGTCGGACCACCAAGTCGCCGCACGTTCATCTTCTACGTGGCTGTGCCAGGAGTTATCGCGTGGTTCGGCTTTTCGCCGTCCGGGCTGATCCCACGCAGGAGGCGCATCACGATGTGGGTGCTCAGGGCACGGTATATCCTGATCGGCCACGCCGGCGTCATCAATGGCGGCGTGACGCGCAGACGCCACGACCTGCTGCACATACGGGAGCGGATCACGTTGACCTGGTGGCGACGCACATTCGGGTCACGGGCACGTGATTGGGACCCGTGGACGCCACAGGCGGCCGCCTCACGGCCCGTCGGGCCAGGACCGACCGTCAGGATCGGGCAGCGCGTGCGCGTGCTCGGCTTCGACGCTATGACACCACTACGAGAGGACTAGCTAGATGGGTATTCTGCAATCGCTGAGCCGCACATTTGGTATTCCTGAGGCACTGTCTGTGCCGCTGCCGCACTACAGGCTCCTGTCTGATGGGCTGATCGTCTCGGACGATCGAGCACAGGCGTGGTTCACCGTTTCGGCCGCGTCCTCGCAGATGCTGACCGTCCAGGAGAGGGCTGACGAGGCAGGCCGCGTCATTACGGCCGCACAGCGTATCCTTGGCGACCGTGCCTGTCAGTTGCGGATCATGTGGGGACGCATCGACGGCGCCACCTATACGCCCGGCCATGAGATGACCCCGTGGGCGCAGGCCCGGCGCCAAGGGATTAGCGATCTTGGCCTGGCTGAGCGGCACGTCCTGCTCGGCATCGACATCGAGGACCGCCACACGGCCGCCGTCTTGCAAGCGTTGCGCCGGGCGACTGACTGGGTTGGTGGTGATGCACGCGCGATTCCGCGGCGGGAGCTGGCGAGTCTGGACCGGACGATGAGGCAGTTCGCCCGCATGCTGCAGGACACACCGCTGCGGGCGCGGCCCGCACCGGTGGAGACCCTGGCGTGGATGCTCGCACACGACCAATATCGCACCATGCGACCATTGGCCGGCGAGGGCACCGTCACCGGTGCCCGGCTCGCGCGGCTGACCCGGGGCCGCGCAATCCCGTGGCCAGACCACATACGCCACTATGGTGCCGACGGCACCGAGACCGCCTACACGACGCTCCTCGCATTGAGCGAGTTTCCCGAAAAGCTCGAGGTGCCGGGTAACGGGGAGTGGCTGCTGACCCTGTCGCGTGTATCCCGGCGAGGTATCGAGGGGGAGCCGGATGAGGTCCGTATCTACCCGCAGGCCGACGTACGCTTCGAAGTGTTGACGTCCGCGGCAGGGCTCGGCAAGGTCGAGAAAGTCCGTAAATCCGCCAAAGAACAGCGGCGCGAAGCGTCACGCTCCAGCGCCGGGGAGACTGATCTCAATATTGCGATGGCGGAGGCGGAGATGGAGCAGCTGGCCGCAGAAATCCAGCGCGGCCGCGTCGAACTCGTCCACGCCAGCTGCATCATCTCCGTCACTGAGGCGTCTCGGGAGGCCCTGGAGGCCAGCGTGACAGCGCTCCAGGCACACTATGCCGAGTACGGCATCACGGTGGACGTGCTGGCAGACCAGCAGCGGGAGGCGTGGATGCAGACGATGCCGTGCGACCAGGTCCGCACCGGAGACCTATCACACGTCATGGATGCCCCGCCTTCTTCGGCTCGTGGTTCTGGGGCGGCAGTGTCGTCGGCGATGATGTCGGGCCGGCTATCGGTTATACCACCGGAGCGACCGCCTCAATCGTGCGCCTGCACCCGACCGAGGCACCCCGGCGGGGCGACACATCAACCATCGCCATCGTCGGCAAGGGCGGCCGCGGTAAAACCACCGCGATGCAGCTGCTCGCGTTGGACGCGGCCGACGAAGGAGCCTGGGTGCCGCTCCTCGACCTCAAGGGAGACCTCGACAACCAGTACGGTGGGATCGTGGCCTGTGCGGCCGAGTACGGTATCCCAGCTGACGCTGTGGCCGTCGACGGGCGATTCGCCGGCGCAGCAGACCTTCTACGCCTCTCGACCCCTGAGGAGGCCCTCTCGGCGTCGCATGGACAGCTGATGCTGCTCATCTCGGAAGCTCTTCGCGTGCGGGCCCAGCCCGTGCTCATGGAGCACATCGCCCGGCTCGTCGAGTCCGGAGAGGAGCGCTCCACCGCACGCCTCATCAACATCATGGCCGCATCCGCCGATGACACGGCGCAGCGGATCGCCGGCGAACTGACCGCCTGGCGCAGCGACATCTACGGGAGCGCAATTGTTGGCCGGGCTGACGGTGGAGCCCTGCTGGGCACCGGGCCCGGCATCCACCTCATCCGCTGTCCCGGCATGGTACCACCGGCCGCAGATACTCCGCCGGCCGACTGGTCCACCAGTGAGCGCGTCCAGGCCGCCGTCATTCGCGGACTGCTCGCCTGGCTCACCCAGATCGGCTCCCGGCAAACCCTCCGGGATCAGCGAAAAATGGTGTGCCTTCCTGAGGCGCATATGCTGACCGCGACCCGCGAAGGCGCCGCCTTTTTGGACAGGACGGCGCGTATGGGCCGTGCAATGGGCCAAACACTGGTTGTCGACACGCAGGACACGGCGAGCATCGCGGACCATGATGGAATCATGGAGCAGCTCGTCGCCGTGATGGCCTTCAGTCAGGACACCGAGGCGCAGCAGACCGCCTTGGCCAAGCTCCTCGGATTAGAGCCAACAGAGGCGGCCCGGATTGCTGTCAGGGACGTGTCCGTCGACCCACACACCGGTGCTAAATGGTCAGGTCACTGCTATATGCGCGATCCACGGCGCAGGGTTGCCTCCGTGCAGATCGCCTACCCGAATAGCCGGGTAGCTGATCTGCTGTCCACTGATCCGACACATGCACGGAAGGAAGCAGCATGACCACCACACTAACAGCCCGCCTCATCTCCGCAGCCGCGATCACCGCCGCGCTCCTCAGCGCGTGCTCTCACGAGCCAACCGCGGCCGACAAGACCGAGGACGGTGTACGAGCCGCGCTGACCGAATATGTCGAGGTCGCTGTACACGGTGACCGCACCGCCGAACAACAGGAGCTCATATGTACCACGATTTACACGGCAGAATACGCGAGCCGCGCGGATTGTGAGCCGCCCTACGAATACACATCCAACTCGACATGGTATGAGCTCGCCTCCATCGACTCTGTCGTCATCGATGGAGATAAGGCCACCGTCCGCTGGCAGTGGCATGGACGAGACTCACTGACAACTGTTGAGACCACTGACACTTTCTACTACCAGGGGGGACGATGGCGCTACCAGTACGACGGCTAGGCCGTCGCGGCGCCCTGGCAGGCCTGCTGCTCATCCTTGGAGCCGTGCTCCTGCCGGCCAGTAGCGCGCTGGCCGATGACCCCGAGGTCGACCCGACCGTCTACCAGCCCGACGGTGTCGGATCCCTGTTCAGCGTGCCGGACATGAGGCAGGGGCAGGATCCGACCCTATTTGAGGCATATCCGGATGGCGCCTGGGTCACCGACTGGAAATCCACCGGCTGGACCCACGTCGTCGACAATACTGTTGACCCGGTCCTCAACGGCATCACCAACGTGCTGCTCGGTGGCACGAAGGCGGTCACGCGCGCGGCGATCGCCTTCTCCTACCAGATGGCGCACTTCGACATGTTCGGCATGCTCTCCAGTGATATCACCGAGATGGTCCGCGCGGTGGCCACCACCGCGATCGACTGGCTGCTGCCGACCTGTTTGGCCATCGGTGCCGTCCTTGTCCTCGCCAAGCTCGGAGTGGGCACAGGAGATGCCCTGCGTCAGTTCGGCGCCCTTGTCCTGGCTGGCGTAATCGGCATGTCCCTTGCCGTGGTCCCGGAGCTATGGACCGGGACCATGACCGCCATCCGACAGGCCGGTGCTGAGACCACCGCCAAAGCGGCAGAGGCGGCAGTGACCGACCTTGACAGCCCGTTTACCGGGCCGACACCGACCTATGGGTCCGATGAGACAGTGAACGCGCAGCGCCGCCAAGCAGATGCGATCTGGCGAACCTACGTCGCGATGCCGTGGTGTATCGCGGAGTTCGGCAGCCTGCGCACCTGCCAGGACTACGGCGAGGAGGTCCTCAGCCGCAGCGGAGACGACCGCGTGAAATTCATCGACAGTGACGACTTCAAGCGTGCCATGGGTGGCGACAAGTCGGATGCGTGGCAGATGACCACCGGGCAGGACGGCGCCACACGCCTAGCGATCATGCTGCCGGCGCTCCTGGTCGCCTGCCTCTTCTGCGGGCTGGTCATCTTCCTCAACGCCACCGTGCTCCTCTACTCCATGCTCGCCCTCATGTTGCTCGTTGTCGGCGTGTTCTTCGCCCTCCTGTGGGTCATTCCGGGCCGCCCACGCCAATGGGGCATGACCTGGGCCGAGAAGCTCTTCAGCTTCGTCTTCATGAGCTTCGTCGCGAACCTGATTCTCATGGTGACCATGCTCGTGGCCATGACCACCATGCGCCTCACTGGCGACTACGGGTGGGGAGTCTCCGCGCTACTGACCATCATCGCCTCCATCGCATCCCTGTTGCTCGTCCGTCACCTGCGGGAGATTCTGGGCGTGGGCTCGACTGGTCTGCTGTCCATGCTCGGCACGGGAGCGGCCATGAGCATGCTCGGCCGCCGTATCCGACCCCGCCGACCCGGTCGGCACGCCACCAGGCCCGACACGGGCAGCGAGGCATCGGCTGACAGTACCGCCAGCAGTGGCACGACGACCGGCGGAGCTCCGCGGCCCCACCGCGTGATCGACAGGCCGCAGCCGCATCGGCCGGCCGGACCAACCAGGCCCGGACGGCGTCGCCGGACCGGGACCCGGGATACGGAGCCGGTGCCCGCCGTCGTCGCGTCACCGCGCCTGACCGCAGGCCCGGCCACCGCCACGCCGGTTACAAGTGAGACGGCCGCCGCGCCGCGCCGCATCCCACAAACCCCGCCAGGCACGACCACAGATAACGAGCCCACGGTACCGGGTGTGGACGGGCGGTCGGCTGCGGGTGCGAATGCTCCACAGCCCGGCCCGCCAGCGCCCGCACCCCGGGAACTACCAGCCCGGAGGCAACCGACGGCCGAGGCGGGCGAGCCCGCAACGCGCTCGGCGCAGCCGGCCCCATCGGCGAATCGGCCCGAACCCGCCGCCATGCGGCCACAGCCAGCAGCCACGCCGCCAGCCCAGCCCGCCAACACGTCTACCGTGGCAGCATCCGCGCCGCGGCGTGAACTGCCAGGGATGACCGGCGGCGACCCGCAGCCGGCCGAACGACTGACACTGTTGCGGAGGAGGCGCAGCAATGACTGACAAATGGGACGGCCTGCTGGCCGATGGTGTGCCTGACATTCCAGCGTCACGCCGCCACGGCGGCCCTGACCGCGCGCGCCGGCTCCCGGTGATGTGGGGACGTGTCCTCGTTGCTGTCGTCGTCGTGGGCATGGTGGTCGCTGTCATCGCGTGGCTGTGGGTACACCCCACGAGTAGCCAGGTGCCGGACTCAGCGACTGCCACCACCATACGCACGGACGCGACGGGTGAGCCGAGTGCGGTGCCGACCTGGTCCTATGTCACCGAGACCGCGCCAGTGCCTGAGATCGCTCAGCGGGGCCCGGCCGTCGCTGACGAGTTCTTGCGCCTCATCTATCAGTCTGCGGATTGGTGGGAGGTTGACGACCAGCTCGCCGACATCGCGACCGACCAGGTGCGCTACGAGCTCATCGAGTACCCGGAGCTCCACGCACCCGTCGACGGCGCGATTGCCGGCATCGAGTACACCGACGTCACCGACACGTCGGCCGGCACGTGGAGTGCCACCGCACAGATCACCACCAACACCGGCCACCAGGTCACCGGTGCGATCACTGCGGAAGCGACTGAGGACGGCTGGCGGGTCGCGAGCTGGGAGACAGCACCGTGATCCGCAACAGGCTCGCCCTCAGCGCCGCCGGCGGCCTCCTGGTCACCATGGTGGCGTTCGGCGCGCTCATCATGCTGCCCATCATCGTGGTCGGTGGCGCCGAGTCCAATGACACGACCGGCCAACAGGCCGCTGCCGTGACCGGTCACGGCCTGTCCGACAAGGTGTCGGCCGAGTACCGCGACATCGTCCTGCGCGCCGGCCAGATCTGCGACGACGTCACCCCAGCGGTGATCGCCGCGCAGATCGAGCAGGAGTCCGGCTGGCGGCCCGAAGCGACCAGCCCTGCCGGCGCCCAAGGAATCTCCCAGTTCATGCCCGGCACGTGGGCCTCCCACGGTATGGATGGCGACGGCGACGGCCATGTCGATATATGGAATCCTGCGGATGCGATCTGGTCTCAAGGGCACTACATGTGCCGCCTGCGTACCAGCGTGCTCGCTCTACGCGCCGAGGGCACTATCTCCGGCTCAACTCTCGACCTGACCCTGGCCGCCTATAATGCCGGCCTAGGCAACGTTCAAGCCGCCGGCGGCGTGCCACGCTTCGCCGAGACGACCCGATACATCAGCCGCATCCACGCTCTGATCCCTACCTATCAAGCCCCTACCGCAGCCGCTGGCAGCGGACAGGAGGCCGTCGTCGAGGCCGGCCGCCCCTACCTCGGCCGCCCCTACCGCGGCGAAGGCGCCGGCGGCATGGACTGCTGCACCTTCGTCCAAACTGCCGTCCGTGACGCGCTCGGCATCACCCTGCCCATGTACACCCCCGGCCATCCACTCGCCACCGCGAAGTGTGAGGCGAGCATGATGCGCGCCGAGGCATACGGCGGACAGCAGATCCCGCTGGCCGACGCCAGACCCGGAGACCTCGTGTTCTTCCAATCCGCCGCCGTGTCACCATCCATCGATTTTGTGACGCACGTCGGCATTTACATGGGCGACGGGCAGGTCATGGATTCCAGCCCCGGCCGAGGCGTCGCAATCACCGACCTGTCCCGCTACGCAACCTCCGATCCCATCCTTGATATCGCTGTCCGACTACCCACCAATTAATAGGAAGGAACCGTTCGATGACTAATCCCCGCTCATTCGCCCGTGAGAGTGGCACGTGGCGCGCCATCAATATCACCATCCCGGACGAGGTCTACCAGATCATCCGGCGAGAGAAATATGCACGTGAAACCACCTACGCAGAAGTCATCACGCACGCCATCCTCACCACCTACGCGCCCCACACGAAGGACAAGACCAATGAGACCGAAACCCGTTGATATCTACGCTCTTAAACGCGCCGCATCGCTCACGGCGGCGGCCGCCATGATTCTCGCGATGTGCCATTACGTCACCCGGATAGATACCAGCGGAATCGCGTTACGCGCCCTACCCTATATCGCTTCCGGCGTCGCACTGACAGCGATCACTGCGCCCATCCTCTTTGCGCTCTTTTACCACCAGGACCGGCACTCACTGCTGCGCACAATCGGCTGGTCATGGGCCGCCTCAATCGCGGCGATTATCACCGTGTGGAGCCTGTACGGCATCATCCTCATCAACCTCGGATACACAACCATCTAACACTGCGGAAACACCGGAGGAAACAATGCAGAAAACAGTCCTCATCGACGGCATCGACGCCACCACAAACGACGTCCAAACCATCACATTCGCGCTCGGAAAACAGTCCTACGAAATCGACCTAGGCCCCGAGAACCGGCAGCGACTAACCGACGCCCTCAACCCGTTCATCAACCACGCACGACGGACCCGTAAACCAGCTCCGCAAACGACGCGAAACGCGGCACAAACCAGCCGGAAAACAATCCGCGAATGGGCACGAAACAACGGCTACACCGTCGCCGAATCCGGCAAACTACCCGCCGACATAATCAACGCCTACACCCACGCACACTCGGCCGACTAAGGAGCCTCCCATGACCATTCCAGCCCACCACACCACACACAATTTCCCTGTTCATACGCCCGTTCACACGGTCACAAGTAGCCTTGACACCCCACCCAGCGTGATTCCACACAAAAGTGGCGGTCACACGCTTGACCACCCTCCCCCTACGTCTACGACTCCGAGAGAGGGTGGTCAAGCGTGTGACCTTGGAAAGGTAACGCTGGGTGGGGTGTCAAGGCAAAACAAGAAGAACAGGGAAAAGGAACAGTGGGCTGGAATGGTCCAGAACGTACCTAAACCTCACGTACATGAGTGGTCCCGAAAAGAAGGTGCCTGATGAGTACTAATGCGATCTATACAACCTTGGAATTGCTGGCGAAATTCCGTTTCGTGCCAGCAGCGATTATTGGCCGAGAAGTATTCCCGCACGTGTCCAACACGTCCCGCGCCCCAATGACGTCACGTGTCCTCAAACGGCTCCGCGAGGACGGGCTCATCGATCGGCAAATGGTGCTCGGCCGAACCTGGGTCCATTGGCTCACCGAGGCCGGTGCACACGCACTGGATGTTGAAGGCGGGAAAGGGGGAGTCAAGCTCGCCGAATATGAGCATGATCTGGCGATCGTCCACCTCTACCTCACACTCCGAGAGCACCCTCTCGTCGAGCGGATCATCACTGAGCGCGAGGCGCGCTCCGAATGCCCCGATGCGGAGAATAATCCGTGGGCCATCCCCATCACTCGGCAATCCGGAAAAGCCGACTATGCCTGGCCCGACATTATCACCGTCGGGCCAAACGGCCGGTGGGGCCACGAGGTCGAATGGACCCGAAAAAACAAACAAAGGCTCCGCCTGCTCATGCTGGCCTACGGCCACCACGCGGATTACACCGGAGGCGTTTACTACACCACACCGCAAACCAGCACGCTTATCAACGAAGCTGCCACCACGGTTAATGACCGGCTCTGGGAATCCGGATACGGCCGCCAAATCATCACCCGAAACCTCACAGACACGATCTGAGAAATGCCATGAGTATCCCGACACCGAAACTCCGGATGACCCGCGACGCGGCACCGCCAAGCGATGCCCGCGCCATTCGCCGCGGCATCATCCTCATCACCGCATTAACCAACATCATCGCCACAGCAATAACCCTCGTCATCGTCGCCGCCGTCCGGTGGGCCGGCCGGGACAAAATCCGCGGCTGGCACCTCCTCATCGTTGGCCTGGCCACCAGTATGCTCGGGGTCCTCCTCGGCTGGCCAACCGCCTACGCCGCCCCATGGACCGAGGTCATTGACACGCTGCGGACCCCGCCGCTCGACCTGACCGCGGTCGCCACGCTCGCCTCCACCACCTGGCCGACCTGGGCGGCCGGCCAGGTCCCCTTCGCCGCCTGCCTCGGCCTAACGGCCGCCGGCATCTATCTCGCCTGGCGCGACCGCTACAGGAAAACCTGGCAGACCACCGCCACGCCGACCGCCGCCAGCACACGTGCGATCACCGCCGCCAAACACCGCCTCGACAAAACCATCGCACACGCCAAACCCGCCCCGACGCCAGACCAGCTCACCCTGCCCCTCGGCATCGACGCCACCACCGCCAGGCCCGTCACCATACCCGCCAGTGTCATCCGGACCCACGCACTCGTCATCGGCCCGACCGGCGTCGGCAAAACGGAGGCCCTCAAGCGTCTCCTCTGGGCGACCTGCGCACAACCAGCAGCCCGTGCACTGCACATCCCGGCCGTCGTCATCGACATGAAAGCCGACCCGGACCTCGCCGCATGGATGCAAGCCCAGGCGGCCGAACTCGGCCGCCCCTACCACCGCATCACCGTCAACCCGGCCACCTCGACCAGCGGATACAACCCCCTCGCCGGCCGCACCGCCGACGAGATCGCCGACGCCGTGTACGAAGTCCTCTTCGCACATGACACCAGTCTCAACCAGCACTATGCCACCCTCTCCCGGCGACTCATCCAAGTCGCCTCCCGGACGCTCGTCGACCTCGCCGACAACCAGGTCCTCCTAAGCCCAGGACGCCCCTGGACAGTCAACCTGCCCAACCTCGCCCGTCTCTGCTCCACCGCCGAGCTTCGCCTCATCCTGCCCGACGTCACCCCACCAACCGCTCAGATCATCAGCCGATACCTCACCGACCTCAAAGCCTCCAGCGCCGAGAAAGACGCCGGTGACGCACGAGACCGGCTCATCACTATCACCGACACCACCATCGGCGCCATCCTCGGCACACCCGGCCTCACACTCCGCACCGCCATCGCCGACGGCGCCCTCATCTGCTTCTCGCTCGACTCGGCCGGCTCTCCCGAATCCGCACGCGCACTCGGCAGACTCGCCATCCACGACCTCACCGCAACCCTGCCACACCTGCCTGTCGGATGGGCCGGGCTCTGCCCCATCGTCCTCGACGAGTTCGGCGCCCTCGCCAGCCCCAAAGTCTCCGACCTCTACGCCCGGGCACGCTCCGCCGGCGGCGCCGTCGTCCTCGCCACCCAAGACCTCGACTCCGACCTCACCGCCGTCAGCGCACAATTCGCCGGCACCGTACGCACCAACGCGAACCTCTGGATCGTCATGCGGCAAACCCGCGGCGACGTCGCCGAATCCATCGCGCACGACATCGGCACAAGAGCCGGATGGAAGGAAACCATACAAACCACCGACGACTGGGACCCCCTCGGCGGGCTGCACGCCGCCTCCGGCGTCGGCAGCCTCCGCCAAGTCGACGAATACATCATCCACCCAAACGAGCTGCGCGACCTGCCCGCCGGTACCGCCATCATCATGACGAAACTCCCGCCGACACCCTCCACCACCACCACGCCGACACCACCATCTACCGCACCCACATCGCCCAAGCCCCACAAGCGACACCCGCCAACCCACGCCGCACACCAGCGGCCAACGTCGCACCACGGCGGACGCCGCGAAGCGGCGAGGATGGCCCGGCCGAGCAAACACCACCACCGCCCCCACCGCCAGACGACGCCTGGTGAGGCGGCCAGGCCCACGCGCCAGTAGTGAGCGTGACGACGGCATGTGCTCCTTCCGCGGGTGTTTGACCATGGAGCCTGCCGGGCGTCCACTCGCCCGTCAAGCCTGTCGGCCTGATCTGTCCCACACCGCTACGCGGCATGCGACAGATCACCCCGCCATCCGGCTTGACAGGCTCCCTCCCACCCGGCCCAGCGGCACCATCAAACACCCACCAGGGAAGGAGACATCATGACCATCACGATCTACACCACCACCAGCTGCCAAGCCTGCCACCTCACCAAACGCGCACTCGACCGCCGAGGCATCACCTACCGCGAGCTCGACGCTGCCGCGCACCGCGACCAACTCATCAGCGCGGGCTGCCAGCAGCTCCCCGTTATCGTGACACCGACCGAGACCTGGACCGGCTACCGCCCCGACAAACTCGCCAACATCCGACGTACCGCATGAGGCGCGGACGGGCACGTGGCCCCCGGGGACAAACCCCGGGGGCCACAACTACGTCACAATCACGAGACCCCACACCACAGGCCTCACGCAGGCCGATCCTCGCCCGATATAGTCCGCACGTGCTCACCCAGGCAGCCCCCTGCCCACCTGTGGACCGCCCGGGCGCCCGGAGCGCCCCACCGGCCCACACGTGGACAGCGGGACCCCAACAACCACCCGCACACACCTGCCACGATCCCGCGCGGCAGGTGTGCACGGCCTACCAACCACCAGCGAGACACGACAGTAGTCACGTAGCTATTTTCCATTCCCCCTGCCGCATTATGGCCCGCGCCGTGCTCCGCGCAAGTCCCACCCTCCGGCTGGGACCGGCCTATCCCTGATGTACGCCACACCGCTACGCGGCATGCCGTACATCACCGATAGACCGCCCTACGGGTTGACACTACGCTCCCAACGGCCCAGGAAGAGAGCAGGTAAGGGGTAATGGAAAACAATGCCAAACATGGCCAGCAGTCGGCACACGCCCTTGTGCACGCCGATACACGCCTGGCATAATGGGACTGGGTACACAGCTCGTAACCGTGTACCCAGTGTGAGTTGCTATCGCAGCAGTGCTATCAGCAGTGCCACGATGGCAATAGCAAGGTTAAAAGCCTGGAGCTGCGCGATCCTAAGCACGGCGCGCAGTATCCGGGCTTTTTCCTCACCCGACGTCTCGCGTTTCCGCTTACCCATCGACCTCACCTCCCCTCACCGACACAGAACTCAGCAAAGTTACAATTTGTGAGAGCTCTGGTCCAGCCCAAGGGAGCCACTCCCAGAATACAGCGCACCACCGACACAAAACAGGCCTAAGCAGCCCCGTCAACCGCGCGACGCAGGGCCTCCTGCGCCGGCAGCACATAGCGCTGAGTCGTCGTGAGCTGGGAATGCCCCAGAAGGAGTTGTACAGCGACGATATCGTGATCCACAGCGTACGCACGAGTACCAAACCGATGCCGAAGAGTATGCATCGTCCACGGAGACGGCAAAACCCGAGCCCCAAGCTTTGACACCCACCGCGACGACAAGTGCCCGTCAATCTTCCCGGGAAACAACCAGCCACCTGTACGATCTGTGATACGCACAAAATCCTCGTAAATATCCGCCGGCATCGGAACAGGCCGATGACGACCACCCTTACCCCGCACAAGCAGCACCGGACCGAACAAATCATGCGTAAGATCCCGCCGATGAGCCCGTGCGATCTCACAACACCGCAAACCCATACACGCCGCCATACGAATAATCATCCCAACACGCAAATCCGTATGAGCCAACGCCTCCGCCAAAACCTCCTCAGGCGCCGGACGCGCCAAAGGAATTGATCGGCGCACCATCGGCAAACTGGCCGCAGGATTCTCCCAACCCCACATACGCGAAACACAACCAAAGAAACCACGCAGTGAGACATACATAGAATGCCGGGTCTCAGGCGCCCAACGCTGCGCACCTACCCACCGCAACAACTGCTCCTCCGTCACCTCCTCAGGAGCCAGCCCACAAGCACGCGCAAACGTCCGGATATGACGCAAACGCGTGACAATAGTACTTTCAGACCGACCGCCAGCACGCAGGAATAACTCCCACGCATCCAACGCCGTCTCCCACTCCGGAGGAGCCTGCCAAACCCAAGGTGAATGTAGTGAGCGCATGCCCACATTCTGCGATCAACGATTCCGTCAGAACACCCACGATCAACAGGTGGCAGGCCTCACGCAACCAACACCCAACCACCGCCAGCATCCCGGTATACGGCGAAAGCTCCAAACCCGGAGGTCGGAGGTTCAAATCCTCCCCCCGCCACTGAATCAAGGGGCCGACCCGAAAGGACCGGCCCCTTCGCCTTCCCCGGAACAAACGGCGCAGGGAGCCTGACCCATAGACGGCCGAACCTGTCTCCAGAACTGGTACAATGGCCTATATCTGCGCGAGGTAGATTATCTACGCGTGGCATGTCACCCAGGCGGCCGGGCGGCCGAGGTAGTTCATCGCCGGACAGCAGTGAAAGGCTCGCTATGTCTTTACCGTCAGTGACTCTGGATCGCATAGAGTCATTGCTTCGCCCTAACGATGGAGCAGTGCGCCGTGACGGCGATATTCTGCGGCGCAGTTACTCCGATGTAGTCACAGAAGTGCGCCGTCGGGAGAAGATACTCGCCGTCACCGCGATATCGACGGTTCATTACACCGATGCGCGTGATTGTGCATCGGCGCTTGAACTCGTTGCCGGTCCCGGCGCAGCTGGGCTGCTGGCGGCATGCAGTGTGGAGAGAGTTGCTGATGGTTGCCGCATAAAGGCGTCCTTCGATGCAGTGATCAGTGCCGGTGCAACCGATGTGCAGCTATTGAGTCTCGTACGCCGCGCGATTGATATCTGTGCGTCCACCGTGACCGAGCACGATCAGCGGATCGCCGAGATCGTGGCGGAGCGTCGCGACGGTACGGAGCGCGGCACAGGAACGGAAGAGTAGCGAGTGGCCGGAGGTCGGGTATGGCGAACGAGAATGTGAACGAGAGTGCAAACGAGAACCTGGAATGGTTCCGGCAGGTTGGCCCGGAAGATGCCGTCGCGCCTGTGGATCTGGCGCGGTTGCGCTCCATGATAGAGCAGTTGGGTTGGGAGGTCACGGCTGAAGAGGGATCGGAGTACCCGATCACCGCTTCGCGCGATGGCCGCGACATCGAGATATGGAGTGTGAATAACGGCAACTTCCTGGAACTCAATCACGTGGGCTCCGCGCGTTTTTCGGGTGAAATCGTTGGTGAATTCGCCGGGCAGCTGAATACGTTCAACGGGGATCCGGACATTCCACATGTGGTACGGCTACTACCTGCTTACGACGACGAAGCGCGTGTGTGCGTGCGAGCCTCGTCCACCGTCTTCATCGGTGAGGGAATGAGTGACGTGCAGCTGCGCGAGTATCTGCAACCCACACTGGCCGCGTGCACAGAACTGGTCGAGGGCTTTGAACGGGGGCAGGAGCCGCAAGCCAATGTCTGATCTGCAGCAGATTCCTGAGTCTCCGCACACGCCGGCCTCCCAGAATTTCCAGGTCGACCTCGCCGGTTTGGTAGAGCTTCTCAGCCGCAATCTGTACTCGGGCCCCCGGGTATTCGTCCGTGAGCTGCTACAAAATGGCGTCGACGCCATCACTGCCCGGCGTGGTATCGATCCGTCGTGCCCGGCGCGGATAACCTTCAGTGCCGAGGGCCAGATCCTACGCATCCGTGATACCGGAATCGGGCTGACGACCGACGAGGCGGCTGAGCTACTGGCAACCATCGGGGCGACCTCAAAACGCGATGAGTTCGGAATGGCTCGTACAGACTTCCTCGGGCAGTTCGGTATCGGGCTGCTGTCGTGTTTCATGGTCTCCGATACGATCACCGTACGTTCGCGCTCCGCCGCCGACCGGGACGCTCGGACCATCCAGTGGGAGGGAAGATCCAACGGAACCTGGGTTGTCACCACCGCCGTCGAGCCGTTGACCGAACCGGGAACCGAGATGCTTCTACATTCCCTGCCCGGTGAGGATCCCTTCACCTTCTCCTCGCTGTCCCGGCTTATAACCGAATACGGTGAGTTCCTGCCGATCCCGGTTGAGCTACGCGCCGAAGGACAATCGCAGGTGTTAACCGCTCGTCGTGCGCCGTGGGAGGAGAACAGCGCGGGCGCCGTCAGCTGGTGCGCCGCAAACTTCGGCTTCCATCCCTTCGCCGTTGTGCCGGTGGAGGTTCCGGAGGCCGGCGTCAAGGGTCGCGCCTTCATCCTGCCGACCGGCGCTCATCCCGGCCAGGAGACGCGTCACCGGGTCTATCTGCGGCGCATGTTGCTTGGCTCACGCATCACCGAGCTGTTGCCCGAATGGGCGTATTTCGCACGAGTCGTAATCGATGCCGAACATCTACATCCCACGGCCTCGCGGGAGGGGTTGTTCGACGACGACTTACTGGCCACGACACGCGAAGCACTCGGCGAACAGATTCGTACCTGGTTGACGAGGCTCTCGACGACGGACCCGAAGCTCTTCTCCGAGTTCATCGCCGTCCACGTCAGCGGACTGAAGGCCATGGCGGTTTCCGATGCACCCACTCGCGAGATGGTAGCACGAACAGTACCCTTCGTAACTTCTCTAGGAGAGCAAACATTCACGCAGGTGTTGGAGCGCTTCGGAGCATTCCGGTACACGCGCACTGCCAGCCGCTTCCGGTCCTTGGAGCCGGTTGCGCGTGCCAATGGGTTATGCATCGTCAACTGCGGTTACGCCTTCGACGCCGATCTGGTGGCTCAATTCGCGCTTGACAACCCGGAGAGGGCTATCGGTGAACTGGAGCCCGCGGAGGTACTCGGCGTTCTCGTCGCACCGCCGGAGGATACGCGGCAGCGTATGCGTCCGGCCCTCGCAGCGGCTCAAACGGCCCTCGACCCGGCCGGCGTGGAGGTGGTGTTACGCGCATTCGCGCCCGTATCCCTGTCGGTACTTTTTCTTCCCGACGCCGAGATTGCAGGGCAGGCGCTCGCGGAAGCGGTGCGTGACCGGGCGGAGGGAGTATGGGGAGCCCTGCTTGATGCGGCCGATCCCTTTGGCGACTCTCGCCGACCACTGCTTGTTCTCAATGCCCGCTCGCCCGTGATCAACCAGCTAGCCGGTGCGAAAGACGATCAATTGCTGCAGGCGGCTGTGCGTGGACTGTATGTGCAAGCACTGCTGGCCGGCCAGCATCCGATGGATGTGCAGGCTCGATCCTGGGCGGACCAAACCTTCACCAGCCTCATCGAACTGTCGTTGAAAGGACGATCATGACCGCCAGCCATGAGGATCTCCTCGCCCTATGGGACGAAGCTGCGAATACGCCAACCGGCCCGGGGGCAAACCAGTTGTGGGCTCAGCTCGCCATGCAGGCCGAAGAGGCCGGCGAGGAGCATATTGCTCTTCGCGCTAATCTCTCGCTGTGCCACGCCTATCTAGAAACGGAAGCGTTCGCGAAACTGCTCGTACCCTTCGTGTGGTGCACCAACAAGTACCGCGAGAAGCCGGAACTCTTCGATGACGACTCGCTCTACCTGTATGGGTGGAGTTTCAAGTACGTGCTGATTGCCGTGCGACAGTTGCCGCAGATTGCCCGTCAGCAATGCCTTGACATTCTCGAAGAGATGCGGTTGTTCTATCTGCAGATGGGAGAGTCGCTACGTCCGTACTACAGCCAGGCCAACAGCCTGTACGAGAATTTCGGCGAGATGGAGATGGCGGCGGGCTTCTACGAGCAGTGGAAGGACGCGCCGGTTACACGCCTCGCCGATTGCACTGCCTGCGACCCCGAGGACGAGGTCTACTACGAGATTGACTGCGGGGACTGGGAGGCGGCAGCACGGGTCGGAGACGCGGCGCTCGCTGCCGAAGGGAGGCGCTGCAGCAACCAGCCAAACTCGATGCTATCCATGCTGCTCGAACCCTGGTTCCGTACCGGACGTGATGCGGAGGCGTGGGCGGCACATCTGCGGGTGTATCGCGACTACCAGACACGAGCGGAGAAGACCGGATCGCTCTACCAGCACCTTGACTACCTGTATCTCAGCGGTCGGCCGGAACGGCTGGAACGCGCCCGCCGAATCCTGCTCAGGCATCTGCCGCGGTGGCCGCAGGTGGGAAGACGTATCAGCCTGCTGCGCTTGGCCTGTTCCGCCGCCAACGTGGTCAGTGCGTTGCCGGGGGATCATGAGCGCGAGGTCTTGCCGGTGACGCTGCCGGGAGACAAACTCGACGCCGCGCCGCGGCAAACGCTGACGAATCCCACCCTGCGGCAGGCCGAGGAGTGGTTCACATCACTGGCTCGCGATATTGCGCGGCAGCTTGACGGCAGGCCGGGGGTAACGAGGACGGCTTGGCAGGATTCAGTGGAGCGGTACCTCGCTCGACGCCCGCTTGCACAAGAGGCGCCACAGATCCCCGACGCCTCAGGGCTGCTAGGTGAGGATGCCATCGACTACCGCCTATCCGGCCCGAGGATTCGGCGGGTGGCGCCGTTGCAGGACCGGCAGCACAGGACCGTTATTCCGGAGGTACGGAGCCCGGTACACCACCGCGTGTGGGAGACGAGGCGCCGACGCCGCTACCGGCACAAGGAACGGCGCTACCACCCGTCGTCGCCGTCGACGTTCGCGGACCGTGGCGCGATATGGACTACGCGCAATTGCTTGCCCGTGCGGAGGAGGTCGGCGCGGTCCGCCGCAGTGCATATGCGGTGGAACTTATGGAACGTTTGGCCTACGGGCGTGAGAATCGGCTGCCCAAGGGTGAACTAGGGGTTCGACTGCGTGGGCGGCTGGGGGCGGCCCTGGGCGAGGACAACGCGATATTGACGTGTTTTGATTCCGACGTCTCGACTGCACCGACTTCACGCGTTGACCACACCGGTGAGGACGACGCCGCCTGGGCGGTGATCGATCAGGCGTGGAGGCTGTGTGACCAAGGGCAGGATGCCGAGGCTGCGCTGCTCGCAGATGGCGCCATGCGCACCGTTTCAAGCGAGCAGTTAGGAGTGCGACTGGAAGCTCTGCTGGTGTTGACCGTAACCAGCGTTCGAGCGGGATTCTCCGCAGCGGCGCTCGACTATGCGCGCCAGGGTCTGAATCTGTGTGCAGCAGCGGGATTCAACCTGCGGGCTGCTGCATTCGCTGAGGCGCTTTCAGCCGCTTTGGTCAATTTGCGGCGGAACTTGGAAGCTGCCGAGGTTGCCCAGCTCGGAATCGGTTATCTGGAGGGGCTGACGACAGCCTCGCCACTCGTGGAGGCGCTTCTTCGGCACATGCTGGCCGGCTTGAATGCAATCGCCGACGAACGCGGAGCTGCCGAAACCGCCATACGCCTGGGAGACTTGCGCGAACTGGCAGGTGATGTGGACGAAGCAATCAACTGTTTCGGCAGTGCGGCGAATTCTCTGCGTTCCAGTGATCAACACTCGCGCGCGATTGCCACGTGGGCTCATGTCATACGTCTTGCTGAGAGTGCTCAGAATACGAAGGCACTGATCGATGCGCTGTGGGAGCGTGCAGATGTTCTTGCCTTCCGTCCAGGCAAACATGCAGATGAGGATATAGCCGAGCTTGAGGCGATGCTTGATCGGCTGCATGAACTCTTCGCGCAGGTGGCCGGAAGCGTGCCCACGGGCGAGCTTGTGACGGATTCCGATTACGTTGCTGCGCAGGGCGAAGCCGTGTGGTGTACGCGAGCGGCACGACTGTATTGGGCGGTGGGCCGTATTCGCACAGCGTTGGACCTACAGGAGGCCGGCGTCGAATGGTATCGGCGTATTGCCGTGGATTTCGAGGAGAGCTATCTCAGGCAGCTGCTGATTCTAGCCAATATGTATCGCATGGAGGGGTCGGTCGAAACGGCGCGTGAGAAGGCGGCGTTGGCGAGCCGCATACTCGACGATGAACGATTCGAAGGCCATGAATTGCGAGGAATGTACCGCAGCCTCATGGATCGTTTCGAGGACGGGCAGCCGTAGATCCCTGCTTGTCCGCGCCGCCAGGGTACGCAACGCCGCCGTGGGATCGAGGTACCCGCTACTGCAAGTCGATCCCGACGAGCCTCACGGGGAAGGTGCGAACCAGACCGGCGCCAGACGCGGATGCCTGAGTCGAGTGTGGACGGGGGGAATGCGTGCAAGGTTGGTGTGTGTGGAAGCGGTATGCGCGGTGCGACCTCCAGCAGCTGCGGTGCGCCCCTGTCTTAGCGGATGTGGCGAACACAAATCGAGCAGGACCCATTAAAGCATTGTATAGGACGGCTAGTCTCTCTCTAGTGTTGCGGGATTTCCGGTTGAAGGGGAGGAGACGAATCTCTTGTGTTAGCGGGAAGATTCGACATTGAATCACCTTACATTTTTCCATTGCAGGGTGTGCCCTGCGGACTGTCCTAAAAGCAGCTGACCAGATATCGGATGTTTATGGCTTTGTGATCGAAACAACATCGCAATTTCTGGTGTCTTCTTAACTGTGAATCTTGGCGGTAAGTCAAGCGGATTTCCCGCCTATGCTGCAACGTTACCCTTCCAGCGAATCCGATACACCTGCGGTTTTAGTACGTTTAATACCCTCTACTGGCTGTAGTCTTAATACCAAGAGGAGCGCCGACGAGCTTCCGCCCAGAGGCAGAGGTAAATGCGGATGGTCAACGGCGATTTATAGCATGACAACATTACGTAAGAAGACGGGTCCGAAGCCTGGCTTTTCCCGTGAAGATGTTATTCGGGTAGCACTGGATATTGGCATCGCCGACTTCACGTTGGCGCGGATAGCTAAGCGATTGAATGTTCGGACCCCCGCCCTGTATCGCGTGATTACTTCGCGTGATGATGTGCTTCAGGAATGCTTGGAGCGCATGGTGGACGATCTAGATCTCGACGATCTACCGCCCGCGTGGGATGAAGCGATCCGCGAGTTCGCAAAGCGGCTCTGGAACGTTATGGCGAAGTACCCGGGCCTTGCGCGCGTACTGCAGGCGATTCCGGGAACTGGTCGCCCGTTCTCACAGCGTTCGATGGGGGCCGTGCGAGCCCTTGTCGATGGCGGTCTGAGCCGCGAAGACGCGATGTTGGCGGCCGATCTCATCGGTAACACCGTCATCTTCACACGCGGCGTTGTGGAGGCAATGGAGGCGCGGCAGGCTTTGGAAGAGGAAGAAGCGGCCGTGTACGTCGTGGAGGGAACGGAGCCTCTCGACGACGATCCCGATGCAGACGAGCCACGTACAACGGCTGGAATTGACGTGATGCGGGCACGCTACCTGGATCCCGATGGCGGTACGCTGCTGGGAACGGCACCCGATGTCGACCAGATTGATGCACAGCTCGAGTGGATGGATCGCAAGATCGATCTTGTGATCGATGGCTTGTGGGGCGCCAGAACTCCTGAGTTCCTTCGGTGACTCCTTGTGGGGCTCACGCAGATCTTTTTGCGATAGGTGTGAGTTCCACAATGAGTCGCTGAAAGGACCTGCGGATGGCAACCCCTCAGCTTGATCGTTGGCCCCGTTTCCGTGCCAGAGAGTCGAATGACGGCGAGGGCGGCATCAATGACCAGGAGAGATCACTGTGGTCGCGTATCGATACCAGTGATCTCGTCCGAGTGGGTGCTCTTGTAGTAACTACCATTCTCGTTTGGGTCATCGAGCAGACTCCCTGGCAAAGATGGATTGCCGTTGCTGCGGTCGGCTGTGGTCTGATTCTCGGCTGCTGGCCGATTGTGCGTGAAGCTTTGGAAGACATGCACGCGCGACGTATGAGCATGGAGCTTTCCATGTTGCTGGCCACCGCTTCTGCGGCAGCGGTGGGAGAGCGCATGACCTCCCTTCTCATCACGGTATTTGTGCTCGCAGCCGAGATCCTGGAGGACCTCTCTATGGATCGTGGGCGGGAGGCATTGACCAATCCGATGTCATTCCTTCCGGACACGGTTCGTGTGGTGGGAGGGTCGTGTGTCTATGAGATACCACGTGACCGCGTCGTCGCCGGTCAACTAATCGCCGTGGTTCCCGGTGGGCGTATACCGGTTGATGGCGTCGTCGAAATGGGCGTGGCTGATGTGGACCAGTCACGGATTACTGGGGAGTCGATGCCGGTTGCTGTCGCTCCCGGTTCGCGGGTTTATGTGGGCTCCATCACCCAAGCCGCATTGCGGATTCGGGTTGAGCGAAGTGGCAAGGAGTCATCGTATGGTCGCATCGTTGCCGCGGTACGGGAAGCACAGTCATCGCGGGCGCCCGTGCAGCGACTCGCCGAGAGGCTCGCCGCTCGTATTGTGTACGTCGCCCTGGCTGCCGCGGTGGTCACCTACATTGCGACGCGAGATATACATTCCACGATCTCGGTAGTGATTGTTGCCGGGGCCTGCGGGGTTGCAGCTGCTACGCCACTGGTTGTGCTTGCCGCTATTGCCCGCTGTGCGCGAACCGGAGCGTTTGTCAAGGATGGGGCGCACCTGGAACAGCTGCCAGCGGTCGGCACTGTTGTCTTCGACAAGACGGGAACGCTGACGCGCGGTGCATCGCAGGTAGTTCGGGTAGCTCCGGCGCGAGGTGACGACGAAGGGGAACTACTGCGCCTGGCCGCCGCAGCCGCCGAGCATGCGGCGAACGAGCTCGGACTGCCGGTTGATGCCGTCAGGGCGAGCTGGCTGCCCACCGACAAAAACGCGGCTATTGCGCGATTGCGGGAGCGAGGCCGCCGCGTTGCGATGGTTGGCGATGGCGTGAATGACGCTCCCGCCCTGGCGGTTGCCGATATGGGGATCGCCATGGGCACGGGGACAGATGTCGCACGGGAGGCGGGCGACGTGGTGCTTGTCAGTTCCGATCCGCGTGACCTAGCGACGATGATCGCTATCGCCCGCCGTGCACGACGGATTATTCTTTTCAATTTCGTCGGTACTATTGCGGTTGACGGTGTCGGGATGCTGCTCGCGGCATGTGTATTACTCGGACCGATTGTGCCCGCGTTGGTGCATGTGGGTTCGGAGTTGGCTTTTGGCTTGAACGCTGCCCGCTTGATTCCGGGCAGGCGCGGGCGGCCGCTGCGTGAAACACGGTTTCACTTGGCGCCTACCCGCGCATTGCGGAGATGACGGAAGGTATCGGGGTGTATCGGTTGTCGGCAATAAGGCGCGGATGGACGGCATGGATCGTGCCATCCGTATTCGCGCTGATTCTCGTGGTGCTGTTGGCTTACTCGACGCTTGTGGTGCACTACCACAACGCACAAAACAGAAGCGCAGCTGCTCGCTACAGCGCTGCAATGGGGCAAACCGACCCGGCGGAGCGAGAGAACCTGCTCGTACGTGTCCGTTCGTACAATCAGACTCTAGATGGTAGTGGCATCTCCGACCCTTTCGCGGAGGTTTCCGAGAAGGATGCGGAGCCGACGAACGGCGAGTATGTGGACTATGCCGGGCAGCTCTCCAACTCGGAGATTCTGGCACGCGTACGGGTTCCGGCGGCGGGAATTGATCTGCCAGTGCGACGTGACTGCGGCGGTCGGCCGGGCGCGAATGGCGCTGTGCACGTGCTTGGTTCTTCCCTGCCGGTCGGGGGGACGTCAACGCACACGATTATCGCGGGTGCCACCGGGAGAAGTGATGCCACCCTATTCGACCATCTGGACAAGGTGGAAGAAGAGGATGTCATTCTTGTTGAGGTTGCCGGGCAGACGCTCACCTACCGCGTTGATCAGGTCCGAACTGTGCTCCCCAAAAAGGTCCCTGATCTTACGATTACTGAGGGCAAGGACTATGTGACCTTGATGACGACGACTCCGCGGGCAACGAACTCCCATCGTTTGTTGGTACGTGGCAGTCGCGTTCCGATGAATGAGGTTGATGAGGCCCGGCTCCAAGACGGGTAAGAAGAGTGGGTACCCATCGAATTGGTGGGCACCCACTCACGTGCGCAAGAGCGTCCTGTCTCAGGCAGGCCCCGCTTATGCCGCGCGATTGACGTGCTGCCAGCGCTCCTCAGCGGCCGCCAGGCGTGCCAGCGCACGCTCCGCGCGGGACGCAGATGCCGACTGACCAAGACTGGCAAACTCGGTGCGAGCCGATTCCAACTCGGCCGCCGCCTGATTGACCAGATGTACGTCTTTCGTATTCTTCTTGTTCGTGCTCATCTCTCTTCCTCTCTCCAAATGGCGGAGCGGTGAGGCTCAACGCCTATGTGCTTCGTAGTTTGCGCGCCGCCGCCCGGAGGCGTCATCGCGACATAGCCGGCTAAGACGCCGACACGCAGTAGCCTGCGCGCTATCTGCAATAGATACAGACATGTAAGCATATCGCCGCGCGTCGACTAATGGCAAGGAGTAAACCCAAACTGATAGTTGGTTTTGCGTGGAGACTGGTTCTGCCGGGGCCGTCGAGACTGGTTCTGCCGGGTTCCAACGCATCAGTGCTTTGTTTTCCGGGACGGGAGACCGGTTTTCACGTCGCCGCAACAGGGTAACCTTGTGGCATGGCTACAGATAACAGCGCGCAGACGCGTATTGAATCGGATTCCATGGGCACTGTAGAGGTGCCGGCCGTCCGCTACTGGGGGCCCAGACGGAGCGCAGCCTCCACAACTTCGACATTGGACGTGACACCTTCGTGTGGGGGCGGCCGATGGTACGGGCTCTCGGTATTCTCAAGAAGGCGGCAGCGCAAGCCAACGGCGAACTGGGAGAGCTTCCGGCCGATGTCGCGGATCTCATCACCCGCGCTGCGGACGATGTGATTTCCGGTGAACTGGACGAGGAATTTCCCCTGGTCGTGTTTCAGACAGGTTCTGGAACCCAGTCGAACATGAACGCAAATGAGGTGATTTCCAACCGCGCTATTGAGCTGGCAGGAGGAGAGCGCGGCTCGAAGAGTCCCGTTCATCCGAACGATCATGTCAACCGTGGCCAGTCGTCCAATGACACCTTCCCGACGGCGATGCATATCGCCGTCGTGTGCGAGCTGGCCAATATGTACCCGAAGGTGCGGGTGCTGCGCGATACCCTGGCGGCGAAGGCGGAGCAGTACGCAGATGTGGTGATGGTTGGACGCACTCATTTGCAGGACGCCACTCCGATCACCTTGGGGCAGGTAATCTCCGGGTGGGTGGCCCAGATCGACTTCGCGTTGGACGGAATTGAGTACGCCGACTCGCGTGCACGCGAGCTCGCGATCGGCGGAACAGCTGTCGGAACTGGACTGAACTCTCATCCCGACTTCGGTCCGCTGGCAGCCTCGTATATCTCGAAGGAGACGGGGATTGAGTTCACGCAGGCCGAGAATCTCTTCGCCTCTCTGTCGGCGCATGATGCTCTCGTCCAGGTTTCTGGCGCGTTGCGTGTGCTGGCCGATGCTTTGATGAAGATAGCGAATGACGTGCGTTGGTACGCTTCCGGTCCGCGCAACGGAATCGGTGAACTGCTCATCCCGGAAAACGAGCCTGGTAGTTCGATTATGCCCGGCAAGGTGAACCCCACTCAGTGTGAAGCAATGACGATGGTCGCCACCAAGGTCTTCGGAAACGATGCGACGGTGGGTTTCGCCGGATCACAGGGCAACTTCCAACTCAATGTGTTCAAACCGGTTATGGCATGGTGCGTGCTGGAGTCAATCCGGCTCCTTGGTGACACCTGCGTGAGTTTCAACGATCATTGTGCGGTGGGTATTGAGCCGAACAACGAGAAAATCGCGCATAACTTGGAGATCAACCTGATGCAGGTAACGGCGCTTAACCGCCACATCGGCTACGACAAGGCATCGAAGATCGCCAAGAACGCCCACCACAAGGGGATCTCGTTACGTGAGTCCGCACTGGAGTTGGGCTTCCTCTCGGCCGATGACTTTGATCGATGGGTGGTGCCGGCTGACATGACCCATCCGAGCGCTGCTGACGAATGATCGGCCAGCTATTGCGGTAGAAAGTGAGTGATATAGCTGCCCCTGGGCCCGTACGCCCGGGGCAGTTCTTCGGCTTCGTCCTCGGTCGCGCTGGCCGGGTTCCTTTGCGTATGCCCGGGGCCAGCTCCCTATGACGGGGTAGCGCGACCTTCGCACGCACTTGGCCTGCGTACCCGCGGCAACTCAAGTGGCATTAGGTGTGAAACGCGAGTTATTTTCACCTCGGCCCGATATGTTTCTTGGCCGACGGCGTAGAATCGCGAACCATGAACTTTCTTGAGCGTCCGATCATCATGGCTGAAGCAATGTGGGCGCGCGACCACGTCAAGCTCGCTCCGGAGCCACCGGGAGCACGCGACGGTATTGTCACCGCGGTTGACCAGACCCGCTTGTTACCGCGCAAGGTACTTCGACTCGTGGCGGTGGGGGATTCCTTGGTCGCCGGGTGTGGAACTGCCGATCAAGCGGATTCACTCACTCCTCGCATCGCTGCGCGTTTGTCGAACGACACGGAACGTCCGGTGGCATGGGAGACCCACGCCAAACTCGGTGCCACCATGCGCCGAGTCCGGCACCGGTTACTGCCCGAGATGAGTGGCCACGCCGATGTCTTATTCCTCTCGGCGGGATCAAACGATATTCTGGCGGGACGTAACGCCAAGGAATGGGCTAGCGAGCTGGATGCGGTTCTTGCCATGGCGGGAGAGCGCGCCACACGGACTGTGCTGTGCAGTGCTGGACAGCTACACAATGCTCCGAAGCTGCCGCGCGCCTTGCGTCGCGAACTTGGTCGCCGTATGGATGAGCAGACCGCGATCAGCCGGGAACTGTGCGCCTCGCGCAGAGTCACATACATTGACGTGACCCATGTTCCCCTAGTCGATGGCTTCTGGGCGACCGACGGCTTCCATCCGGGACCACGTGGCTACGAGATGGCGGCTGAACTTGTTGTTTCGGGAATGCGACAGGTTGCATGACGGCTCCGACTAGCGGCTAGTGCGGGGTGCGGGCATCGCCGTGGTCGGCAGCGGGCTGAAACTTCGCATGACCGTGGTACGGAATGACGTCCACGGTGAGGAGACGGGCGAGATCGCTCGGAGACTTCGCGAATCCGGAAGTGATCCACTGGTCAGTAATGGCGAAGAGCATGGCGGCACGTATAGCGTGGCGATAGCGCGCGACGTCGTCGTCACCTTGTGCCTCGCGCTCGTAATACAGGTAGGCGAAAAGCATGTAGCCGAGGTCGGCGCTGTAAATCGTCTCCAGGGCGGCCTTGTGGTGCAGTAGATGCTCCGTGTAGGCGAGGATGAGTTGCGTGGGGCTGTGCTGCCTGCCGTATTCCGCCAACGATCCTGCCGGGGCGAATAACGGCTCGAAGATCGTCTGCAACTTGTAGGTGATCACCTCTTTTTTGGATGTGAAATGGCGGTAGTATGTGGCACGGCCGACGTCGGCGCGATCAGTGATCGCACATACGGAAATCTCGGTGAGAGGCCTCTCGGCAAGCAGGTCAAGCAGGGCATCAGCTATGCGCTGTTTGAGGTTCTCGGTGGTGCGCGCCTGTCGCGCCATCGTGTGTCTCCATTCTCCGGACCGTTGGTCTTTGACAGTATGCCACGTTGTTGATACAACTGTACCGTTGATACGAATGTCTTAAGAAGAGAATAGTGGTGTGCGCGACGGACACCAAACAGGATGGGATGAATGAACGTCATCTTCAGGCATATGAAAGGCGGGGAGTGGGCACTGGCAATTGTCGCCCTCGCCTTCATCATTTCTCAGGTCTATCTAGATCTGCGGCTGCCGGACTATATGTCCAGCGTCACTGCGATTATCGTCTCACCCGGCAGCGAGCTATCCGACGTTCTTCGTGAAGGCAGCAAGATGCTGGCCTGTGCGTTGGGCTCCATGCTCTGCGCCGTCGTAACCGGCTACTGTGTGGCAATGGTCGGCGCGGTCCTCGCTCGACGTTTGCGGGGAGCGGTGTTCGATAAGACGCTCGCCTTCTCTCATGCCGAGGTCAATCATTTCACCAGCGCCAGCCTAATCACACGCTCCACCAATGATGTCACTCAGGTGCAGATGTTCGTGGTTATGGGCCTGCAGATCGCCGTAAAAGCGCCGATTATGGCGGTTTGGGCCGTCATTAAGATCGCTGGAAAGAACCTGACATGGACGGCCGCGACCGGTGTCGCCGTCGCCGTACAGTTGCTGTTGCTGGGCGGTCTGGTTCTACTTGTGATGCCGCGGATGATGCAAATGCAGCGCATTACCGATGACCTCAACCGTGTCACGCGCGAGCATCTCACCGGATTGCGCGTCATCCGGGCGTACGGTGCGCAAAAGTTCCACGGCAAGCGATTCGAGGCTGCGAACACCGAGTTGACGGACACGAATCTGTTCATCATGGGATGGATGGCATTCCTGATGCCCGCCCTCAACGCGATTATGTCGGGACTGTCGCTGGCCATCTACGTGCTCGGTGCCGGGATGATTGAGACCGCGAGTGGCACGGACAAGATCGAGCTTTTCTCGCAGATGATCGTGTTCACTTCTTATGCCATCCAGGTTGTTGCCTCGTTCATGATGTTGGCGATGATTTTCATCATGCTTCCGCGTGCACAGGTGGCTGCGCGCCGCATTCGCGAGGTGCTGAACACAGAACCCTCGATCAAGGATGGTGCAATTGTGCGCCGCGCCGGGCAGAAGGGTCAGATCGAGTTCCGGCATGTCGACTTCCGCTATCCCGACGCCGACGACGCAGCCCTGCACGACATCAACTTCACGGTTCAGCCCGGACAAACGGTGGCGATTATTGGAGCCACCGGCTCGGGCAAATCCTCGATCGTGAATCTCATCCTGCGTTTCTACGACGTGTCTGGTGGCAATGTGCTGGTAGACGGGGTCGATGTGCGCGAATGGAAACAGTCCGCCTTGCGTGATCGTATTGGTTACGTCCCGCAACGCGCGACGCTTTTTTCCGGCACAATCGCCTCTAATATCGACTTCGGTTCCTCGAACCATGAGATTACGGCCGAGGATATTGTCGACGCGGCAGATGTGTCTGCGTCGTCCGAGTTCATTGTTCGCAAGGAGGCCGGTTACGCCAGCCACGTGGCACGCGGTGGTACCAACTTCTCCGGTGGTCAGAAGCAGCGCCTGTCAATTGCACGGGCGGTTGCGCGCCAGAGCGAGATTCTCATCTTCGACGATTCCTTCTCCGCACTTGATTACCGTACTGATCGCGACGTGCGCGCCGCGCTGCGACAGTTCGCCGCAGACGCAACAGTGCTGATCGTGGCGCAACGTATCGGAACGGTGCGCGCCGCAGATCGCATCCTCGTGGTAGACAAGGGGCGAATCGTCGGGTCGGGTACGCATGAGGAGCTCATGGCGAGCAATTCCGTATACCAAGACATCGCACGTTCCCAGCTCAGTGAGGAGGAACTGGCATGAATTCGCGGACCGAGCAGATTTCTTCCGCCCGAGAGGGAATGCGTAAGGCGGAGAAGGCACGCGAGAAGGAATTGCGCTCCAGCGCCCCGCCGACTCCCAGTGGTCACGGGCCGCAGCGCAGTACGGAAAAGGTCTCCTTGGACGAGATCGTCCCGACCCTGAAGAAGATGCTTGCCTACGCTCGTCCATACTGGGCGGCCATGATAGTAGCACTTCTCTTAGCGATCATCGGCGCCGTACTCGCGGTTATCTCACCGGATTACCTCGGTGACATTACGGACACCATTGAAGTGGGACTGCGCGACTCTATTGATATGGGCCGGGTACGGCATCTGTCGCTCATTTTCGGCCTCATCCTGGCGGGTAGCTTTGTCTTCTCCTTCGCACAGGCACGCATTATGGCCGTAGCCACGCAGCGTACCTCGCAAATCATGCGGCGGGAGATCGACCATAAGATCGACCGAATGCCGTTGTCTTATTTTGATCGCACGAGTTATGGCGACACGCTCTCACGCGTGACGAATGATGTTGACACGCTCTCGCAGACGCTCAACAGTTCGATTTCGAATATCATCACCGGTGTTGTCACGATCATCGGCTCGGCCGTCATGATGTTCGTGACGGAATGGCGCATGGCGCTATCTGGAATCGCGGCGGCGCTGGTGGGCTTCATGCTCGCGTTGTTCATTATGACGAAGAGCCAGCCGCATTTCGTCGCGCAGCAACGGAAGCTTGGAGCACTGAACGGACATGTGGAGGAGACCTTCGCCGGTCATAATGTGGTACGCGCCTTCAATGCGGAAAAAGAGATGCGTGATGAGTTCCATGCGCGGAATATGTCGCTCTTCCACAGTTCGTGGCGGGCACAGTTTCTCTCCGGACTGATGATGCCGATTATGACGTTCGTCGGAAATCTCGGCTACGTCGTCGTTTGTATCGTCGGAGCGGTTCTGGTGATTAACGGGGTGATCCCAATTGGTGTGATCGTCTCGTTCATGATATACATCCGCCTGTTCACCAACCCGCTGTCGAATATCGCGCAGGCGGCCACAAGCTTCCAGAGTGCGTCCGCGGCGGGAACACGCGTGTTCGAGCTGTTGGAAGAGGAGGAGCTGGCTGACGAGTCCGAGAAGCCCGTTGGCACTCCCGCAGTACGGGGTGATGTCACCTTCGAGAACGTCCGTTTCGGCTACTCGCCGGATCGTGAGATCATCCACGGATTCTCTGCCCGGGTCAAGGCCGGTGAGAAGGTTGCTATAGTGGGACCCACCGGTGCCGGCAAGACGACGATGGTCAATCTGCTTATGCGCTTCTACGAGGTCGACGGTGGCAGGATCCTTATCGATAGCGTTCCTACCACGGATATGCGCCGGGAGGACGTAGACTCCCTCTTCTCGATGGTGTTGCAGGATACGTGGCTATTCGAAGGCACTTTCCGTGAGAACATCGTCTACCGCACTGAGGGCGTCAGCCAGGAGCGTTTGGACGCGGTGATCGACGAGGTGGGCTTGCGCGAGTTGGTGCAGCAGTTGCCACAGGGTTATGACACCGTCATGGGTGAGGATACGCAGCTATCCGCCGGTCAGAAGCAGTTGGTGACCATTGCGCGCGCGATGATTGCCGACAACCCGCTGCTGATCCTGGACGAGGCGACTTCCTCCATTGACACACGTACGGAGATCATCATTCAGGAAGCACTCGACTCGCTGATGCAGGGTCGCACAAGTTTCGTGATCGCGCACCGCCTTTCCACAATCCGCAATGCGGATGTCATTTTCGTTATGCGTGACGGTGACATTGTGGAGACGGGAAGCACGACGAACTGCTGGCACAGGGTGGTTTCTACTCCGAACTGTACAACTCCCAGTTCGATCCGGTGGGCCAGGGGGCGACTGCCGTTACTGAGCCGGCCGGAGGGCACGCCTTGGAGTAGTCGGCGGCGTCGAGAGCCGACGGTCACCCTACCAAGCGGGGGAGTACGGCATCCACGGCGGCTCTTTCGACATCGTCTCTGCGGTATACGCAGAATCGGTAGTGGATACCGTTCGCGCTTCGTGACGTGAGCCAGCCGCGTGGGGGGTCCACGCGGTGAAGTCGCCACCGTGGGCCGATGGGCGGCGCGAAGGCGTCGGCTTCTGGCACGGAGATGTCGAGTTCGGTGACCACAAGAATCTCGGCATGGGGGAGTCCCGCCGCATAGAGCTGCGCACCTCCCATGATCCAGGTCAGATCGGAACCTGTTGTGGCTGCCAGTTCGAAAGCCTCGGCGAGTGAATGGGTAACGGCTGCACCAGGAGCGCGGAAGCCCACGGAAGAACTGATGACGATGTTCTGCCGTCCCGGCAGCGGACGGTATGGCTGCGCGAGTGACTCCCAGGTGCGGCGTCCCATAATCACCGGATGTCCCTTCGTCATTCGGCGGAAGAGCGCCATATCTTCCGGTACGTGCCAGGGGATGGTTCCCGCTGCGCCGATGGCGCCGTCGCGCGCCTGCGCCCAAATCAAGGCGAGCATTAGACCGCTACGGGCGCTTTGATAGCCGGGTGATACTGGTAGCCCGCAGAGGCATCAATATCGTCCATCTGATACTCGAAGATGGAGGGAGCCTTCCGCAGGCGCAACGTCGGGAAGGGGTACGGGGTGCGCGTGAGTTGTTCTTTAACCTGATCGATGTGATTCAGATAGATGTGGCAGTCGCCGCCGGTCCACACGAAGTCACCGACATCGAAACCGGTTTGCTGCGCGACCATGTGGGTGAGAAGGGCATAAGAGGCGATGTTGAATGGCACGCCGAGGAAAAGATCGGCACTGCGTTGATACAGCTGGCAGGAAAGCCTTCCGTCGGCTACGTAGAACTGGAAGAAGGCGTGGCAGGGTTGCAATGCCATATCCGCTAAATTGGCGACATTCCAAGCTGAGACAACAAGGCGGCGGGAGTCGGGCGTCGTACGCAGTTGGTCGATGATACTCGCGATCTGGTCAATATGCCCGCCGTCAGGAGTGGGCCAGCTGCGCCACTGGTAGCCGTAAACCGGGCCAAGTTCGCCGTTATCGTCTGCCCACTCATCCCAGATGGTAATTCCGTTTTCCTGCAGCCACCGCACGTTAGTTGCGCCCGAAAGGAACCAGAGCAACTCGCCCTTGATAGCCTTCATCGGCACGAATTTGGTCGTGATACGCGGGAATCCGGCGGAGAGGTTGTATCGAAGCTGCCGTCCGAATACGGAAAGCGTGCCGGTTCCGGTGCGATCAGTTTTGGTGGCGCCATGCTCCAACACGTCTGCAAGTAGATCTTCGTATGCGCGGTTGCTTCCCATGGGACGAGTCTAACCTGATCGCGACGTCCCACGCGGCATGCCACTACGCAGCGGTACGAAGCTGCACCGCGGACACGGCCCGCGGTTGCATGCCGCGGTTGCATGCCGCGGTTGTACGTTGCGGTGGTTGTGGGCGCCCGAGTAAACGGCACGGAAACCGCGACGCCATGGGTTGGCCAATACGTGGATGTTTAACGGATGCAAAGACGGGGCAGAACAAATTGTGGCCCCGAGGAATCGGGGCCACAATTGCACCATGAATGCGTGGTTTACTCGGCCGTACCGGCGTCGATCACATGACCGCCGTTGGAGTGCGAGACCGTGACCTTGCGCGGCTTGGACTCCTCACTCACGGGCAGAGTCAGTGTGAGCACACCGTCGCGATAGTCTGCACTGATCTTGTCCAAGGCCAGCCCGTAGCCGAGTGTCAGCTGGCGCGCGAATGTACCAGCTGGACGCTCGCGAGAGAGCCACTTGAGGTCGGCATCTGCATCGGCCTTACGCTCGGCCCGCACCGTGAGGGTGCGGTCGTCAATGTCGATATCAATGGTGCTCGGATCCACGCCGGGCAGATCAATCTGGGCGACAAAGGTATCGCCCTTGCGGTACAGGTCCATCGGCATCGCCGTGGAACCGGGGTTGCGCATGGCGCCGGTCATGATCCGCTCAAGCTCCCGGAAGGGGTCGGTGCTGAAAGTAGCCATAGTGTTCATCTCCAAATGTTCAGTTCAAAGCTGGGCGGGATGTTTCCCGTTCACTGAGAACAACGTACATCTATGAGTCAGTATTCCGCAAGTAGAGTTGAGCCGAATTCGCTCAAGATGAAAAGCGGTTGAGCGGGCCGGTGCATGCGGTGGTACTGGCCGTTTCGCAGGCGTCACGCGGCATAGAGAACCGGCCGGCTAAGTACACGCCGGCCGGTTGAGGACTAAGGAGTTTCTCGGTGCAGCTTCGTCGGTGATTGCGCCATTCAGCCGCGTTCGGAGATCACCTCGGCGACGAGTTGTTGATCGCGTGCGAGCAGACGGCCCACACGATCAGACGCCTTTCGTTCGATCTTGCCGCCAACGATGGGGATCCGCACCTTCAGGTCGGCGACGAGTTCGGCCACAGTCGGGCTACCCGCCGTGAGTTCAATCGTGCCGGCCAACTCGGCGGGCAGGCCGTGCGGATCGACGCTCAGTGTGATCACATCTCCGCCAGCCTGTTGTGTCACTGTGACATGCGCCGCAGACTTGAGGAAGCTGCGTACTTGGCTGGGGAATTTCTCGGGCGGGACGGTCGCATCTGTAGTTGCCGTCGTGCCGTCAATCCGGTGAGTGAAGTCGGTGACTCCGAACAGTGCCATACGCTTGGCGGCAAGCTCTTCGGATAACAGGGCGGCGATGATTTGCTCGGTGGTGGCCTCGAAGGTCAAGCTGTGTTTGATCTGCATGGTCTCTATTGTGCCTGATTGGGCCTATTCTTGTTGAGTGCCATCATTGACGAATATCCTCAGACGCGCTCCGCACCTCACGTCGGTCGACCGCGAGTGGTTGCACCTACTTGTGGGCGACTGGCAGATCATCAGTGACCTCTCGTTCTCAGACCTCCTGCTACTCGTGCCAGACGATAGCGGGTCATTCACGATCGTTGCCCAGTGCCGTCCGGCAACGGCCGCAACCCTGTTCGACGACGACGTCGTCGGACGCGACGCTACGCCGGATCAACAGTATCTCGCCGCGGCCGTATGGAAGAGCGAACGTGCCCGCGGTGAGGACTGGGACACCGTGCGTGTGGACATGTATCCGGTACGGCGTGAGGAGCGCACCATCGCGGTCCTAGCGGTCACCGGTGCACTCATGCCGGACCGCGTTCCGGCACAGTTCCAGTCGAATTACGGCGATATTGCCGAGGCTCTGCTTCGTATGGTCACAACCAGTGAGTACCCGTTTGACGGAAGCCCCACGGGTTATCGTCATGGCACACCGCGCGTGGTTGATGGATTCATTCGTCTGGATACGGAAGGAAGCGTCGTCTACGGCAGTCCGAACGCCAACTCGAACTTCCACAGTATCGGAGTGCTGGGCTCCCTCGCGGGTCAGGTTCTAGCGGAAGTGGTGCCCGACTTGATTGAAAACCACTCGACGGTGGACGAATCGCTTCCGGTGGTGCTGATGGGAAAAGCCCCATGGATGTGTGAACTTGAGGTACACGGCGTGATTCTGTCGCTGCGAGCGGTTCCGTTGCTTGAACACGGTACGCGTTTAGGAGCCATTCTTCTGTGCCGTGATATCTCCGAGTTGCGACACCGCGAACAGGAGCTTATTACCAAGGATGCCACCATCAGGGAAATCAACCATCGGGTGAAGAACAATCTGCAGACGGTCTCGGCCTTGTTGCGAATGCAATCGCGGCGGGCATCCAACGAGGAGACGAAACAGGCCCTGGAGGACGCGCAGCGACGGGTCGCCACCATCGCTCTTGTCCATCAGACTCTGTCGCAGACCATTGACGAACACGTGATATTCGACGACGTGTTCGCGCCTCTGCTGCGTATGTCCACGGATATCGCAGCAACGGGTGTGGTGGTTGCATCCACGCTACGAGGCTCGTTCGGGCGCATTGGTGCCAACCAGACGACGGCGCTAGCGGTGATCCTCAATGAGCTCGTCACCAACGCCATCGAGCATGGCTTACCCGAAGGTGGGCACCTCACGGTAACCGCGCGGCGGGAGGACGATTTCCTCAGCGTTGATGTGGAGGACGATGGTGTGAGCGTGAATCCGCGTGATGTCGGTCGCGGGAGCGGGCTGGGGACGAAGGTGGTGCGTACCCTCGTGGAGGGCGAACTGCGCGGATCGATCAATTGGCTGCAGCGTGCCGGTGGGGAACTCGCGTTCATATCGAAGCGGAGATCGATCAATAGGTGACCGGGTGCCCCTGGGAGTGCTGGCTTTGTTCAGCACCGACCGTGCCGCGGGTGCTTGCCTGTACTACAGGCATTCACCTGCGCGGCAGGGATTCGGTTGGCGCGGGCGAAGTCCGGATGCGGGCAAAGGAAAAGGGCCGGTCGCTGGACCGGCCCTCGTGGTTTAGTCAGTTCTAGGCATTTTGTAGCGATACGACGCTCACGCGGCTCAGCTGACGCTGGAACGGCGTGCGCGCGCGGTGCGGCGCTTCAAGGAGCGGCGCTCATCCTCTGAGAGTCCACCCCAAACACCGGCATCCTGCCCGGTCTCCAGGGCCCATTTGAGGCAGATATCGGAGACCTCGCACGTGTTGCATACACGCTTGGCCTGTTCGATCTGCGCTATGGCGGGCCCCGAGTTCCCGATAGGGAAGAAGAGTTCCGGGTCTTCAGTCAGACAAGCTGCCCGATGACGCCAATCCATGAGGGTTTCTCCTTTGCCTCCTGTGAGCAACACACACAAGTAAAGAACGCTCAGCTGTGCGTGATGCCGAATTCCGCTATTAAGCGTGACAGGTTTGTTCGTCGGCGTAAAGAGCTAAAAGAGTGATCTTGCACCCTGTTCGCCGGGTGAATCGGAGCTTTCATGTGCACACGGGTGCAGTTGCCGCTCGTCTAGTGGCACCACGTTCTCTGGGGTGTTATGCCGCGGACTGCCGACGGCGGGGGAGACCCTGACTGCGGTGAGAGTGCGGTTCGGCCTCTTCACGAGTGCCACTGCCTGCTCCATGTCTTGTAGCTGTGGCTTCAACCAGGCTCCGTACTCCTCGGGTTCGAGGATAACTGGGGTGCGAGGATGAATCCCATCGAGGGGTGGCGCAGCGGCGCGAGTGAGGATGGTCGTAGTCAGAAGCCACCTGTTATCGGGTTGTTTCCACCACGAATAAAGGCCGGCGAAGGCAAGAGCTTCGTCGTCGCGAATGTAGTAGGCCGACTTGCCGCGCGCCGTCGTTCGCCATTCGAAATACCCGTTGGCCGGGACAATACAGCGGCGGGAAGCAAGTGAAGGCGCGAAGGTGCGTTTCTGTGCAGCGGTCTCGATGCGCGCGTTAATCAGTTGTGGTCCCTTGTCCGGGCTTTTGGCCCATGGCGGTACCAGACCCCACCGCGCTAGATACAGTTCCCGGCGGGCGGTGCAATCGCCTTTAGCAATGTGCTCGACGATGATGGGCACATTCTGGGTTGGGAAGACATTCCATGAGGGTGTCGGCCATTCCCGCAGTGTATCGTCCCTGTTGTCAACGCGCTGCCGCAGAGGTGGGGCCACGGGTGCCCCCGGTTGCCTTTCGTCTTCGGGTGGTTGAGCACCGCCGAGTTGCTCAGCCTGGCCCGCACGGCTCGGCAACGAGGCCAGGTTGAAGGCCAACTGGATATCGCCGGGAGACATGAACTGAGCGTAGCGACCGCACATGAAACCAGTATGCGCCACAATAGTTGCGTGGCAAACGAGACTGAGCCCCTGGCGGACACCCTTGTAGTTCCCGATAACATCGATGCTGCGACGCAGCGGTGGGAAGAGCTCGCAACACTGCTGCGGTCGGCGCAGGAGGCCTACCATTCAGGTACGAACCCGTTGATGACCGACGAGCGCTATGACCGTATGATCCGCGAGTTGCGAGCGATTGAGGAAGCATACCCGCAGCTCGCTGTGGATACCTCCCCGGCGCAGACGGTCGGCGCTCCCGCCGCCACGGGATTCCCGCCCGTTCGTCATCTCGAGCGTCTTTTCTCCTTACAGGATGTCTTCTCTCTTGCGGAACTACACGAGTGGTACGACGGCGTCGTCGCCGATCTCCCGAGCGGCGTTAGTGAGCTTGCCTGTACGGCCGAGGTGAAGATCGATGGTCTTGCGCTGAATCTACGTTACGAGCAGGGGCGCCTGACAGTGGCGGCAACGCGGGGTGATGGTGTGACCGGTGAGGATGTCACTCGTAATGTGCGCACCATCGCTGCAATTCCCGAGCAGCTCTCGGGAGCTGATTACCCCGACGTCATGGAAGTGCGGGGAGAGGTGTTCTTCCCGCTGGCGGAGTTCGCCGCCTTCAATGAGCGATTGCGCGCGGCCAATGCCCGCGTATTCGCCAATCCGCGTAATGCGGCAGCGGGATCGCTGCGTCAAAAGGATCCGCGCGTTACGGCTTCGCGCCCGCTCTCGTTCATTGCCCATGGCGTGGGAGCCGTCTCCGGAGCCTCTGCCGCAATGGTCGGTAGGCTCGCAACGCAGGACGGCGTCTACGAAGCCTTCGCGTCCTGGGGACTTCCCGTCTCGCCTTATACAGAGCTGGTGTCCAGTTGGGAGGATATCGAGCGCTTCATCTCAGCCTATGCTGACGCCCGGTACACGCTCCTGCACGGGATTGATGGCGCGGTATTGAAAGTCAATGACCGTGCCTTGCAGCAGCGCCTCGGCGCCACCTCTCGTGTTCCGCGCTGGGCGGTGGCGTACAAGTACCCGCCAGAGGAGGTTGAGACGCGGCTGCTCGATATACAGGTCCAGGTCGGCCGCACCGGTCGAGTAACTCCCTTCGCCGTGATGGAGCCGATTCGCGTTGCGGGGTCCACGGTGGCCCTGGCAACGTTGCACAACCAACAAGAAGTCGCGCGCAAGGGCGTGTTGATCGGTGACATGGTGGTCCTGCGCAAGGCCGGCGATGTCATCCCGGAAGTGGTGGGCCCCGTCGTAGCTGCTCGTGACGGCTCGGAGATTGAATGGCATATGCCGACGCAGTGCCCGTCCTGCGGGACGGCACTGGCCCCGGCCAAGGAAAACGATGTCGACTTGCGCTGCCCGAATGCGCGATCATGCCCGGCGCAGTTGGCCGAACGCGTTGCTCATATCGGCGCCCGTAGCGCCTTGGATATCGAAACACTGGGGAGGAGACGGCACTGTGGCTCACCGATCCAGAACGACGACGCCCCGACGCGCTGATGGCTCTTCTCACCGGGCATAAGCTGCTGGTAGAAGACCCTGCAACCGGGCGAGAGACAAGCATTGCTGCAAGCGCACAATGGTTGCGGGACCGCAATGTGATCAACGAGGATGGAGCGGTACTGCACCCGGAGATTATCCCGGCAGCCGTGCAGCGAGAACTCGGCATTCCGGCGGCGCAGGAACCGATATTGGCGAACGAGGCCGGGCTGTTCGCGCTGCAAGCCGAGGATGTCAAGGATGTATGGGTCTGGCGGCCGGTTCGTACCCGCGGGGAAGAAACAGGTGATTTTCGCCGCGTGAGGGCGGCCTGGACCAAGCCTGAATGGAAGTATCCGCGTCGCGGACACCCGCAGCTGGTGAAGCCGTCGCAGCCGGGAAAAACGCTTGTCAAAATGCTGGAGGAGCTTGAGGCTGCCAAATCGAAGGAACTGTGGCGGCAACTCGTCGCACTATCCATTCGTCATATCGGTCCGACGACGGCGCGCGCACTTGTCGCCTCATACCACTCGCTTGACCAGATGCGCGCTGCCAGTCTGGAGGAACTCTCGCAGGCGGAGGGCATCGGCGAGGTTATTGCCGAGTCATTCCTGCGTTGGTTCGAGGAAGACTGGCACACCACCATTGTTGAGCGCTGGCGGAAGGCCGGGGTGAGTTTTGCCGATGACGCCAATGCCGCGGCCGAAGAATCTGGGGCTGGCGGTGCAGCGGTGCCGCAAACCCTGGCCGGAATGACGATTGTTGCGACCGGCACCCTCGCCGGTTACACGCGCGACGGCGTGAAGGAGGTCATCATCGCGCATGGTGGCCGGGCGGCAGGTTCCGTTTCGAAGCGGACAACTGCCGTCGTCGTCGGTGATAATCCGGGGTCAAAGGCTATGAAGGCCTCCAGTTTGGGGGTGCCGACACTGGATGAGGATCAGTTTGCAGAGCTTTTGGCCACGGGAGTACTTCCTGCTGCCGAGTGATAAGCGATCCGGGCTGTTTCGGGCATGCGGGAGGCCATCGCCAATCGTTAGGGGAGGGAGCGGCCGGAGGTGGGCGCGGAAGAGTCTGCCTCGGCAGCGCAGCGCGGCTCGCCTGTGCGACGCGGGCGGGGCATACCCTACCGTGTTACTTTGCTGAGTGCCCGCACCGAGCTCGGCTGCGCCAATGCTTACAACAAGGGCGCCAAGGGGCGCAGGATTCTCTCCGTGACTCGCGGCAAGGGACCCCGTGATTCCCACATCTCGCGCGTTAATTCGTGCGAGTTAAGCAGATCGACCTCGAAGATGCGCTCCATGGCCGCCGCAAAGCCGTCGTCGAACACTTCGACATTGATTTCGAAATTGCCGCGTAGCGAGAGCCTATCGATATTGGCGGTGCCTACGGTAGACCATTTGCCATCCACGGTCATAGTCTTGGCGTGAACCATAGCCTCCTCGAACAGGAAAAGCTTGACGCCCGAGCGAAGCAGTGCGTCATAGTGCGGACGCCCAACCCAGTCGGCATAAATGTGATTGGAATATTCCGGGATGAGTACTCGCACATCAACTCCGCGCCGGGCCGCATTGGTCAGCGCCGCCAGCATCGGCTCGTCGGGGATGAAATATCCCATGGTGATCCAAGCACGCCGGGAAGCGCGACTTAGCGCCTCCATGTACAGGGCACTGATCGGATAGACATTCTGAGCCGGAGTGTTGACGATCGAACGGATCCGTGAGTTCCACTGGTGGTCACTGGTGCTAGACAATTGCGGGTGATCCCTTTTTCGATAGGCGTTCCACATCTCAATGAAGGAGTCTTCCGCCTCCCAGGCTGCAGGCCCGGCGATGCGGACGTGGGTATCGCGCCAGTGATGCGCGTAAAGGTCGCCAATGTTATATCCGCCGATGTAGCCGACTTTGCCATCCACGCTGAGGATCTTGCGGTGGTCTCGCCCCTTGTCACGAGAGCGCCCGGTTAGAAGTCCGGTGCGCACGAAGGGGAAGTTCATGGCGTGCAGGTGTTTCATCTTGGGAAAGTGGCGGAATCGCGGGTCCTGGTTGGCATTTCCCCAGGTGTCAAGAATGACGTAGGTTTCCACGCCACGGCGGGCGGCGGCAATAAGTGCATCACGGAACTCTTCACCGGTTTCGTCGGCCTTAACGATAAAACACTCGAAGTAAATGTGATCTTTCGCTGCGCTGATATCGCGCAACATGGCGTCATAGAGGTCACGCCCGTAGGTGTAGATAGTCATCTCATCGCTGCCCACCGTGGTGTGCTGCGGTGGCAAATGAGGGAATGTCCCGCTTTGAGGCGTACGCCGCTTGCGCATGGCATCCACGGTCCAGACAGATGCCAAGGCGCCCACCTGTAGACCAACCAGGCCGATTGCCCCCATTTCAGTGCGCGGGTGAGCTGTTCCCGTGGGGGCTTGTGGTGTAAGGACATGCGACTACTGTACCGGTCAGTACGCTCGAAGGTGGAAACGGCACGATGTCGTCGACTGTTACGCCGTGCGGCACGAGATGGCGGATAACACGTAACATGGGACCATGTCGTCAATTTCAGCAGACGAGGTTGCCCGTGTGGCGCGCCTCGCACGAATAGCCTTGACCCCGGAGGAGATTGAGCGTTTGGCGGGTGAGCTCGATGTTATTGCGTCGGCTGCCGCGAAGGTCTCCGAGGTGGCTACTCCGGATGTTCCGGCTACCAGTCACCCGATTCCTCTCACCAACGTCATGCGAGAGGATATCGCCGTCGAGACTCTGGACCGCTCCGAGGTTCTTGCCGCCGCTCCGGCCAGCGAGGATGGCAAATTCCTTGTACCGCAGATCTTGGGGGAGGAATAATGAACGAACTCCTGACAAAGTCTGCTCTTGAACTGGCGGACATGCTGGCAGCGGGTCAGATTACGTCGGTCGAATTGACGCAGGCGTGCCTGGAGCGTATTCACGCCGTCAACGAGAGGGTGAATGCATTCCTTTACGTCGACGACGCCGGTGCGCTTGCCGCCGCGCGTGACGTTGATGCCCGCCGCGCGGCGGGTGAACCTCTGGGAAGACTCGCCGGAGTGCCGGTCGCTGTCAAGGACAATATGGTGACCCAGGGCAAGCCGACAACTTGCGCTTCGAAGATTCTGGAGGGCTGGCTGCCTCCCTATGACGCTACGGTGGTCACGCGCCTGCGGGAAGCCGGGATGCCGATTGTGGGCAAGACGAATATGGATGAGTTTGCGATGGGCTCGTCCACCGAGCACTCCGCCTTTGGACCTACCCGCAATCCGTGGGATCTTGGACGCATCCCAGGAGGATCGGGTGGCGGGTCAGCGGCTGCGGTGGGCGCTTACATGGTGCCATTGGCCCTCGGGTCGGACACCGGCGGGTCGATCCGACAGCCAGCCGCCGTAACGGGCACGGTCGGCGTAAAGCCCACCTATGGCGCGGTGTCCCGCTACGGCTTGGTGGCCATGGCATCGTCTCTTGATCAGATCGGCCCGGTGGCACGTACCGTTGCGGACGCGGCGGCCTTGCAGGAAGTCATCGGCGGCTATGACCCCTATGACTCCACATCGTTGAATGAGCCGGTGCCGTCCTTTGAACGTATTGTGAGCGATGCCGCGAGTGCGGCCGGAAGAGGCACGGACGCGCCGTCGTCGTCGGAGAACACGCCGTTGGCTGGTGTGCGCATCGGAGTTGTGAAAGAGCTTTCCGGTGAGGGCTACCAGGCGGGTGTGCTCGCTTCCTTCCGCTGCGCCGTCGACGTACTGCGGGCATTGGGAGCGGAGGTTGTCGAAGTGTCATGCCCGTCCTTCGATTACGCTCTCGCGGCCTACTACTTGATCATGCCGGCGGAGGCATCCTCTAACCTGGCTCGTTTCGACGGAATGCGTTATGGCATGCGCGTCGAGCCGACGGAAGGTCCGGTGACCGCTGAGACCGTTATGGCGGCCACTCGTGAGGCAGGGTTTGGTGACGAGGTCAAGCGGCGGATCATCTTGGGAACGCATGTGCTCTCGGCCGGATACTACGATGCGTATTACGGCAGCGCGCAGAAGGTGCGCACATTGGTGCAGCGTGACTTTGCCCAGGCCTTCGCCCAGGTGGATGTACTCGTATCGCCGACCGCGCCCACCACTGCGTTCGCCTTCGGGGAGAAGATGGATGATCCCATGGCTATGTACCTCAATGACATCGCCACGATTCCGGCCAATTTGGCCGGTGTTCCAGGGCTTTCGCTGCCGTCGGGACTTGCCGAGGACGGCCTACCGGTCGGATTTCAGGTGCTGGCGCCGGCACAGGGCGACGACGTGATGTACCGTATCGCGGGTGCATTGGAGGCAGGCTTGGGAACGCCGCTTGCCGCCAGCAGCCCGGCTGCTCAGTGGGAGGAGAACGCCTGATGGATGAGTTGATGGATTTTGATGAGGCCGTGGCCCGCTTCGATCCGGTGATTGGGTTGGAGGTTCACGTCGAACTGGGAACGAAGACAAAGATGTTCGACGGCGCACCGAACGTGTTCGGCGGGGAGCCGAATACGTACGTCACGCCGGTGTCATTGGGGCTTCCGGGTTCTCTTCCGGTGATGAACCGAACCGCGGTGGAGTATGCGGTGAAGATCGGCTTGGCATTGAACTGTTCAATCGCAGAGTCCTGCCGCTTTGCCCGTAAGAATTACTTCTATCCCGACCTTGTGAAGGCGTTCCAAACCTCGCAGTCTGACGAACCCATTGCTTATGAGGGCCACTTGGACCTCGATCTGGCCGACGGCTCGACGTACCGGTTCCCGATCGAGCGCGCTCATATGGAGGAGGACGCCGGTAAGAACATCCATGTCGGCGGCGACGCCGGGCGTATCCAAGGCGCCCAGTACTCCCTGGTGGATTACAACCGAGCCGGAGTGCCCCTCGTGGAGATCGTCTCTCACCCGGCTACCGGAGTGGGGAGGAATGCGCCGGAGATCGCGGCGACCTATGTGCGTTCGCTGCGTGACATCTTCCGGGCGTTGGGCGTCTCGGAAGCGCGAATGGAGCGTGGTAATGTTCGTGCCGATGTCAATGTCTCCTTGCGGGAGAGCCCCGATGCGCCCTTTGGAACCCGTACCGAAACGAAGAACGTGAACTCCTTCCGGGGGATTGAGGCCGCGGTGCGGTACGAGATCCAGCGGCAGGCGGCGATTCTCGCCGCCGGGGGAAGCGTGGTACAAGAGACTAGACATTATCACGAGGAAGATGGGACGACATCTGCTGGGCGAGTGAAGTCCGATGCAGAGGATTATCGCTATTTCCCGGAGCCCGATCTGTTGCCCGTCGTCTCGCCGCCGGAATGGGTGGAGCAGATCCGCGCATCGCTTCCCGAACTACCGGCTGCCCGTCGTCGCCGCGTGAAGGAAGAGTGGGGCCTGTCAGCGGAAGAGCTCAGAGACCTCGTGAATGCCGACGCCCTGGACTTGGTGGAGGCGACGGTGCGTGCTGGCGCAACACCGGCCGGTGCACGCAAATGGTGGATGGGCGATATAGCTCGTTTCGCGAAGGAACAGGATCTACCACTGGATGCTGCCCCTGTTACCCCGACCGATGTGGCCGAGTTGGACACGTTGGTGCAGGAGGGCAAGCTGACCGACAAATTGGCCCGTCAGGCGCTCGAGGGCGTGTTGGCGGGTGAAGGCACACCGTCACAGGTAGTTGCCGCGCGTGGCTTGGAAGTGGTTTCCGACGACGGTGCCCTGGTTGCCGCCGTGGAGGAGGCGCTTGCCGCCAATCCGGATGTGGTGGAGAAGATCAGGAACGGCAAGGTGCAGGCGGCGGGAGCCATTGTCGGTGCCGTGATGAAGGCGACCGGTGGTAAGGCCAACGCGGCACGTGTGCGTGAGCTGGTTATGGAGCGCTGCCAGTAGTCCGCCGTGGAGCCTCGCCAGTAGTTTGACGAAGGGGATGGTGGTCGGCTGCGAGACGAAGCCAGCGACCTCTTCGGAGAAGGTGCGACGAGGGCGGGTCCGATTGACGGGCCCGTCCTCACGTTTGCGCTATGAGGTTTTGACGCACAAGGTACGGTACGCATGCCTGATTAGGCAGAAGTACTCTGCACCAGGGCATCAACCACGGACTCGTCATGATGTCCCCTGAGTGCGCAAAAGTACTGGCGGTGTAAAAGACGAGCGCTGCTCCACCCCGGGCGTTGCCGAACCGGTGATTTTCAGCCAGTTCGCACTGCGGCAGGTGCAGACTCGGTGCGTGCAAGACGTTGCGCAGGTCATGCGCGGGGTGCGAGCTGCAGCTGGGGAGTACCAGCCACAGGTGGCCACAACGCCCACAGCGAACTGCTGGCTGCATCGGCGTGAGCAACTATTCCGAATTACGCGGATGCCGACTAGCATAAGGGCCGGACTTATGTAGATCCCCAGGTCATTGCGGGGACGGTAGGTAGGAAAAGGCGGTCCTTATGGCATTCCCCAGTCCGAGTTATACAGTCACTTTGCGCGTCCAGTTGCCGGTGCACCGGCGTTCCGCTCAGCGACTTGTCGAAGCCGTTGCTGATGCCGGTGCCCTCGTCACGGGCATCGATACGGTGGAGTCTCTCGAAGAGTCTCTTATCGTCGACGTCACCTGCGACTGCGTTAACGGTGCCCACGTGCGTGAAGTACGGCATTCCATTGAGATGTTGGTTGATACGGCGGTGCTGAAGGTTTCGGATGCCACTTTGCAGGCGCATCTCGGTGGGAAAATCTCGGTTCAACTGAAGAATCCTCTGCGCACGCGGCAGGATCTGGCCCGTGTGTACACCCCTGGAGTCGCGCGGGTGTGCACCGCGATTGCTGAGAACCCCAGGAGGCGCGTCGGCTGACGATCAAGAAGAACACCGTCGCTGTTGTGACCGATGGAACGGCAGTCCTTGGTTTGGGCGATATCGGGCCGGAGGCTGCGCTGCCGGTAATGGAGGGAAAGGCGGCGTTGTTCAAGCGTTTCGGCAACGTCGATGCTTGGCCGGTATGCCTGGATACAACCGACACGGAGGAGATTATCTCCATCGTGCGGGCGATTGCGCCGGTCTACGGCGGCATCAATCTGGAAGACATCTCCGCACCGCGCTGTTTCGAAATCGAGGAACGGCTGCGTGAAGAACTTAATATTCCGGTATTCCACGATGACCAGCACGGCACCGCAGTGGTGACCCTCGCAGCGCTTATTAACGCGCTCAAGGTGGTTGGCAAGAACATCGAAGACGTGCGGATCGTGGTCTCCGGCGTGGGAGCGGCGGGATCGGCCATTATTCGGCTGCTCATGTTGCATGGCGCGCGAGACATTATCGGCTGTGGCCGTGCGGGGGCTCTGGGCCCGTTCCGCGAGGAGGCGAACCCGCACCGTAACTGGCTCGCCCAGCACACCAACCCGCGCGGAGTTGAGGGCTCGCTCAAGGATGTGCTTGTCGGCGCGGATGTTTTCATCGGAGTGTCCACCGGAAACCTGCTGACGGGGGACGACATCGCGACCATGGCCGACGACGCCATCGTCTTCGCAATGGCCAACCCGACGCCTGAGGTTGATCCGCCTGCCGCGGGTGAGCATGCGGCTGTTGTCGCAACCGGGCGCTCCGACTACCCGAATCAGATCAACAATGTGCTGGTCTTCCCCGGTCTCTTCCGCGGGATGCTGGATGCGCAGGCGAGTCGGATCGACGACGAGATGCTGCACGCCGCCGCCGTCGCCGTGGCCAATGTGGTCACGGACGAAGAACGCAACTCGAACTACATCATCCCGGGTGTCTTCGACGAACGTGTGCAGTCAGCCGTCTCGAAGGCTGTCGTCGAGTACGCGACGGCGCAGGAGGCCGCGTCACAGGACGAGTAGATGCTGTGGACGGAGCGCACCCGGCGGAACTACGTGGTTAGGTGCATGGAATCGCGGAAAAATACCGGTTTGATCGTCGGTGTGAGCAGAGCCACGCCCGTTCGGTTTGACCGGCGTGCGCCGGGTGCGTAAAGTCTTTACCTGTCGCCGGGAGCTCGGCTCCGCGGCAAGCCCGGTAAAAGGGCAGGTCGCGGCGGGTTTTCGAACGGCAAATCCGCAGCGCGGTAGGCGAGTCCGGAAGGTCTTCCGGATGAAGCGATCAGCTCTGCGGGCCCCTCTCGCTGAGGGTCTTCTTGGAAGGCTCTTACGTGGGGTGTGGGTGTGGTGTTTGGGTGCTTGATAGTGTGTCTGGTTTTTGTTTTTTGTTTGGTGGCTGGCTGTCTGCTGTTGTGGTGGGTGGTTGGTTGCTGTTTTTGTTGGGTTGGGTTTGGCTCTCTTTTTGTTTTTTGTGGAGAGTTTGATCCTGGCTCAGGACGAACGCTGGCGGCGTGCTTAACACATGCAAGTCGAACGGGCTCATTCTGGCTTTTTGGTTGGGGTGGGTTAGTGGCGAACGGGTGAGTAATACGTGAGTAACCTGCCCTCTTCTTCGGGATAAGCTTTGGAAACGGGGTCTAATACCGGGTATTCCCTTGGTGTCGCATGGTGCTGGGGGAAAGGGTTTTTCTGGTGGGGGATGGGCTCGCGGCCTATCAGCTTGTTGGTGGGGTGATGGCCTACCAAGGCGTCGACGGGTAGCCGGCCTGAGAGGGTGACCGGCCACATTGGGACTGAGATACGGCCCAGACTCCTACGGGAGGCAGCAGTGGGGGATATTGCACAATGGGCGCAAGCCTGATGCAGCGACGCCGCGTGGGGGATGAAGGCTTTCGGGTTGTAAACCTCTTTCGGCAGGGGACAAGGCTGCTCGTTTGGGTGGTTGAGGGTACCTGTAGAAGAAGCGCCGGCTAACTACGTGCCAGCAGCCGCGGTAATACGTAGGGCGCGAGCGTTGTCCGGAATTATTGGGCGTAAAGGGCTCGTAGGCGGTTTGTTGCGTCTGCTGTGAAAACGCGGGGCTTAACTTCGCGCGTGCAGTGGGTACGGGCAGGCTGGAGTGCGGTAGGGGTGGCTGGAATTCCCGGTGTAGCGGTGGAATGCGCAGATATCGGGAGGAACACCGATGGCGAAGGCAGGTCACTGGGCCGTTACTGACGCTGAGGAGCGAAAGCATGGGGAGCGAACAGGATTAGATACCCTGGTAGTCCATGCTGTAAACGTTGGGCACTAGGTGTGGGGCTTGTTTGTGGGTTCTGCGCCGTAGCTAACGCATTAAGTGCCCCGCCTGGGGAGTACGGCCGCAAGGCTAAAACTCAAAGGAATTGACGGGGGCCCGCACAAGCGGCGGAGCATGCGGATTAATTCGATGCAACGCGAAGAACCTTACCAAGGCTTGACATGCGTCGGGATCGTGCAGAGATGTGCGGGTCTTTGGACTGGCGTGCAGGTGGTGCATGGTTGTCGTCAGCTCGTGTCGTGAGATGTTGGGTTAAGTCCCGCAACGAGCGCAACCCTTGTCTCGTGTTGCCAGCATTTGGTTGGGGACTCACGGGAGACTGCCGGGGTTAACTCGGAGGAAGGTGGGGATGACGTCAAATCATCATGCCCCTTATGTCTTGGGCTTCACGCATGCTACAATGGCCGGTACAGAGGGTTGCGATATCGTGAGGTGGAGCGAATCTCTTAAAGCTGGTCTCAGTTCGGATCGTAGTCTGCAACTCGACTACGTGAAGTCGGAGTCGCTAGTAATCGCGGATCAGCAACGCCGCGGTGAATACGTTCTCGGGCCTTGTACACACCGCCCGTCACGTCACGAAAGTTGGCAACACCCGAAGCTCGTGGCCTAACTGCTTTTTTGGTGGGGGAGCGGTCGAAGGTGGGGTTGGCGATTGGGACGAAGTCGTAACAAGGTAGCCGTACCGGAAGGTGCGGCTGGATCACCTCCTTTCTAGGGAGTGCCCTGGTGTGCTCATGCTTGTTTGTGGGTGTGGGTGTTGGGGTGCTGTTGTTTTGTTGGCCAGGCGCACTGTCAGGCTCTTGGGTGTTATGCCTTTGCTGCCCGTGTCTGCCTTCTTGTGTGGGGGTGGGTGTGGTGTTGGTGTGGTGGTTGTGAATTGTATAGTGGGTGCGAGTATCTTGAAAGTGTTGTAGGTGTTTATGGGCGTTCGGTGGATGCCTGGGTACCAGGGGCCGAGGAAGGACGTTGCGGCCTGCGATATGCCTCGGGGAGTCGGCGAGCGGGTGTTGATCCGAGGGTGTCCGAATGGGGTAACCTGGCCGGGGTTGTGCCTGGTCGTTCGTGTCTGAATGTATAGGGCGCGGATGGGTACGCGGGGAAGTGAAACATCTTAGTACCCGTAGGAAGAGATATTCCGTGAGTAGTGGTGAGCGAAAGCGGATGGTGGCCTAAACTGTGCGTGTGTGAGAGTCGTCGGGCGTTGCGCGTGCGGGGTTGTGGGGCGTGGCTGTTGTTCCTCCGACGGGGGGCTGCGTGTTGATGCTGGGGTAGTCGAAGGGTCTGGGAAGGCCTGCCGGAGAGGGTGAGAGCCCCGTAGGTGAAATCCTGGTGTTGCGTGTTGGTTGCGTTCCCGAGTAGCACGGGGCTCGTGGAATCTCGTGTGAATCTGGCAAGACCACTTGTCATGGCTGAATACTCCTGGTGACCGATAGTGGATAGTACCGTGAGGGAATGGTGAAAAGTACCCCGGGAGGGGAGTGAAATAGTGCCTGAAACCGGGCGCCTACAATCCGTCAGAGCCCTTTTTTGTGGGGGTGATGGCGTGCCTTTTGAAGAATGAGCCTGCGAGTTAGTGATGCGTGGCGAGGTTAACCCGTGTGGGGTAGTCGTAGCGAAAGCGAGTCTGAAGAGGGCGTGAGTCGCGTGTTCTAGACCCGAAGCGGGGTGATCTACCCATGGCCAGGGTGAAGCTCGTGTAAGAGCGTGTGGAGGCCCGAACCCACCAGGGTTGAAAACCTGGGGGATGAGTTGTGGGTAGGGGTGAAAGGCCAATCAAACTCCGTGATAGCTGGTTCTCCCCGAAATGTATTTAGGTACAGCGTTGCGTGGTTCCTTGTGGAGGTAGAGCGACTGGGTGGCTGATGGGCCTGACAGGGTTACTGAGGTCAGCCAAACTCCGAATGCTGCAAGGGTTGAGCGTGGCAGTGAGACGGCGGGGGATAAGCTTCGTTGTCGAGAGGGAAACAGCCCAGATCGTCGGTTAAGGTCCCGAAGTGTGTGCTAAGTGGGAAAGGATGTGGGGTTGCTGTGACAGCCAGGAGGTTGGCTTAGAAGCAGCCATCCTTGAAAGAGTGCGTAATAGCTCACTGGTCGAGTGGTTCTGCGCCGATAATGTAGCGGGGCTTAAGCACACCACCGAAGCCGCGGATGCCCAGCGTGTTCCCGGGCCTGCCTTGGGGTGGGTTGAGGGGTTGGGTGTGGTAGGGGAGCGTTCTGCGTGGGGTGAAGCTGCCGGGTGACTGTGTGGTGGACTGCGTGGGAGTGAGAATGCAGGCATGAGTAACGAGAGACGGGTGGGAATCCCGTCCGCTGATTGACTAAGGGTTCCAGGGCTAGGTTGTTCCGCCCTGGGTTAGTCGGGTCCTAAGGCGAGGCCGACAGGCGTAGTCGATGGGTGACCAGTTGATATTCTGGTACCGGCGAAGAACCGTCCATGTGGGTGTGGGTGATGCTAACCATCCCGGATCGCGCGGTCGTCTTTCGGGGCGGGTGTGTGTGATGGCGTGGGGTCCGAGCCTGCTTCTGCAAGCGTGTTAACAGGTGTGACGCAGAGTGGTAGTCCCGCGTGCCTTATGGCTTGGCATGTTTAAGGGTGTGGGTCGTTCCTTTGGTAAATCCGGGGGGCATGTGACTGAGGCCTGATGATGGCATCCCGTTGTGGGGTGGATATGGGGTGATCCTGTGCTGCCGAGAAAAGCATCGACGCGAGGTTTGAGCCGCCCGTACCCGAAACCGACACAGGTGGTCAGGTAGAGTATACCGAGGCGTGCGAGTGAATCGTGGTTAAGGAACTCGGCAAAATGCCCCCGTAACTTCGGGAGAAGGGGGGCCCGTGTCTTGACATCCCCGTGCGGGGTGGAGGGGTGTGGGTCGCAGAGAAGAGGGAGAAGCGACTGTTTATCAAAAACACAGGTCCGTGCGAAGCCGTAAGGCGATGTATACGGACTGACGCCTGCCCGGTGCTGGAAGGTTAAGCGGACTGGTTAGCTCCTCTGTGTGGGGGGTGACGCTAGGAAGTTAAGCCCCAGTAAACGGCGGTGGTAACTATAACCATCCTAAGGTAGCGAAATTCCTTGTCGGGTAAGTTCCGACCTGCACGAATGGCGTAACGACTTCTCCGCTGTCTCGACCACGAGCTCGGTGAAATTGCAGTACGAGTAAAGATGCTCGTTTCGCGCAGCAGGACGGAAAGACCCCGGGACCTTTACTATAGCTTGGTATTGGTGTGTGGTGCGGTTTGTGTAGGATAGGTGGGAGGCTGTGAAGCTGTCACGCTAGTGGTGGTGGAGTCGTTGGTGAAATACCACTCTGGTCGTAGCGCGCATCTAACTGTGGTCCGTGATCCGGGCCCGGGACAGTGCCTGGTGGGTAGTTTAACTGGGGCGGTTGCCTCCTAAAGGGTAACGGAGGCGCTCAAAGGTTCCCTCAGCCTGGTTGGCAATCAGGTGGTGAGTGTAAGTGCACAAGGGGGCTTGACTGTGAGACTGACGGGTCGAGCAGGGACGAAAGTCGGAACTAGTGATCCGGCGGTGGCTTGTGGAAGCGCCGTCGCTCAACGGATAAAAGGTACCCCGGGGATAACAGGCTGATCTTGCCCAAGAGTTCATATCGACGGCATGGTTTGGCACCTCGATGTCGGCTCGTCGCATCCTGGGGCTGGAGTAGGTCCCAAGGGTTGGGCTGTTCGCCCATTAAAGCGGTACGCGAGCTGGGTTCAGAACGTCGTGAGACAGTTCGGTCCCTATCCGCTGCGCGCGTTGGAGAATTGAGAAGGGCTGTCCCTAGTACGAGAGGACCGGGACGGACGGACCGCTGGTGTGCCAGTTGTCCCGCCAGGGGCATGGCTGGTTGGCTACGTTCGGAAGGGATAACCGCTGAAAGCATCTAAGCGGGAAGCCTGCTTCAAGATGAGTTCTCGATCCATGCTCTCTTGAGGGTGTGGGGGAGGTCCCCCGGAGATGACGGGGTTGATAGGCCGGATGTGGAAGCCTTGTAAGGGGTGGAGCTGACCGGTACTAATGACCGATGACCTATAACACGTGTTTTCTTGTGTGCTCGCGCCTACTATACGATTCACGATCCCCACGCCAAGCAGGCCACTCGTGTGAGGGGCTTGGTGGTTGGGTGTGGGTGCCCGTGTTGTTTGTGGTGGTGGTCATAGCGGTAGGGAAACGCCCGGTCCCATTCCGAACCCGGAAGCTAAGCCTGCCAGCGCCGATGGTACTGCACTCGGCAGGGTGTGGGAGAGTAGGACACTGCCACCACGTTCTCGGTTGGTCTGGGGGCCAGAACCCGCAAGGAGTTGTTGTCTTGTGGGGTTCTGGCCCTCGGGCGTATGCGTGTTGTCTGTGGGTATTGTGTTTAGACGCATTCCTGGTTGTTGTCTTGGCCCACCAGACAAACCCGACAGCGCCCTGCAGGCGCCCGACAAGCACGACAGGCACCCGGCAGGCGTGTGGAGTCACGGGCCTATAGGCCCGGTGGTGGTCACCTCTGCCACACTCATACCCGGCCCCGGGCCCGTGTTTGAGCTGGCACGGAAGCCAAATCCCGCCGCGCCGACCCGCTCAGGCATTGAAACGGTGGCCGAGCGTAGCACCGAGATACCGAACCAGCACGGCCGTGATGGCACAAAGAATGCTCGGCACAGGCCCGGTGCCAACAACCCCGGGTTCTCGCCGTCTCGTGGATCATTCCCCCTGGCTCATCGACCGTTAGTATTCGCCGACGGGCAAACACTGCGACGATGATGCAGAGACAACAGTGCCAACCATGAAAACCAACAAGGACGGCGGCAAACACCGTCCCCAGCAGCACCTCGACCAAGATCCACCACGCCTGCGTGTTTGGGCCATCGCGCCTTGCGGTTTGCCAGCAAGCAAGTAGGAGCCCGAAGATTATCCCGAGCTGATAGCCACGATGGTCTCCTCGACTCGCCTCATTGGGATGGCGTAGTTGATGCGCTCGGCAACAATTGCAAACAGGAGTTCGCGCGAGAATTGAACCGCATGCGTATGGTGTGCGGATTAAGTGGAACGACATCGGGGCGATAGAGGCTCGGGGCATAATGCGGTGAGATATCAACGATTATTGCACGAGGTGGAGCGACATCTTCGGCCGGAGGTAGGTTATGGCAAGATCTTCGCCAACTGTGCCACTACCTCCGGGTGATGTGTTAGGACGTGCCGTGAGGGAATTCCACATTAGCTGTCCACCGACCACCGCCAGTGGCGAGCGGCAATGCGAGGTGCATTCCGATATACAACGGACGATGATAGTGTGCGGGCGAATGTTTGATTGGCTTGTTCTCGATAGACTGACACTGTCCGGGGTCTTCCTCGGGGCCTCGATGCCGACACTTGTGATCTCGGTTGGGAGGGACTGTGGCGACTTTATCATCTTCTGAACAGTGATGCCCTCACGGTGATGGTGTCATTGCTGACCGGTAGCGTCGACACGCTCGATCTTGACCCGCCGTACAACGTCAACCATGACCCGCAGCACGAAGCGTCTCGCACGGCCGTCGAATGAGTAGAACACATGCGGGAACCTCTCACCGTTGGCCGCATGATCCTGAAGAACTCAGGAGTTGTGCTGCTGGTGGTTGGCGACCGCGAACTGCCCCGGCTCTGGCTCACCTTGGAGGAGGTGTTCGGAGAAGGGAACTTTCTGCGACTACTCATCTGAAAGGGCAAGGGCTATCCCGGCGGAGCGTATACCCGCGGAGGGGGTTGGGTACATCCTGGCCTTCGCTAAACAGAAACAGCGGAACCAGGAATGGCATGAGCCGCGACGAGGTGCCACAGCGTTCCTTAGGCGCGCACAGGATGCCTACAATCAGGCCCGAGAGGATGGCGTGCTCGACCCGGATTCGGTGGCAGGACGCGCCATGCGGCGCTACGCACGCGAACACAAACAATGGATGCGATCCTACGAGTTCACATGTGGAGGAATCCCAGCACGTCCCGCACCACTGACTGCCCGCGACGAAGCATACGCGTACCACTACACGGTTACCTCAGCGACAGGCGAGACCTTCACCCCTACAACGGGCTGGCGATTGCCGGAGCGGAGTTTCGCCCGACTCGATGCCGCTGGAGGCGTTCTTTGGCAGGAGGGCGCAATGCCCCGAAGAATCCTCCGGCTTGACCAGGAGGACGGCGTAGCACCCTCCCCGATCTTCAGCAATATCGGCCCAAGCCCTACCCGACATGTCGCTTCCCTGATCAAGCCAGGGAAGTTCACAACACCGAAAGACCACCCGCCAAAAGACCACCACGCCCTTGCACGGTGGCTTCGCATGGTGACCCCCGCGCGACGGGGTGATCTTCGACGGATATACCGGATCCGGTTCTGTTTTCGAGGCCGAGTTTCTAAGCAATAGCAATGGCACTGACCTGTCCGTCATCGGCACCGAAACGCGTTATCACGCCCTTGCCTTAGAGCGCGTGCTGGCATGTAAACCCAACAACGTGGACCTCTCGACGGACCTTTCCGATCTTCCCAATCGTCCCCCGGATTCATAACACCACGAACCGCACCAGCGCATTAGTCAGAACACCGTCATGGCCACCGCCGCCGGCCCCGGCAGTATCCGCTGCGTCTCTGGGCACCCCGGATCATCAAACGACAGGGGCAAGACATCATGCCCACAGCGGCTGGCCCAGCCCCGGACCACCCGGAACCACCAACAAGGTAACGGGTCCAGCCAACAAACGCATCACCCCAAGAATCCGGGCTCCCCAACAAAGTGACGGGCTTCAGCTGTATGCCCTACGCCAACCGAGCATGCTGCCTACCTTGTGTATTCATACATCGCTGACGCAATAGCATCTCAAAGTACCGCTCTGCTCCGCCGACATCCCTCCGTCAATGGCGCCAACTGTCCAAATCCCGTCCAAACGAAGAGTCCGTGAAGTAACCATCGCTTCTAATCCGCTGAATTCCGGCGTTCCTAAATTGGAAGCAATCCATAGTGTCGGCGTCTGGACGGGATCTGGACAATCAGGCCTGCGCTCCTATCGAACTGAGAACGCTCAAGCGCGCAACGAGATTAGGCCACACCCGCACCACCCCACCAACTCGACCCGGCGGCTGATCGCTAGAACCGAAAAGCAAGTTCGATGCCGCCAGGGACGGCTCGTCTTCTTCCCGCCGTCACCCCGGCCTGTCACGCCGCTACTCGTATTCAGGCCCATGATGCCGGGCCCACTATGCGTCGCACACGCACCAAACGCACTGTCTCTGTTGCCTTCTTCGGCATCACGCTCATCCTCGCTGTCAAGGTCGATTCCATCTATGTCAAAATCCCGTCCAAACGAGAAGAATATGGAACGTCTCCAGTTAAGGAATGGCGGAATCTCGCGGATTTGCGATGGCCGTAGCGCCGCGCTCGCGTCGTTTGGACGGGATTTGGACAAGGCCCACCTGAGCGGCGGCCCTTATGGTCGTCAGATGGTGAGCCTTATAGTCGTCAACCGGTGAGGGTGGGTGTTGAGCCAGAGTCCGTCCAGAAAACCGACGACCCGGCCGGATGATTCTAAGAGTTGGCTGAATTCCGCCGACCATGCGATTCGCCTGGACTCGGCACTTCTCGTTTGGGCGGGAATTGGAGCATCATTTGTCGGACGCTACGGCCCTGCCACATGTGCGTGCGAATAGCTCATGGTTGCCTCTCACCTTCAACGTTCACATGTGCCGACGATTCGTGAAATTGCCCGCATGTGGCTCGATTCCTTGTCGGAGGCTTGTGGCTATCGGTAGCATGCAAGAGGCTGTTGCAGCAGCTACAGCAATAGCGGCGGGGTTCTCGCTCACCGGCCTTTTCCCCGCCGGTTGATAACCGTCAATAGGGTGGTGTGAGCCGCATTTTACTCACGGAGACACATCTTTGGGTTAGGGTATGCTAACCTAAAGGTGCTTGTTGCGGCCGCTCGGGCTGCGCGGGCCACTGTATCTGCGAAGGGAATATGTATGTTCGTGAAGACGAGGCGCAAGCTGGTCGCGGTACTAGCGGCGAGCGTTCTTGCCTGCGGTGGGATTTCGGCAGCCGCGTCGGCTGCGCTAGCGGCACCGGAGCCGGTAGTAGTGCGCGCTCAGAGCGTTCCGGTTACCGGCTCGATGGACTGGGGGTTGAAGTCGTCTTGGCGCGACTATCTAGCCCGCCCCTTTGTTGGTGGGCAGACTTCGGCAAGTGGTGGCGCCTCCGTGAATGCGGACGGAACCTATCATTTTCCCGTTGCCAGTGGCCAGAGTTTCGATCCCGATAACGCGGGTACATTGGCTCTGTCCGGTGCGATCCACTCAACGGGACACGAGGGCGTCCTCGACATCACCTTCTCCAATCCGGTCATTAGCTACATCCCGAATGGCACGTCCACGTTGCAGATGACTGTGTCATCGAAGGACCAGGCGACGGGTGAGATGCAGAACTACGGACAGGTCAACTTTGCGACGCTCAGCGGCAGCTCCGTCGTAACGAACGGTCTGACTTCCACGATCAACTTTTCTACGGTGACTCTGACCGACGCCGGTGCGGCCGGGTTCGGAGGTTTCTATAGTGCCGGCACTAGTCTCGACCCCATTACGGTGACGGTCACGGGCTCGGCGGTGCCAACTGAGGAGCCGACGACGGCGGAGCCGTCAGGGGAGCCGACTGTTGAACCGAGCACTGAACCGTCGGAAGAACCCACCGTTACGCCGACCACCAATCCCTCGGAGGAGCCGACGACGGCTCCTACCACTGCAGAGCCGACTACAAATCCGGGAACGACTTCTCCGTCGTCGTCGCCTTCCGCTTCGACGAGTACCCCGAAGAACACCGGTGGCACCGGAACGACGCCTACGACGAACTCGCCCCAGTCCGCTACCTCGGGAAGTGCGGCCAGACAGTGCACGGTTGATCCGACTAAGAAGCGCGTAACTTCCGGCACGCTGTCATGGGCTCTGCGTTCTTCGTTCACCACATACATCCGCGGTTCCATTGCCAAGGGCAACTGGACAACAGCCAGCGGTGCGAACTGGGGAGGATCGCAGTTCAATTTCACGGCCCGCGGCGGTCTGTTTGATACTTCCTCTAATTCCGGGACGGTCTATTACAGTGGCGCGGTTCACTTCACCGGGCACAACGGGCTGCTGGATATGATGATCGCGAATCCGGAGCTGCAGATTAACGGTCAGACGGGAACGCTCTACCTGAACGTTTCGTCCAGCGATACCAGCGGCAACAAGACTGACTATGGCAAGGTGGCGTTCGCCAACGTCCGCTTCTCCAGCGTGAACGTCTCTGGCACATCGCTGAGTTTCCTGACCTCCAGCGTGACGTTGACCGAGTCGGGTGCAAAAGCGTTCGCGGGCTTCTATTCGGCCGGTGAGGCTCTTGACACCTTCAGCGGCTCGGCTGCGTTGACGAACGCGACCGCGTGTGACCCGCATACCGGCGAGTTGGTGACCTACGATGCTTTCGGCAATGAGGTATCTCGGTCGGCGAGCGGCGAAAGTGCCTTCTCGCTTGCGCGCACTGGTGCGGATGTTACCACTGCTGTTGCGCTGGCGTTGGTTTCCCTCGCTTTGGGCGCCGCCGTGCTGGTCGCTCGGCGGCGGGCACTTATCTGACTCAGGCTTGGTGCGCCGTGAACCCGCACCGAGTGCCGTAGGGGTGCAAAAGTGAACTGAAACGGTGGGACGGAGTTGTGCTGCTCCGTCCCACCTCGTAACTGGTAGAAAGTACGGAAAGTACGATGAAGAGAACGACGACAGCTCTCGCAGCATGTGTCACGCTACTTTTGTCCGGCTGCGGAAGTGACACCGCGGAGAACAGCCCGTCCGCCTCGTCATCGACGGCGGCCACAGCGTCTGCTCCTGCAAGCGGCACGACAGCCGAGACCCTCGACCTTCCGGACGCACATTCCTTGACCGGGCTCTCCGAGGCGGAAGACATTCCCGATCCGGAGCCGATTGAGGGGAGTTACGCGCAGCAGCTCCCCGCGACGGTGACGGATGCCGAGGGTAACAGTGTGACAGTTACGGACACCTCGCGAATCCTCGCACTGGACCTGTATGGCACGTTTTCCCGAACGGTGATTTCGCTCGGCTACGGCGAGAATATCGTGGGGCGAACGGTCTCTTCCACGGAGAATCAGCTGGCCGACCTCCCGGTTGTCACTGAGAACGGGCACTCGCTCAATGCGGAGGCAATTCTTGCCCTCAATCCGACGGTTATTCTCGCGGACCGTAGCATTGGGCCTCCTGAGGTCATTGACCAAGTGAAAGCAGCGGGTATTCCAGTGATCATTCTCGATTCGGAACGGTCCATCGAATCGACCGGGCCGCTTATCCAGTCGGTTGCCGACGCGCTTGGGGTACCGCAGGCCGGGCAAGCCCTCGTGGAGCGTACGGAAGCTGAGACGAATTCGGCGATTGAACAAATCGCACAGTGGGAGCCCGAGGAACCCCTGCACATAGTCTTTCTCTATGTACGCGGGACGGCAGGCGTGTTCTTCATTCTGGGTGAGGAAGATGGGGCGACGGCGTTAATCACCGCACTCGGGGGCTACGATGTTGCCAGTGCGAATGGAATCACGGCGACAACCCCGGCGAACGCAGAGGCTTTGCTCACTTTAGATCCAGAGGTAATTCTGGTGATGTCCGGCGGCTTGGAATCCACGGGAGGCGTTGACGGTCTCCTCAGCCGCGCGGGAGTCAGCGAAACGCGCGCGGGAGCGAACCAGAGGATTGTCTCGATCCCCGATGGTATTTCACTCTCGTTTGGTCCGCAGACCGGCGACACCTTGCTCGCGATAGGACGGGCACTGTACGGGGTGGATGACGCCGGGTGAGTGCCGCAACGGATGTTGGCGGTCATCCGCTGGAAATTGCCTTGCCGATGCGGGGGCGCGACGGCGACGCCGAGCCGTCTGCTGCCTCTGCCGGGCTGCGTCGCCGTCGTCGGCGACGGTTGATCACCTTCGGCATGCTGGTCGCGTGTGTCCTGGTACTGGTGACGGTGTCAGCATGTGTCGGCCAGTATCCCGTGTCGGCTTCCGACGTGTGGCGTGCCCTAGCTTCTCGTATCGGACTCGCGAAGCCCGTAGATGACCCCGTTGTCATCGCCGCGCTTTGGAACATCCGTTTTCCGCGCATTGTGCTGGGCCTACTCATAGGTGCGTCGTTGGCAGTCGCCGGCACGGTGATGCAGGCCGTTTTCTCCAACCCCCTTGCCGAGCCAGGCATTATAGGGGTCTCCTCCGGATCGGCCGTCGGCGCCTCGGTCGCGATTGTGCTTGTACCACATGCGCTTGGTGGCTTCAGTGTGCCGTTGGCGGCTTTCTGTTCCGGCCTGTTCGCCGCCATGACGGTTTACCTGCTGTCCCGCTCCGGCGGAAGAGCAGATGTGCTGACTCTCGTGCTCGTCGGCATCGCGATAACGGCGGTGTGCACGGCCTTGACCTCGATTGCCACCTATTTGGCACCGACGGCGGCACGTGACCAGATCGTCTTCTGGCAGATGGGATCCTTGGGCGGGGCGACCTGGATGCAGGTTGCAATCGTTGGAGCCATTGCGCTCGTGGCGCTGCCCTGTGCGGTGCTTCTGAGCCCTTCGCTTGACACGCTGGCGCTGGGCGAAAGCGCCGCGGGCCATGTTGGGCTGAATGTGGGGCGACTGCGCCTCGTCGCAATCGCCCTGAGTGCGTTACTGACTGCGGCGGCTGTCAGCTATGCGGGGGTGATCGCCTTCGTCGGGCTGATCGTGCCACATGTTCTACGGCTTGCCATCGGCCCACTGAACCGGTTCTTGATTCCCGCCACCATGTTGGGAGGCGCGGCACTTATCACGCTCTCGGATACTGTCGCCCGTACACTCATACCGTTTGCCGACCTCCCCATCGGTATCTTCACCGCCCTGGTCGGAGGGCCAACCTTCTTTATTCTGCTGCGGACGAAGCTCCGCGGCGGTGGGAGGATGCCATGACACACCACCCCCACACCCGAGCGACGGAGAAGGCCGAGATGCACGCGGTCGCGATAGATGGGCACAAGATCAACTTCTCCTACGGTCGTCGGCCCGTTCTCCGCGATGTCAACGTCACGGTCCACCATGGGGAGGTCTTCGGCCTGCTTGGCCCCAATGGTGCGGGCAAATCAACCCTACTCGGCGTCCTGGCCGGCGATCTGCGCAGCGACGGCGGCGTTATGCTCAACGGCCGCGCGCTGACGGAGTACACGCGGCGCGATCTGGCGCGCGTTCGTGCGGTTATGCCGCAGTCGAGCGAATTTCCGTTCTCTTACCTCGTGCACGACATCGTGCATATGGGGCGTTCATGTTGGCGTAAGGACCCTGTTCGGGATGAGCAAGTTGTGTGTTCCGCCATGCAACGCACAGAGGTAGCGGAGATGGCTGACCGCGATGTTACAAGACTCTCCGGCGGAGAGAAGGCGCGGGTGACACTTGCGCGTGTACTGGCACAGGAGACGCCCATCGTCTTCTTAGATGAGCCGACGGCGGCCCTCGACATCGCACACCAGGAACGGACGATGGAACTGTGCGCCGAACTTGCCGACGGCGGTGCCGCCGTCGTCGCGGTGATGCACGATATTCAACTGGCCGCCACCTTCTGCGACACCGTTGCCCTCATGCGAAGCGGCCGCATCGTCGCCTGTGGTCCTCCCGCCGATGTCCTCACCTCGAAGAGGTTGAGCACGGTATACGACTGGCCGATCGAAGTAGTCACACTTCTCGGTGGTAAAACAGCCGTTATGCCCGTGCGGCGTGGCCGCGGACGGTGATACGAGCGCATATGCCTCAAATGGCGAGGCATGTGCAGAAACATGAAGAAGCATGACAGAGAAGATGAAGGAGCACGATGACAAGCCGTGAACACGCCCGGTCTGCAGGTGCGGATCGCCGACGAAGGCGGGGGCCATCGTACCGGCAGGTTGTTCTTACCCCGTACGGTCAGCGGGATATCCGCATTGTGGCGGTACTCCGCCTGCTGGCTGCAAGCTGTACCGCAGTGGCCTTGATCGCCACCGGATCGGCATTGGGCCGGGCCTGGAACGGGCAGGAACCGGCAGCGCTGTGGATCGTCGCCGCATGCGGCGCGGTACTGGCCGGTGTCTGTGCCTTCGCGGAGATCAAGTATGGAGGTGCGGCGGCCCGAGCGGAGGAACGACGCATCCGCCACCGGCTCCTGGAAGTCGTTTTCCGTTCTGCCACTCTGCCGCGCAACAACGAGACCGAGTTCACCTCCGCGCGCCTGATCACGCTGATGGCCGATAACCTGGAGCGCCTGACCGAGTACCGACAGACGTATTACGGCGCCACAGTTGCCTCCATCGCCATTCCCTTCCTCACGCTGGGGTATGTGGCGATAGCAATTGATCCGGTGGTCGGGTTGCTCATTATGATGCTTTGCCCGTTGATCCCACTCCTGATCGTCGCCTTTCGGCGGGCCTTCCGGAAGACCTCGGCGCGTTCTAGGTCTGAGCGGGCCAAGTTGGCGGGCCGTTATCTCGACGCCATCCGTAACTTGGTGACAATTCGCCTGCTGGGGCGGGCCCGCGTATTGAGGCGCAGTTGCGCGAGCAGGGGGAGAAGAACCGTGGCGCCATCATGCGCCTCCTGGCCGGAAACCAGGTCGTGATTATTGTGATGGATGGACTGTTCTCCTTGGCGCTTATCTGCTGCACAGCCGCGGTTACCGTGGCCCGCGTGCACGCCGGAGCAGTGACGGTGAGTCAAGCGCTCACGATTATGCTCCTTGCGGCGCTGCTCCTAGAACCGCTCGTCCAGGTGGCCGGCTTCTTCTACATCGGCATGGGAGGTATGGCCGCAGAGCGCGCCATCGGCAGGTACCTTTCGTCCGCTGAGCGCGCCGTATCCGAGACGACGGCTGCGGAGAGCTCCACAACCGGTGTGGCAGCCACTGGGAACATGGGAAAGCAAAGCGCATCAACCGTGCAAGCCACCGCGTCGGAAGCTTCAACAGCGACGGCGGATGCTGCCGCGCTCGCCGGAGAATTCCCGGCTGTCGATCCGGCACTCGCCATCCAAGCGGACCACCTCACCTACGACTACGGCCGTGGCCCGGTGCTACACGGCATTGATCTCGCCGTGCCACAGGGAGGCAAGGTCGCAATTGTCGGGCGCTCGGGTGCCGGCAAGTCGACATTGTTGGCGCTCTTGCGCGGCTCACAGCCCCTGCAGGGTGGACGTCTCCTGCTGGGTGGTGAGAACGCCGCAGATCACAACGCTGCGTGGATCCGCAGGCAGAGCGCATCGGTGGCACAGACAACATGGCTGTTCACCACCACCATCGCGGAGAACCTGCGCCTGGCCCGGCCCGATGCCACCGAGGAGGAGATGTGGGCGGCGCTACGGAAGGCTCATGTGGCGGAGGATATAGAGCGCATGCCGCTGGGATTGAACACTCCGGCCGGAGAAGAGGGCGCGCTGATTTCCGGTGGCCAGGCCCAACGCCTCTCTCTAGCCCGGGCCTTCCTTTCCGGGCGTCGCATCCTGCTGCTGGACGAGCCGACGTCGCAGATCGATATGGAGTCGGAGGCGCATATCATCAACGCGATCACCGAGCTGGACCACGACTGGACCGTTCTTATCGTCACCCACCGGCCGTCGCTGCTGCGGCTCGCCGACAGCGTATGGGAACTCGACGGTGGTGTTTTACGTGCGTACGCGGATGTTGAGAAGAAGACAGCATTGCGGACCACCGCAACGGAAGGAGAACGGTGATGAGTTCAGCCAAGAACCCGAACCTGTTCCAGTTGGTGCGCTGGTTGACATCGATCACTCGGCCCGTGCACAAGCCTCTGCTCGCATCCACCTTGTTCCGTCTGGTCAATCTCAGCCTGGACATTACGCTCTTCGGTCTGGCCGGCGGTGGGGTGGTTGCCATTGTCACCGGTCATGCCCACACATCGCTCATCCTCGCACTGCTGGTCGTGATCGCGGTGCTGAAAGCGGTGGCGTACTACCTGGAGCAACTCACCGGCCATTACGTCGCTTTCAAAGCTCTCGAATTACTGCGAACCGCCGTTTTTGCACAGCTGTGGCCGAAGGCGCCCGGAATTGTCGCTCATTCACGTTCCGGTGACGTGTTGACCAGCCTGACCCGCGACGTCGACCGTATCGAGGTTGTGTACGCGCATACCTTCGCCCCCGTCGTCTCCGCCTATATCGTGCCCACTGCAGCGATTCTCGTCACCGGTGCGGTTGTGGGATGGGGGATCGTCGTCATCCCCGCGGCGTGTATCGCGTTGGCGCTGCTCGTCGTTCCCTTCGTCGGCCTGCGGCGTTCCATGAATGCCACCCACAACACGCTGGAGTTACGGCGTGACCTCTCACATCACCTCTCGGATTCCGTGTTCGGCACCGAAGAAGTGGTCGGCTACGGGCGGCAGGAGGAGCGTGTGGACCAGTCGGATCAGCTCTCCGCCACGATTTCACACAGTGCGGCAACGGCACGGACGGCCAACGCTTTTCGCCGTGGCGCGAATACCCTGCTCATGTTGGTATCGGTGGTCGGCGTCGCCGCCTGCTGCGCGCAGGGCGGGCAGACTGCCGTGCTCACGGCGGCACTGACTGCCGGCACTCTGCGGTTATTCGAGGGGCCGCGCGGGGTGGAGGATGCCGCCGGCTATCTCGACCACTCGCTGACGGCTGCCCGGAGGCTCTGGGATATGAGCCATGCTCCGGCCGCGGTTGGGGATGGGCCGGAGGAGTATGCGCCGAACACGGCACCGGCGATCACTTGGGAGAATATCTCCTTCGCGTATGAAACATCGGAGGGCGGCGCGGCGGCATTCGCATTGGATAACGTGTCGATTCACGTGCCGCCCCGCGGGCATGCCGTGTTGGTCGGACCGTCTGGCTCGGGAAAGACCACCACCATCCATATGCTGCTGCGCTACGCCGATCCCACATCCGGCCGGGTGCTTCTGGATGGTGTGCCGATCTCCCGCTACACCCTTGACTCGCTGCGCCGTGCCGTCGTCGTGGTTGCGCAGAAGAATCAACTTCTGGATGCCACCATCGGTGAGAACATCCGCCTCGGAGCGCCCACTGCCAGCGACGACGAGGTCTGGAACGCCCTGCGTCTAGCCGGGTTGGATGAGGAGATCCGGCAGATGCCCGATGCCCTGGCAACGCCTGTGGGGCAGAACGGCAGCAGACTCTCCGGCGGCCAGGCGCAGCGCCTGTGCCTGGCGCGCGCCCTGCTGATGAAGCCGCGTGTGCTCGTCCTCGACGAGTTCACCGCCAATCTCAACACGGCGCTGGAAGCAAGAATTCGCGAGAACCTTGCCCGGGCGATGCCGGAGCTGACCATTGTCGAGGTGACGCACCGTTTAGAGTCGGTAGGTGACGTGGATCAGGTCATCGTGTTGGATCGCGGCCGTGTTGTTAACGTGCGGACCGGTTCATAGTCGGAAATGATCATGTAACGGGCGATATGCTCATTGCCAGCGGGAGGCGAGTAGGCTGGTGGCATTGCCTTTAGAGGAGGACACCATGCCACAACTGCGATCAGCAACGTCGACAACTGGCCGTAATATGGCGGGCGCCCGTGCCCTTTGGCGCGCCACCGGGATGGAGTCTGAGGATTTCGGTAAGCCGATTATTGCGGTTGCCAACTCCTACACGGGCTTCGTTCCCGGGCATGTGCACCTGAAGGATATGGGTTCACTCGTATGCCAGGCCATCGCCGAGGCAGGTGGAGTGGGGCGCGAGTTCAATACCATTGCCGTTGATGACGGTATTGCCATGGGCCACGAGGGCATGCTCTACTCGTTGCCGTCACGCGAGATCATCGCCGACTCGGTGGAGTACATGGTTAACGCGCATACGGCCGATGCTCTCGTATGCATCTCCAACTGCGACAAGATCACTCCGGGCATGCTGATGGCCGCGTTGCGCCTGAATATCCCGACGATTTTCGTTTCCGGCGGTCCGATGGAGTCTGGTGCTGCGGTGGAGGGAGTGGTCGATCATCGTACCGACCTCATCGATGCCATCTCTATTTCCGTCGACGACGCCGTCAGCGATGAACAGCTCGGACGCGTCGAGGCCAGCGCCTGCCCCACCTGCGGCTCGTGTTCCGGCATGTTCACCGCGAATTCCATGAACTGCCTGACGGAGGCACTCGGCCTCTCCCTGCCGGGTAACGGTTCCACCCTGGCCACTGCGGACCGGCGGAAGAACCTCTTCCTGGAAGCCGGTCGGCGGATCGTGGAGCTGGCAAAGCGTTACTACGAGGAGGACGATGAATCCGTTCTGCCTCGCAGCATCGCCACCCGGGACGCCTTCCTGAACGCCATGGCGATGGATATTGCCATGGGCGGCTCCACCAATACGGTGCTGCATATCCTTGCGGCGGCGCAAGAAGGCGAAGTTGATTTCACGCTGCGGGATATTGATGAATTGTCTCGGCATGTTCCCTGCCTGGCGAAGATCGCGCCGAACTCCACACAGTTCCACATCGAGGACTTCCACCGCGCCGGAGGTATTCCGGCGCTGCTCGGTGAACTCTTCCGGGCGGGTCTGTTGCGTGACGGCGTGCATTCCGTTCATTCCAGTGATCTGAAGTCCTGGTTGGAGAGGTGGGACATTCGCGGCACGGCGCCCAGTGCGGAGGCGCTGGATCTGTTCCACGCCGCGCCGGGTCGGGTACGCACGACGTCGCCATTCTCACAGGACGCGAGTTGGGAGTCGCTGGACCTTGACTCGGTCGCTGGTTGCATTCGCGCCGTGGACCATGCGTATACCGCTGACGGCGGCCTGTGCGTACTGTTCGGCAACCTGGCCGAGGACGGTGCAGTGGTGAAAACCGCCGGTGTTGACGAGTCATTGTTCCACTTCGAAGGTCCTGCGCGGGTGGTGGATTCCCAAGAGGCGGCAATCGAGTTGATCCTTTCGAAGTCGGTGAATCCCGGCGACGTCGTCGTGATCCGTTACGAAGGCCCGAAGGGAGGGCCCGGCATGCAAGAAATGCTCTATCCTACCTCGTTCTTGAAAGGTTTGGGCCTGGGCAAGGTGTGCGGTCTTATCACCGATGGCCGGTTCTCGGGTGGAACCTCCGGGCTGTCGATCGGGCATATCTCGCCGGAGGCAGCAGGCGGTGGCGCCATCGGTTTGGTGCGGGAGGGCGACACGATCATCATCGATATCCCCACCCGCCAGCTACGGGTCGCCGTGGACGATGCGGAGCTGGAGCGTCGGCGCCAAGCGATGGGTCCGACGCCGTGGCGGCCGGTGCAACGGGACCGGAAGGTTTCCAAAGCACTGCGTGCGTATGCCTCCATGGCGACATCGGCCGCCTACGGAGCGGTGCGGAAGATCGACTGAGATAGCGGAGGCTCTATTGCCCGGGCCTCGGTCTGCTATGGATCTACCAATGTCTGTGAGAGCAACCGTGATAGGGGTGAGCGCTGACCGCGACTCTCACTTGATGAGCGTAGCGGTCTTGGCGAGCGTGGCGGTGAAATCAACCGCGGTAGGGCGGATGCTAGATGAATACGTTGTTGATCAGCGGGTATTTTGACCTGCGTAGGACTCCCTGCCCATATTCAGGCGCGTGTGGCGGGGATACTTGTAGTGGTCAAATTGAGACGGGTGCGCGTGAGCATGACAATGCGTTGACTTTGCGCCGCTGAAGGGAGAAAAACCAGGTATGACAGCCGTCTTCAACTATCTTGCGGAGCAGTCGGTGCTATTACTGTTCCTCCTTGTCGGGGTGGGCATGCTGCTGGGCAGAATCAAGGTCCGCGGAGTGAGCTTGGGCGCGGCGGCAGTATTGTTCCTCGCCATAATCATTGCTGCCTGGGGGCAATCCAACGGGGTGGAGGTCGCCGTTGAACCGGTGATCGGCACACTCGGCCTGCTGCTCTTCGCCTTTGCTATTGGTAACAATTCCGGTGTCAGCTTCTTCCGCAGTTTGCGGCACGCGGCCGGGCCTAACCTCGTCATGATCGGCCTGTTCATTGTGGCGGCAAGCGTTGCCTACGTCATGGGTACACGCCTGTTCAAAATGGACATCGCCACCGTGGCAGGCGCGTTCGCCGGCGCAACTACGAACACGCCTGCGTTGCTCGCCGCCAGTGACGCATCCGGCGACGGAGCTGCGGCGACCGTCGGCTACGCCATGGCCTATCTTTTCGGCGTTATCGGGATGATTGCCGCCTCGGGTATCGCACTGCGCCACGCCGCCAATGATCAGGACGCCCCATCGGTTGTTACTCATGTATCAGTTCGTGTTGAGCGCACGGATCGGCCGAAGCTCAGCGATGTTCTAGCGCAAGCGAAGGGAAGCATTCAGATTTCGCGGCACCGGCATGGCGAAGAAGGGCCGATCTGGATCCCCAACGAGGATGACATCCTAGAGAAAGACGACCTTGTCAACGTGGTTGGCGCCGTCGATGATGTGGATGAATTTATCAAATTGCTCGGCCACCGATCTTCACATTCCCTCCGCGCTGATCGTCGTATCCTCGATTTCCGCCGTATCACGATTTCGGAGCCGAGACTGGCCGGCAAGACCATTGCGGAACTTGATAGGGAGCTCGACGAACGGTGGGGTGCGAAGATCTCCCGCGTACGCCGCGGCGATACCGACATGCTTGCGCTGCCGGGTTTCATGGTGGAAATGGGTGATCGAGTGCGGGTAGTTGGTCCGACCCTCAAACTCAAGGAGATCTCCCGCTGGTTCGGCGACTCGGCGAAGGGCCTGACCGATGTCAACCCGGTTGCACTCGGTATCGGGCTGGCGATCGGTATCTTCATAGGCGAGATTGATATCCCGGTTCCGGGTGGCGGTAGTTTCTCGCTCGGTGCTGCGGCGGGTGTACTCATTATGGGTCTGATTATGGGCCGTGTGGGCAGAATTGGCCCTCTGGTGACGGCACTGCCGAATACGGTAAATTCAGTGCTCGCAGAGTTCGGTTTGCTCATCTTCCTCGCGCAGGCGGGTACTCGTGCCGGTGGTCAGATCGTATCGGCCTTCACCGGTGGGCATTGGTGGAAGATACTTATTCTCGGTGCCGTTATTACCTTGATTATGGCGGTCGGCTTGTACGTTGCGATGCGGGGCATTTTCAAGATGGGTGGCACGCAACTCTCCGGTTTGCTGGGTGGCGCCCAGACCCAGCCGGCAGTTATGGCCTTCGCTAACGGACGCACCGGCTCGGATCCTCGTGTGGCACTTGGGTACGCGCTGGTGTACCCCGTAGCCATGATCACGAAGATTCTTGTGGCACAGGTGCTTGGCGGTATGTAAGGGCCGCACCAGATGCCAGTCTCGGATCGGCGTTCTGGCCTGGTGTGCCGGGATACTCGGCGTGCCGAGATGCGAAGCAGAGAGTGAGAATACCGACGGAGAGGATCCGTCGGCATTCTCAACCAGTTAGGATCACGCCTCAAGTGCTAAGAGATGCTTTATTAGGGCGTCGTCGATAATCCCGCGCAGGCGAGCGGCGGCACCGGACGACGTGTCCTCGCGCGAGTCCAGGCCGTTGCTGTGGGTGACACTGACAATCGCACCATTGTCGATGCGGAACCTCCAGTCCAATACGCCGTCAATCTCCACGTCGATGCTGCTGACGTCGGGCACCCAGATGCTTGCCGGGCGGGCGAGCCCGCTGCGGTCAGAGGGGTCGATAACGTGGAAGGCGACCGGGTCGGCGCGGTCTGCGCCCTCGTTTACAAGGCGCTGCACGAGCAGAAAGACGAGAGGCGAGGGGATCGCATCCTCGGGTTCATATTCGAGAGAAAGCGCATCAAGAATGATCGGGTCATCCGTGTCTTCGGTGTATTCGCAGCGCGTCCACGAGTTACCGGAGAGGAGGACGCGACTCGAGAACCGCTCGCCGTTGCTAAACGCCGTCTCTGTGATGAGTTCGGTTTCATCCCAGCGTCGATACAGTAGTCCGACCGGCTCGTCGTGCGAGGTGAAGACCTCCCAACGTGTGTGCACCATGGGGTTAGTGTATCGGTGACATGGGGTCGGTGGTGACCCACGCGAGGAGTGGAGACGGTGTGTGCAGGACACGGGTGTCCGGCGGGTATGGCCGTATGCGGAGGGCGGCATGGTGATGCGTTTCGGCATGCGAATGGTCATGCGTGGAGCACACGCGCCGGACCAACATGTGAGAACGTGATCCACTATGTGAGAAGATTGCGCTTCGGTTTGCGTGGGGCGGGGTAGCTCGCTACTGTGATGCACATGACGACTTCACTGGTACGTATGTAGCGCGCCGCACTGGTTCGCTACTTGTGTGCCGCGCCCCTCGATCGAGGGGCTTTTTTATTGCCACCATCGAATATAGGAGGAAACATGGCCAAGACACCGACTCCGGCCGATGTGGCCGCCAGTCGTGCTGCCGATGCAAGCACGCACGGCGGACGCATCATCCGTGAGAAGTCCACGGGCGCCAGATCGATTATCCGCTCGCTCCAGGAGCTCGGCGTTGAGGTAGTGTTCGGCCTGCCCGGCGGCGCGATCCTACCCACCTACGATCCGCTTTTTGATGCGGAGGGTATGAAGCACATCCTGGTGCGCCATGAACAGGGCGCCGGGCATGCGGCCGAAGGGTATGCGGTGGCCACCGGCAAGGTCGGGGTGTGTATTGTGACATCCGGCCCGGCGGCCACGAATCTCGTGACTCCGCTGCTGGATGCCAATATGGACTCAATTCCCATGGTGGCAATTACCGGGCAGGTGGGCGTTTCTTCCATCGGTACCGATGCTTTCCAGGAAGCCGACATCGTCGGTGCGACCATGCCGGTGACCAAACACTCCTTCCTGATCACCAATGCCGCCGAGATCCCGGCGCGAATCGCGGAGGCTTTCTATATCGCCTCGACCGGTCGTCCCGGCCCTGTGCTGGTGGATGTGACCCGCTCGGCGCAGGTGGAGGAGGCTGACTTTGTGTGGCCGCCGGTGCTCGACCTACCCGGATACCATCCGGTGACCAAACCGAATGCGCGCCAGGTGCGGGAGGCGGCCCGGCTGCTGGCGACGGCGTCGCGCCCCGTTCTGATGGTTGGCGGCGGTGCGATCCGCTCCGGCGCCTCGGACGATACCGTCAAACTGGCCGACATGTCCGACGCCGCCGTCGTGACGACGATGAATGCTCGCGGTGCCGTGCCCGATTCGCATCCGCATAACCTCGGGATGCCGGGTATGCACGGAACTGTCGCCGCTGTGGCCGCGCTGCAGAATGCTGATCTTATTGTTGCCCTCGGTTCACGTTTCGATGACCGGGTGACCGGCTCGCTGGCGGGTTTCGCCCCGGAGGCGAAGGTCGTCCACGTGGATATAGACCCCGCAGAGATCTCGAAGAATCGCGACGCGGATGTGCCGATTGTAGGCGATCTGAAGGAGACAACCGCAGAACTGGTCAAGGAGTTTGAAGCGGCCGTTGAGCAGTACGGGAAGGCCGATCTGTCACCGTGGTGGGAGCGGCTGGACTCGCTGCGTGAGACCTACAAGATGACGTGGGATGAGCCCTCGGACGAGGCGATGGCCGCTCAGTACGTGGTCTCGCGTATCGGCGAAATCGTGGGCGGCGACGATGTCATTTATGTGACCGGAGTCGGCCAGCACCAGATGTGGGCCACGCATTTCCTCCCCTTCGAGCGTCCGCGCCAGTGGATCTCGTCGGGCGGTGCAGGAACCATGGGATATGGCGTGCCTGCCGGAATGGGCGCGAAGCAGGGGTGTCCAGAGAAAACCGTGTGGGTGATCGATGGTGACGGCTCCTTCCAGATGACCAACCAGGAGCTGGCAACCTGCCGACTCAACGGCATCAATATCAAGGTGGCCATTATCAATAATTCCTCCCTGGGCATGGTCCGCCAGTGGCAAACCCTGTTCTATGAGCAGCGGTACTCGCACACCGAGCTCGACACTGGCATGGGAACTGCACGTGTGCCAGATTTCGTCAAGCTCGGCGAGGCGTATGACTGCGCCGCCTGGCGCGTGGAGGATCCCTCCGAGGTTGACGATGCCATTCGGAAGGCAATGGAGATCAATGACAGGCCCGTGGTGATTGACTTCGTCACCTCGCCGAATTCCGAGGTGTGGCCGATGGTTCCCGCCGGACTTTCCAACGACCAGATCATGTATGCACGCGAAATCTGGCCGATACTCGACGACGACAACGCGTGAGAGGAACAAGAAGCATGAACACTCGTCATACACTGTCCGTTCTCGTTGAGAACAAGCCGGGCGTTCTGACCCGGGTGGCCGGCCTCTTCGCGCGCCGCGCTTTCAACATCCATTCCCTGGCGGTGGGAGAGACGGAGGATCCGGCCCTTTCCCGTATTACCCTGGTGGTGGATGCCGCCGAGCTCCCGCTGGAGCAGGTAACCAAACAACTGAACAAGCTCGTCAATATCATCAAGATCGTGGAACTGGAGCCGGAGTCATCGGTGCAGCGTGAACTGCTGCTGGTGAAAGTGGCAGCCGACGACGCAACGCGAACCAATGTGTTGCAGGTTGTGGATCTCTTCCGCGCGCACGTTGTGGACATGGTCCCCGATACGGTGACGATCGAAGCAACCGGAAGTGACGGTAAGGTCAACGCACTGCTGGCCGCGCTGGAACCCTATGGTGTTAAAGAGATCGTTCAGTCTGGAACGGTTGCCATCGGCCGTGGTAGCCGCTCACTGTCCGAGCGTGTCTCGGCGGAAATGCAGCTGCGCCGCGCGTGAGGCAGGGAACACCGCAGGCGAGCGGTCGGGGCGCGCCGGAGAAAGTTGGCCGGGCCGCTCGAAGTGGCTTCCCCGGATGATTCCGCTCGCGGCCCGCGTTACCCGCCGGCGGGACCGGTAGCAACCCGGCACGAACAAGACGAATACAGAGAAAACCAAAACTCATACAACAAGGAGAGAATATCGTGGCAGAGATCTATTACGACGACGATGCCGATTTGGCGCTCATCCAGTCCAAGAAGGTTGCCATTATTGGCTACGGTTCGCAGGGGCACGCCCATGCCCTGAATCTGCGTGATTCGGGTGTGGATGTGGTTGTTGGCCTGCGTGAAGGATCGAAGTCGGTGGCGAAGGCCGAAGAGCAGGGGCTGAAGGTGGCCTCCGTGGCCGATGCCGTGCGTGAGGCCGATGTGGTGATGATCCTGACACCGGATCAGGCCCAGCGCCACGTATGGGCAAAGGAGATCGAGCCGAATATCAAGCCCGATGCAGCGATCTTCTTCTCCCACGGCTTCAACATCCACTTCGGCTACATCAAGCCCGCCGCAGGCCACGACATTTGCATGGTTGCACCGAAGGGACCGGGCCATACCGTCCGGCGGCAGTTCGAAGAAGGCCGTGGAGTGCCGGTGCTGGTATGCGTGGAGCAAGATGCCTCCGGGCAGGCGTGGGACCTGGCCGTGTCATATGCGAAGGCCATTGGCGGAACCCGCGCCGGTGCGATTAAGACGACCTTCCGCGAGGAGACCGAAACCGACCTCTTCGGCGAGCAGAGCGTGCTGTGTGGCGGTGTCTCTCAGCTCATCCAGTACGGCTTCGAGACGCTGACCGAAGCGGGTTATCAGCCGGAAATGGCCTACTTCGAGGTTTGCCACGAGCTCAAGCTCATCGTTGACCTTATCAACGAGGGTGGCCTGACCAAGCAGCGCTGGTCCTGCTCCGATACCGCGGAGTACGGCGATTATATCTCCGGCCCGCGGGTGATCGGCCCCGAAGTCAAGGAACATATGCAGGATGTGCTGGCCGATATTCAGTCCGGTGCCTTCGCCAAGCGTTTCATTGACGACCAGGATGCCGGTGCGCCGGAGTTCCTGCGTCTGCGCGCCGAGCATCAGGCCCATCCGATCGAGAAGACCGGTCAGGAGATCCGCAAGATGTTCGCGTGGAACGCCGCTGTGGATAGTGACTACGTGGAAGGTGAAGCCGGCCGCTGAGATTGGCGGCAGCGGCCAGAATAGTACGAGGCGGGCACCCGGATTCGGGTGCCCGCCAAGTCATGTACCGGTTACGTCAGATGTTGTACTGTGCATCCTCGCGGATCGCGACTAGGAGAGGACCCCCGGTGTAAATCGGGACTTGGGCAGGAACCCCGGTGCCAATCGTGACTCGGGCAGGATCCCCGGTGCCAATCGCGGCTCGGGCAGGTGCTACTGTGATGCTTCACCTAGTTAAAAGCGTGTGATTTCCGCCGGGTCGCGTTGGATTTCATGGTTAGGCCGCTAGGGTAGTGCCCATGACCAAGCAGCAGGAGGAATTGGGCAGCCTCCGCGATGCGGGGAAGTCGGCAGATTCATCGCGTGACCACACGCCTGACCACACTCGTGATCGCGGTAGTGGTGGTGTAGTACAACGCCGGTGGATGAAGCGTTTGGGCACCGCATTTGCGGCGCTTATTGTGCTGGCGATCGGCGGCGGCGTCGGAATCAATCAGTGGGTGACGGGCACAACGCATGATCGCGTGTATGCGGGTGCCGCAGCGCTGCCGTCCGATGCCGATCCGGACTGCATTATTGTTCTTGGAGCCTCCGTGCGCTCCAACGGTCAGCCGAGCGCCATGCTCGAAGAGCGATTGAAGACCGCGCTTGAGTTGTATAACGAGGGGGCAGCTCCAAAGATTCTGGTCTCGGGTGATAACTCCACCGAGGTATACAACGAGGTCAAGGTAATGCGCGAGTGGCTGGTCGCGCACGGGGTACCCTCGGAGGACGTATTCGAGGACCATGCTGGCTTCTCGACGTATGAAACCATGTACCGGGCGCGTGATGTCTTCGCCGTCGATCATGCCATCGTTGTCACGCAGCAGTATCACCTGGGCCGTGCGCTCTACGATGCGCAGTCGCTAGGGCTGACGGTATGGGGTGTTCCGTCTGGTGGGAATGACTATCCGGGGCAGAACCGCCGAGACGCGCGCGAATGGCTGGCGCGGGTACACGATTGGGGGCAATGCCTCACCAACGCGAAGCCGACCTACCTGGGGGATGTCATCCCAATTTCCGGCAACGGTGAGGCGACGCGCTAGGTTTACCTGATTCGATACACATGGGCGCGCATCGTGGCAGAGCGGTCCACCGCGCTCCAGCGGCCGTCCTAGTTTATGTGGGCCTTTTCCCAGTCGTGTTGTTCGATGGGGAGCCGATCAGTTGGAGCTATCGGGAAAACATCAGGCAGGTGGTTCGTCAGCTGCGTTGCCATATCAGTTCCGCAGGAAACGTATAGGCGGTCCGCATAGATTGGTTGTGTGATCACAATCGAAAGATCTGGCGAAAACCAGAGTGACGGCAGTGAGGCGAGAGTCAAATTCCCCATGTCTGCTAACGTTTCCCGGATCAGCGCGTATGGCTCAGAAGGCCGCAGAAAAGAGTCTTCGGGCCCAGGCAGGGCGGCTGTACGCATGTGTCTGATGTAGCCTCCCCAAAACAAGGCAGTCCACGGTTCGGTCGAAGGGCGACTGTCTAACGCGACCAGTAAGTTTGCCGCGTATGCCGCATCGTAAATCTGGCCTTCTGGTGCGCGAACATCGCGCTTGCTGTTAGTCAGTTCGTGAAGGGACGTTGCCCCTGACAACTGTCTACCGTGTATCGTTGCGAGATTGCTCCACGTGGTGACACCCGATGGTGTTCCCAGCGGGAGTAACAACGCCAGTGTCGAATCGAACCCAGTGAATAGGAGATCTGATACATACCCATCGCGATGGGTGCTCGCTCGTGCAGCAAGCTGCACCTCAATCCGTTCCAAGAAAGAACGCATAGTTGGCATGATTCTCCGTGTCCTCGTACATGGACTCGTCCCATCCATTCTCATTGGGGTACTGGATGGTTACGGTGACGAACTGGACGCCCGCCTGCAACGCGACATCCAACTGGAGTCCGGCCGGGTGGTCCACCCAGTTAGATGTATACCCCGCTCCGTACTCCTCATGGATACAACTTGTGGTGTCGGGAAACCCGTCGTTGCCGATTCTCTCGCATTGTCTGACGAGTGTGTTGCTCGGCGCTGGCGTTTCATGGAGGTACAGTGTCAGCGTTTCTGGGTGATCCTTCGGCAGGACGACACTGGGAGCATTCTCTATGGATGGAGGAACCGCCGCTGTTTCCATCCGCCCGGAGATTAGCCATCTGAATTCAATGGGTGAAACCTCGGTCTCGTCCACGATGAGGGAGGGAGGTTCGGCGGGGCTCTCCGCTGCAAGCTCTAAAACCGGACCACTACTGGCAGCACTTCCTTTTTCTGAAATTGACGTACAAGCGGTAACGACCGGTAGTGCGGCGAGCGTGACAAGCGCGAGCCTCGACCATCTAAATGCTCTTAACATGAAAATCGACTAATGCTATTATCTCCTCCATTGCCGGTCCTTGCGTAATATCTGACCCCGTTCTATCGTGTGAAATGCGAGGAGAAACCCCAGTCTGTGTACGTTCCTGTCCCGGAGCAATTCCAGTGAGGGTGGGCAACGTAACTTGTCTTTTTGTTAGTCGTCGAAGAGCTGCCGGTTTTGAGCGATTCGTACCCGTACCATCGCTGGCGATAAAGTGTTGTAACGGTCTTAAGATAGGGAACATTCCTCGTACACTCGATCCTGGCATGAACTGATGCCGTGCGCCCGCTTTTATGTGGCAGGTCGGTTGTCCCGGTGCATCCTGCGCGCGAAAGAATCTGTCGAGTCGGAAGAGCCTCAGTAGTGAGCCTCTCCCCGCTTTGTCTGTCCAAAGTTGGGGTGGCAGGACCTGTCTCGAGCGACTCAAGCGTTGCTGACTTGGGCAGATCTTCGACCGATTCGACTGAGGGGGAGTCATTTCTGGAGAGATTGTCGCTACTATCAGCGGGTATACCTGCACTCCACAACAGAGCGACTGTCATTGCCAAGAGTGCGGATTTCATTTTTGCCTCCAAAAGGCTATACGGCTGTACATTATATAAAACCCTATGTGCGGTAGCTGGTGTAGTCAAGGTTATAACGAGACTCATTACGTGTGCCCGCGAAAGTGGCTCGGTGCCTCATCTAGAACCTTCCGTGAGATTCGTGGATCGTGATGAGTATTCGGTGGTGGGTTGCCAATGCAGGCCAGGGTGGAGAGTAATAGAAGAAGTATGCAAGGGTGTATGTGGAGGCATCCAGGAAGGACAGGGGGAGGACACTGTACAAGGGTGAACGGTGACTGGCTGAAACCGAAAGGGGCGCCGGGCAGCGCTTGAGAGCAGTGGCTGAGCGCCCTGGCGGCACGGGCAGGAAGACCGGGCCGGACGGGCCCGGCCCCAGTCCGCTCAAGGCCAAGAGCGACCACGGGGACAGGATCGGGGCCGGGACGCCGACTGAGGAGTCGGCGCAGGAGCGGATCGCCCGCGCGGAAGCGGAGAACGCTGCATTGCTGGCAGAGAAGGCTAAGTTAACCCGGGAGCGGGAGATTCTGCAGCAAGCGGCCAAGTATTTCGCCGGGGAGACGATCCGGTGAGCCGCTACCCGGTTTAGTCGCCGACCATGGCAGTGTCTGCACCCTCAAGGACTTCGCTGCCGCATGTAAAAACCTTGGTGTTACTCAGTCGATGGGGGGCGGTGGGCACCAGTGCCGACACCGCCCTAGCAGAGTCATTCAATGTCGCATTCAAGCGGGAAGCACTCACGGCCAACGATACTGGCCCGACGCGTTAACGTGCCAGCCGCAGGCATGTCGGTGGTTGACCCGCTACAGCACCATACCGAGGCAAGCCCCTGAGATCTTCACCCGGCGTGATGTTGAAACCTCCTGAAGGACTACAGCCACGACAAGACCGACCAGTTTTACTGGGACCTGCGCCTGCAGCGTTTCACCCAACATCCACAAGGGCATCCACATCGAGGGAACCGCCTCCAAACCCGTTACAACTTCGCGGGCAGTCCCTACATGAAGCGCCCGGAACAGAGCTTCGTCGTTCTAAGAATCCGCTGGGCAGGTACCGGATGCGTTCAAGTGTGTCCCTGCTAGTGTGTAGCCGCAATTGCCGAATTGTGAGACATGCATTCCACTACTTGATCAGCGCCATAAGGTAAGTGCATGACTCGCAGTATTGATCTGGCCGTTATCCCCGGTGATGGTATTGGCCCCGAAGTGGTGGCCGAAGGCCTGAAGGTTCTTGATGCGGCGCTCGCGGGCAGTGACCTGTCCGTGCGCACCACCACCTACGACCTGGGCGCAACACGTTGGCATCGCACGGGTGAAGTTCTCCCGGATGATGAACTCGAGTCGATAAAGAAGCATGACGCCATCCTGCTCGGCGCCGTGGGTGACCCGTCGGTGCCTTCCGGAGTGCTGGAAAGGGGGCTGCTACTCAAGTTGCGCTTCTCCCTCGACCACTACGTCAATCTGCGCCCGAACAAGTATTACCCGGGCGTGCCGACGCCGCTGGCCAACCCGGGCGACATCGATTTCCTCGTGGTGCGAGAAGGGACCGAGGGCTTGTACTGCGGCAATGGTGGTGTCGTGCGTAAGGGGACACCACAGGAAATCGCCACCGAGGTGTCGGTAAATACAGCCTATGGCGTGGAGCGCGTGGTGCGGTACGGTTTCGCCAAGGCCGCCGCGCGCCCGCGCAAAAAGGTGACATACGTGCACAAGCACAATGTGCTGGTCAACGCCGGCGATCTATGGCGCCGTACCGTTGAAGCGGTCGGCGCCGAGTATCCCGAAGTGTCCGTCGACTATCTGCATGTGGACGCCGCCACCATTTTTTTGGTGACGGATCCGGGCCGGTTCGACGTCATCGTCACCGACAATCTTTTCGGCGATATTCTCACGGACGAAGCGGGCGCGGTCACCGGTGGAGTTGGACTCGCCGCTTCCGGCAATATCAATCCGGATGGCGCGTTCCCCTCCATGTTTGAGCCTATTCACGGTTCGGCTCCTGACATCGCCGGTCAGCAGAAGGCGGATCCGACGGCGACGATTTCATCCGTGGCGCTACTTCTGGATCATCTTGGCCATACGGACTGTGCGCGGCGGATAGAGGCCGCGGTCGACGCCGATATGGCGGCACGCGCGGAAGCGGCGGCTGCCGGTCAGCCCTTGACTCGATCAACGGTGGAGATCGGTACTGCTATCGCTGCGCGCTTGGCGTGAAGCGCGGGCCATATGCTCAATACGGGCACCGCCGCACGATAGCGTGGTGCAGGGCTTGCCCGAGTGGTTAGATCTCCTGCAAAGGTTCGTCATGCGGCCCTTCCCGCCCGGTCCGGGAGATATGAGTAAGCTTAAGACAGTCGTAAGAAGAAGGACTGTCATGACATCGACTCATACACCAACGGATCTTGAACTAGCTGCTGCTGTGGCAGTGCCAAGTGCGGACGAGCTGGCTGGAGCATGGGCGCTCCAGCCTCATCCGCATCCGGCATCCGACGCGGAGCGTGCGCAGCGCTTGGAACGCCTCGGTTTCGGCGTAGACTTCACCGACCATATGGCCCATGCGACGTGGACGGTCGGAAACGGGTGGCATAACAAGGTCGTCGAACCCTATGGTCCATTGAGTCTCGATCCGGCCGGAGCGGTGCTGCATTACGGGCAAGAGGTTTTCGAGGGGCTGAAGGCCTATCGTCACGCCGACGGATCGGTGTGGACCTTCCGACCCACATATAACGCCGCACGGCTCAATCATTCCAATCGGCGTCTAGCGATTCCGGAACTGCCGCATGAGGACTTCGTCGCCTCACTTATTGGCCTAGTGCGGGCGGACGCCCAGTGGGTTCCCGATGCGCCCGGCTCCTCCCTCTACCTACGCCCTTTCGTCTTCGCATCGGAAGCCTTCCTTGGGGTGCGTGCGTCCACGAGCTATGAGTATTTGGTGATTGCATCGCCTTCGGGGCCCTATTTCACTCACGGGTTCCAACCCATCAACGTGTGGGTGGAGGAAACATATCACCGGGCCGGGCCCGGCGGTATGGGGGATGTAAAGACCGGAGGCAATTATGCGGCGTCGCTGCTGCCGAAGGTTGCGGCGCACGACGGTGGATACGACGAGGTGCTTTTCCTCGACGCAGCCACCAACACGAATCTCGATGAGCTGGGTGGCATGAATGTGTTTGTCGTCATGGCCGATGGCTCTCTGAAGACGCCGAAACTCACGGGGAACATCCTCCCGGGTGGAACACGCGCCTCGATTATTCAACTAGTGCGGGAGCAAGGACGGTCGGTTTCCGAGGAGACGATCTCCCTCCAGTGGCTGCTTGATGCCATCGCCGCGGGCGATGTGGCGGAAATGTTCGCCTGCGGAACGGCGGCGGTGGTGACCGCGATTGGTGCACTCACGGGCAAGGGATTCCACGTGGACATCCCGGAGAACACGGTGACACGTGGCATTTTCGATGAGTTGACAGCCATTCAGCTTGGCGAGACGGAAGATCGGTTCGGCTGGTTATATCGCTTGGCGTGAGAGTATGTTACGGGTTGCCGAACCCATGGCGATGGCGGGCATGCGGCGCAGTAAGCGCCAGGTGAGAGGCGTGTTCCCTGTGGGGTGTGTTCAGCCGGGGTGTCGCAGGAACAAGCTCCGGGCGGGCACAGCGGTCCGGGCGGCCCGCATGCCGAGTACGGCCGGTATATCTCACGCCCGCATGCTTCGTATGCTGCTGATCGGGGAGCACTTGGCAGGTTTCAGGTCCTCGCGGGGACCATGCCGTGCTGCACGCGCAGTGCAGTCGGTGTTGCCGAAAGGAAAAGAATGAAAATCGACGTCTACGACGTGACGTTACGTGACGGCGCTCAGCAGGAGGGGGTCAACCTCTCTGTGGCCGACAAACTGGCGCTGCTGCCACTGATCGAATCCATCGGCGCCGATTACATCGAAGGAGGTTGGCCGGGAGCGATTCCGCGCGACACGGAGTTTTACCGTGCCGCTTCCGAAGTGCCGCTTACCGCAGCGCTGACGGCATTCGGGTCAACACGCAAGGCAGGAGTGCCGGTCGCGGAAGATAGCCAGATCCAGGGTCTGCTTGATTCCGGCGCGAGTGTTATAACGCTGGTGGCTAAGTCGGATATTCGCCATGTCGAACAAGCGCTACGAACGACGCCGCAGGAGAATCTCGCCATGGCCCGTGACTCGGTGGAGTACCTGCTGGGCCAAGGTCGGCGCGTGATGATTGACGCCGAGCATTTCTTCGATGGTTTTCGTTTCGACCCCGATTACACCAGTGAGGTTGTAGCGGTGTGCTTCGAGGCGGGAGCCGAGGCGGTGATCCTTTGCGACACCAATGGCGGCTCACTTCCCGGCCATATCAGTGCAACGGTTACCGATTTGCGTTCTCGCCTGGCGGTACGCGGAATCACGGATCCGCTGCTGGGAATCCACGCGCACGACGACGGCGGCTGCGCCGTCGCGAACACGCTTGCCGCAGTCGAGGCCGGTTGCCGCCAAGTGCAGGGCACAATTAATGGCTACGGCGAGCGTACTGGCAATGCGAATCTGCTGACGGTCATCGCCAATCTGGCGCTGAAGACGGACTATGAGGTGGTCAGCGAACAGCAGCTCGCCGCGCTGACAGCGGTTTCACATGCCGCCTCGGAGATCACGAATATTTCGCCCTATGCACGGCAACCGTATGTGGGGTCCTCGGCCTTTGCACATAAGGCTGGATTGCACGCCTCCGCGATTCGCATTAACCCGGACCTGTACCAGCATACCGATCCATGCGGCGTCGGCAACGATATGCGTATGCTCGTCTCCGATATGGCGGGCCGGGCGTCGATCGAGCTGAAGGCGCGCGAATTCAGTGTGGATCTGGCAGGGCGTCCCGACGAGCTGAGCGCTATCACTCAACGCGTGAAGGAGGCCGAGGCGGCTGGGTACACCTATGACGCAGCGGATGCATCCTTTGAGCTTTTGGTGCGTGAGGTACTCGGTAACAGGCCACGTTACTTCCGTCTTGAGGCATGGCGATCAAATATCTCCACTGTGCGCGGGCGCGCTTCAGCGGGCGATACCTTCTCCGAGGCGACCGTGAAGCTATACGCCGGCGGACGACGCCTGGTACGCGTCGGCGAAGGAGTAGGCCCGGTCGATGCCCTGGATCAAGCTCTGCGAACAGCTTTGAAGAACGTTTACCCTGATCTAACACGTATCGAGCTCATTGACTTCAAGGTGCGCATTCTGGATACCCATCAAGGAACGGCGGCCACGACGCGAGTACTCATCGAACTGTCCGATGGGCAACGCACATGGCGTACCGTCGGAATTGGCACGGACGTGGTCGAAGCCTCATGGGAAGCGCTGACCGAGGGATACGAGTTTGGCCTCATGCGTGCGGGTATAGAACCTCATCCGGAGGGACCGACGGAGGGGCCGGAAGGCAGCGACTAACGGCTGTACGTGATCCAGGCGCTGACATGCCGATGCATCTGCGCCTGGATCACCAAGGTGACGGATGGAAGCGAGATCGATCTGCCGGTATCACCTCTGGGTGCAAGTCGCTATCCCGGTACTCTGCGAGGTGGTGACTGAATCTGGTGGGTCGGTTCCGGGTTTATTCATAGGAGTAGATGGTGGCGTCGCCTGCGCGGCAATTGATGCAGGGGTGCTATGGATCTGCTCCGGTGGGTTGTTGGCGGGTGGCGCGGCCATGACGGTCATCAATGTGGGTGCTATGGATCTGCTCCGGGTTATTCGTACGCCTCCTTGAAAACCCCGGATATCAGCGAAAAACGCGGAACAAATCCATAGTCACTGACTAGATATACGGCCCCGTCGTGCTAATCCCCGGCGTTGCCTGCGCGCCCGGGTTGTTGCTCGCGTCCCCGGTAGTTGCTGTGCCTTTGCTCGTAGTCGGCCTGACCGGGTAGCTCGCGCTCGGCCCGTGGCACGAGTCCTCGCAGATGCACGAGTTAGGACGCGGCCCGGCGCCTCGCCTCCAGACCTCGCCGGTTAGGCGGCGGGCCGAGGCCCAAACACTGCGGTTCCGACGCGCACAATCGTGCTGCCCTCGGCCACTGCGATCTCAAGATCCTGCGTCATCCCCATGGAAAGCTCCGTGACCGTGGGCAGGCCGTTTGCTCGCAATTCTTCGGCGAGTTCGCGCACCACCCGGAAGGAACGCGCAATTTCAGCGGTGTTATCGGTGTGGGCGCCTATGGTCATCAACCCGATGATGCGCAGATTCTGCAGTTCGGCGACCTTCCCAGCCAGCTCCGGTATGGCAGTGGGCATCACTCCGAACTGCGAGCAGGAGCCGGAGGAGTTGACCTGCAACATCACATCAAACGGTTCGCGCGCCGCGCCTTCTTCCCTACGTCGAGCCTGCAGGCGGTCAAGCCGCTGCGCCAGATCGAAGGAGTCAAGCGTCTCAATGCACTGGGCATAGCGCAAAGCCTTGCCCGCCTTGTTCCTTTGCACGTGTCCAATCACATGCGTGCGATGCGCTGAGGCATTGGCCGCAGCCAATGCCTCTTCGGATGTCTCCAACTGTTGAATGATGTTATGCCCGAAAAGAGTTGCCCCCGCGCTCAAGGCGGCAAGAACTCGTTCGGGGGCCTGGTACTTTGCGGCCAGTTCAATGCTGACAGATCCGGCTTCCCGCCCGGCAGAGGCTTCGGCCGCCAACACCCGGTCACGCAGGCGTTGGTAGCGTTGCGGGATGTCGCTGAGAGGGGGTATAGAACCCGCTGTATCGTGCGCGAGCGCGCCCGCTGGCAGGGGCGCGTCGTCTGGCTGTAGCGCGGTCGCTGGTGGCGATGGCGCGGCTACCGGTCGTGGCGCGCCTGTCGGTTGTGGTGCGCCTGTCGGTTGTGGTGCGTCTGTCGGTTGTGGTGCGCCTGCCGACTGTGGCGTTGAGGCGCCACCACTCGGCGTCCTTCGTGCTGATATCGTCGCCGTGTCGGTTGCGCCAATGGACGTGGATGATGTTGATTCCATCTTCTTCGCCGTGGAGCAATTCGTTTCGCCGTTCTTTGCCGCTGCGCGAGCCGTTTCGCTGTTCTTTGCCGCTGCGCGAGCCGTTTCGCTGTTCTTTGCCGCTGCGCGAGCCGTTTCGCTGTTCTTTGCCGCTGCGCGAGCCGTTTCGCTGTTCGTCGTTGTGCTCCTTACCATCTTTTGTGCTCTTCTTCTTGTGTACTTCGTGCCTCTCCTGCGGGCTGTTACCGTTCCCCAACCGAGACTATATCCACATGCACGCGGTTCTCCAGATCAGAGGCGTCGAGGTCCACCAGACCCCAGAATCCCCAGGAGCCATCTCCCACGCCATCGTCGAAAATCTGGCGGACCAACCAGAGCCGCCCGGATCCGTGCCCCGCAAGAAGACTCTCCACGGCTTCCTCCGGCACTCCGGCGTCCACGAGCGCGGCAGCATCCACATTGTCGATGACTTGCAGAAAGTGCGCGCCCCGCGCGGCGGTATCGATCCCGATTGCCTCATACTCGTCGAAGTAGGGATCGGTGGCGTCGGCCCAGGCATCCCCGTCCCACACAGGCGCGCCGGGCCACAGCGCCGGACCTGCCAGTTCGTCCAGCAGTTCGTAATCCTCGCGCTGGATCGCCTCAACACGCTGAAACATGGCGTTACGCACGGCGGTGCGCAACGCGTGACGGTTGCGGGTGAAGGCGATGTGACCGTCGGCGTCGGCACCGAACGCGAGTTCGCGGGTACCCCCGTCGGCGTCGGCGGAACGGGCGGCGATTTCGTTGCTGACGACCTTGCCGTCGCGCAGCGCCTCCCACTCGTCCAGTAGTGAGGAGTCGACGGAGCGCACCAAGGAACCGAGCCACTGGGTTATCCGATCAACCTCGGCGGTGCGCGCCTCCAGTGGCACGGTCTGCCGCAACGCCTTATAGGTGTCCGTCAAATAGCGCAGCACGATGCCTTCGGAGCGCGCCAGGTCGTAGCGGGAGATCAGTTCGGAAAAGGTCATGGCCTGCTCAATCATCTCGCGTACCACCGATTTAGGTGTGAGCTCGTAATCGGCCACCCACGGGTTGCTCTGCCGATAGATCTCCAGTGCCGCGTGTAGTTCTTCACCCAAGGGTTGCGGCCAGGTGATCGCATCGGCCTCGGCCATCCGCTCGTCGTAGCCGACCCCGGCGGCCTTCAGGCGATTGATGAGCTCGCCTCGTGCGGCGCGCTGTTGCGCGTAAAGAACAGGGGTGGGGTTCTCCTGTACTGCCTCCATGATGGAGAGTACGTCGAGAGCGTAGTCCTTGCTGTCCTTGTCGAGCATGTCCAGCGCTGCCAACGCGAAGGGCGCAAGAGGTGAATTCAGTGCGAAATCTTCTGGGACCTCTCGGGCGAAGTCGACTGCGGATTCGCCGGGATGCTCTTTCTGCCACTGTAGATCGTGATGGGTCAGTACGCCGGCGGCATGCAGCGACGAATAGATTTCAACCGCCAGGCGGAGTAGGGGATTCGAGGCGGTTTTGGGCTCGTGATTATCGGTGAGGAGTTTGACTGCGGCGGCGACGGCGTCGCCGGGGCGCTGCAGGATATTGAGGACCATGGCATGGTTGACCCGCATATGCGATGTAAGGGTCTCCGGCTGTGCGTCGCGCAGATGCTCGAAAGTCTTCTTCGACCAGAGCACGGCTCCCTCCGGAGGCTTGCGGCGAACGATCTTTCGTAGCTTCTTCGGGTCATCGCCTGCCTTGGCCAGCGCGCGGGCGTTTTCGATTTCATGCTCGGGTGCCTGCACAATGACTTCGCCGGCGGTGTCAAAACCTGCTCGGCCCGCCCGGCCCGCAATCTGATGAAACTCACGGGCGGTGAGGTGGCGGGAACGGCTGCCATCAAATTTCGACAGCGAGGTGAAAACGACGGTGCGGATGGGAACGTTAATGCCTACGCCAAGGGTGTCCGTGCCACAGATGACCTGGAGGAGACCGGCCTGGGTAAGGCGTTCCACCAAGCGCCGATAGCGAGGCAGTAGACCGGCGTGATGAACTCCGATCCCGGCGCGTAGCAGTTTCGACAGCGTCTGACCGAATCCACTGCCGAAGCGGAAGGGACCGATGGTGGTGGCGATCTGCGCGCGCTGCTCCTTGGACGTCAGGCTGAGGGGGAGGAGAGCCTGCGCCTGGCTGACCGCATCCCGCTGAGAAAAGTGAACGATATAGGCGGGGCTGCGGTGGGTGGAGGTGAGTTCTTTGATCAGTTCTCCCAAAGGCTCCATCGAATAGGAGAAGGCCAGGGGAACAGGACGCGGCGCATCGGCGATGGTCGTCACGCCGCGGCCAGTGCGTTTTTCAAGGTCAGAGGCGAGAAACCTGGTGTCTCCCAAGGTTGCGGAGAGAAGGACCTGCTGGGTGGAGGGCAGTTCGAGCAACGGAACTTGCCAGGCCCAGCCGCGTTGCGGATCACCGTAGAAGTGGAATTCATCTTGTACGAGGATACCGATCCCGGCATCGTCGCCCTCACGCAGGGCGATATTGGCGACGATTTCCGCCGTTGCGCACACCACCGGAGCATCCGCGTTGATTGACGAATCGCCGGTGACCATGCCGACATTATCGGCGCCGAAGACGGAGATCAGCTCGAAGAACTTTTCTGAGACAAGCGCCTTGAGTGGGGCGGTGTAGTAGGCGGTGCGCCCAGCGGCAAGCCCGGCGAAGACCGCGGCGAGCGCCACCATAGACTTACCTGATCCCGTGGGGGTGGCGACGATGAGGTGGTCACCGGTCAGTGCCGCCAACAGCGCCTCCTCCTGATGCGGATAGAGCGGGCGCCCGGTGGAAGCGGCCCAGGCGGTGAAGGCGTCGTAGACGGCGTCGGCGCTGGGAGCGGTTCCATACTCGTCCTCAAGGCGGTCGAGGGCACGGTTCAAAGCGCTGGGTTGGGTGGCGCTGGGCTGGTTTGACACCCTTATAGCGTGCCACACGCCACCGACATAACAACGTTGATCAACGGCAAATGAACCGTGTGTAGGACTTCACAGTCGCCGCACGCCCGTCGATTTGCCGGGTAACCGGAGCAGGGAGTATGCTCTTTTCTTGGCGCGCACCGCTAGCTCAATTGGCAGAGCAACTGACTCTTAATCAGTGGGTTCTGGGTTCGAGTCCCAGGCGGTGTACAGAAGGCGAAGGCCCGCGGTTCGGAGGAACCCCGGGGCCTTCGGCGTTGTTTTGCCAGGGCCGGGGGCTTAAAGGCGGGTTAATGGACAGAATGTGGGTCTATTGTCGGCATGTTGGGGTTACTTTTGGTGGCGTCCGGCCCAGCCTTTGTGTATTGAGATGTTGTCTTCCCAGGGTGTGTGGGTGTTGATGGTGGTGTCGAGGTGGGCTGGTCCGTTGGGTTGTAGGTCATTCTGTGTTGTTTTGGTGGGGTTTTTCGTTGGTGTGGTGCGGTTTTGTTGCTGTTTTAGTTGGTTGGGGGTAGCTAAGAGGTCGGACAGAATGCGTTGCTGCGGGTCGTGGTTTAGGGGTGGATGGTGCTCACATCTCGTGGCTCTAGTCTTGGTGTTGCGTGGGCGGGGCTACGCTCCGGAGCTTAGATGTCCAAATCCCGTCCAAACGGAGCTAATCTGGATTGACTCAATTTAAAGAATGGCGGAATTATGCGGATTTCGCGCTTCGGCGAGACCGGGAGGTTCTCGTTTGGACGGGATTTTGACACTGAGAATAAGAGTGTCTACTCGGCGTGGCTCGTAGCCTCCTGCTTCATCGCTCGCGCCGCAACTCGCCCGTTTGCAGGTACCGCCGAGCGACGGGAGTTGGTTGTTCATAGCCGCTGGCCTCGTCACTCCCGCTGCAACCAGGCGAGAACGGCTCTGACGCGCCGATTCTCCTCACTGGGGACAAGGTCCAACTTCTGGAAGATGTTGGCCACATGCTTGGCCACTGCTCCGCTGGAGACCACCAGGCGCTCGGCGATCTGCGAGTTGGAGAGACCCTCCGCCATCAACGCGAGCACTTCCCGCTCCCGGGCGGTCAGGCGCGCAAGCGGTCCGGAGCTTGCCCCGGCCGTATTCGCGTGCATGAGATGGGAGACGACTTCCGGATCGACGACGACGCCACCCGCCGCCACCAGATCCAGCGAGCCGAGAAAATCCGACACCCTGCCTACGCGTTCTTTCAGAAGATAGCCAACAGCGCCGCTCGCGCTGTCTAGTAGGTCCTGCACATAACGTCCAGCCACGTAAGCACTGAGCACAATAACGGGTAGGCCGGGGAACTCGCGGCGTAGTTCGAGCGCTGCCTGCAAGCCGTCGTCGGCGTTGCGTGGAGGCATACGAACATCGGTGACGACGATATCCGGCAGTGCTCCCGCTGCTCCCAGTTCCCGCACGGTTGAGCGTAACTGCTCGGCGTCGGCCGCTTCGGCGACGATGTCGTGCCCGGCTCCGGTTAGGAGAGCGGCCAACCCGGCGCGCAGCAGGGCGGCGTCGTCGGCAAGCACTATTCTCATGGCGTTAATCATGCCATTCGTACGCGCTTAGTCGCGCCATGGTGGCGTGGTGGGGGCAGTAATGGTCACCGTGGTTCCTACCCCAATCGGCGAGTCGATGGTAACTGTTCCCCCCATGCTTTCCACCCGCTGGATGATTCCACGCAACCCGGTGGCGCTTGGCGCAGCGGGGTTAGCGCCACCGCGTCCGTTATCGGAAACAACGGCGCACACTTCGAAGGCATTGCAGACGAGTGTTATCTGCGCGCCGTCGCTTGAGCTGGAGTGTTTGGCAGCATTGGTAAGCGCCTCGGCCACGGCGAAATAAACGGTGGTAGCAACGGGGGAGGAGATTGCAGCGTCGTCGCCGGTAATGTCGCAGGCGGCCGGGGGAGTGGAATGAGAGGCGAGCTCCTGCAGTGCGGCGGCCAGGCCGCGCTCGGTGAGCATGGCGGGGCGAACACCGCGCACAGTCTCGCGCAGCGCTCGCAGTGCAGCCTCGGCGCGATCTTGAGCAGCGTCTATGTCGGCGAGGACTGGCATCAGCACGGTGGCAATGTCGGCAGCTTCGCCGGGTGAGTGATCGGAGGCCGCAGTGAGCACAACGGACGTGTCCGATGATGACGTGGAGTCCTGGGGAGACGAGGGATCGTCTACGGGGTTCGCGGCGAACGCTTGCCGCGCGGCCTCCAAGTGGACGCGCGCCAGACCGAGCGCCATGGTTACTCCGACGAGTTCTTGCTGGGCGCCGTCGTGCAAATCGCGCTCAATGCGGGATCGTTCCGCTTCGAAGGCATCTACCAGCGTTGCACGTCCGCGGGAAAGATCTCCCACCTGCTGTGTCAGTGCCTGCATTTCTTCGCTGTTCGGGTCGGTGCTCAGGTTCGTGACGAATCGGCCGCGCAGCCTGCCCACCGCTAGGAACACCATGGATACCACAGCGAGGAGGGCGAGGCCGATTGGGAAGAACCACCAGCACTGCTCGAAACTCGTGAAACTGTACCGCCACGCCTCGGCTGGACGCTGGGGAGAGACGACAAAAGGTAGGGCGAGGCTTGTGGATGCCGCGATGAGGCCTACGAAACCAACGAAGAAATCGATTGTTGTCAGCACGATGCTGCCCAGGCAGAGGGGGAGGTCCTGCCGCCAGAACTCTCCGGTGGTGACTCGCGAACTCAGCCAGGCACCGCGCGCAGTGGCGGAGGGCCGACGCGACGGGGCGTCGATACCGAGGCTACGGGCGAGTGCGCGCTGTGCTTCGGCGGCCAGAGGTATGGAGAGATGGAATACCAGCGCGGCGGGAATGAGGACGATGACCAGGGGTATCCAGAGCACCGCGCGTAAGAACTCGCTCAAGATCAGGGCCCAGCGCCGGGTGTTGCGACGCGGATGCGCGGCACGGGGAGTCAAGTGTTTGGTGCTTGTGTCGGCAGCGGGGCCGGGGCGCACCTTGGTGGTGCCGGATTGCCCGACGGCGGGATCAGTCACCGGCGTTACCCCGGATGCGGAGGATTCAACACTCATATTTCGATGCTACTGGGGAGCCGTGCCGCTGACACTCCGGCCACCACCCCAAGGAGGTGGTGCCAGCACCACCTGGAAAGACGGGAGAGGGAGCCAATGACTGTTCACTTCGCGCGGGCTGGAATCGCGACATGCGAACAGGACGCGACAATCTATATGTCAATCGTTGGATTACTGATCGGCAGGCACTGAGTTCCGGCCATTCACGGGCCAAGAGCCGCCGCGAGCGCAAAACTGGAACTCTTGGCGAACGCAAGGTTCGGGGTCTTAGCGACGGCGAGACTGGCGGCTGTCATTCACGGACCAAGAGCCGCAGCGAACGCCAGGCCAAGAACTGGCAGCAGGAAACTGGCTCCTCGGAGGATGGGGTGCCTGCGGCGCTCTCGAATCCTCGCATCCCGCGAGGAGCTCCGCTTGGCTCGCAGGCGTCTGCGCAGAGCGGTCCTCCCGGAGATCCCCGTGGAGGTTCTGGTGGCGAGGCACCGGCGGTAGCAATTGTCGATCTGACCCGTGCCTTCCGTGTGCCGGGAAGGAGAGCCAAGGTGACCGCCGTCAACGGGGTGAGTTTCGAGTTGATGGCGGGATCGTATACGGCCCTGGTCGGTGCCTCCGGCTGTGGGAAATCCACGTTGATGCAGTGCATCGCCGGGCTGGACGTTCCAGACCACGGTAGCGTCCATCTGCTCGGCACCGAGATCACGCGGCTGCGGCCGCGTGGATTGGCTGACTTCCGGGCCGAACACGTCGGTTTCGTGTTTCAGGACGACAATCTGGTGACGAGCCTATCGGTGCGAGACAACGTGGCGTTGCCTGGCCGACTGCGCCATCGCCCACTGCCGGGCAGCGACGTCGACCGCGCATTGGAACGCGTAGGGCTGCGGAAACTGGCACGGAGGCTACCTGGCCAGCTTTCCGGCGGGGAACGCCAACGGGTTGCCATCGCGCGCGTGTTGGCCTCTCGCCCGGCCATCGTCTTCGCCGATGAGCCGACGGCGGCATTGGATGTTGGCTCTGCGGGGGCGGTGTTGGACTGGTTCGCCGAGCTGGCTGCTGCCGGAACAACGGTTCTCATGGTGACACACGACGCCGCAGCGGCGGCCCGGGCCGAGAGCGCACTGGTGATGGATGGCGGGCGTCTGATTGAGCAAGTAGATGGTGGCGACGCCGGGGCGATTGCGCGCGCGGTGCTTGCGGCGCGGAATGCTTCTGTCGCTTTGCCCACGGGAGGTGCTGCATGATTCGCCTACTCATTACTGACCTGCGCCATCACGCGGGCATGTGGCTCTGGACCTTTGTGGTCGCCGTCGTCGCCGGAGCCTGCGTTTTCGGTCAGTTCGCAGCCGGCCAGGGGATGGAGACGGCAATTGCCCGGTACGCGGACGAGAGCTATTCGACCACGCCCCTCACGGTGTTCTGCCTGATAACAGTAGGCGTGAGTGCTATCAGCGTGCTGAGCTCGACGGCGTCGCGCGTTGTGGAGATGCGCACTCGCGATTTTGGATTGTGGCGGGCACTTGGAATGCGCCCGGGAGCTGTACGTGCAACCTTACTCGGTGAACTGGCGATCCTGGGTGGTATAGCCGGCCTTGTCGGTGTACCGCTCGGATATGGGCTTGCGCATGTACTCGTGCCGATGTTGATCTCGGAACGGGTGGCACCGCCGCAGACAGTTCCCGAGCTTCCGCCGGCAGCGCTATGCTGGGCGGTGCTCTTCACCGCAGCGGTGGCTGTGCTTGGAGGATGGTGGAGTGCCGCTCGCTGCGCGCGGGCGCGTGAATCGCTATTGCTGCGCGGCGAATCGGCGGGCGGTAGCCGCGTGGGCTCGCTGTGGAGAGTTCTCGGTAGATTGCTACTCCTCGCCGGGCTGTGCGCGGGGATTGTTGCTGCGTACATGGCTATTCGCGATGGCGTTGCCGGCAGTGACGAAGTAATCAGTGCGGCCATGCCCGCCGCATTGGCCTTTATGTGTGTTGTTCTCTTGCTCGTACGGTGGTGTGTGCCTTTGCTGGAGAGGTTGGCCGCTCGCCTTATCCCACGTTCCTGGGTCGCAGCGTTTGTGGCTGGGAGGACGTGCGCCGTGGAATCGTCCCGCTCTAGTGCCACGGTGTTGCCCTTTGCGCTGGCGATGGGCCTGGTGGGGGTGCTGTATTCCGGGCGGAATTTCGGAATGAGCGGGGTCACCGCGCAGGGTTTCCTCGCCATGTTTGGCCCGGCGCTGTTGGTGGCATGGACTGGAGGAGTGGCGATTATCGCGATGAGTGCCGGGCAGCGGCGGCGCGATGGTGCCCTGCTTGCGGCGGCCGGGGCGCGCCATGGCACGATTCTGGTGGCGGAGGTGCTGGAAGGTGTTATTCACTCGCTTGTGGCGGCGCTGCTTGGAGTGGCGATCACGGTAGGTGCGGTCTACCTGGTGGGGCTGGCCTCTGCCGTCCCCTTCAGCGAGGCTCTGCCGCGCGCTCCTTGGGAAGCGATCGGGATTGTGGTTACGGCATCTTTCGTGACGGTGTGCTTGGCCGTGGTGGCGTCCTCGCGGGTAGGTGCGCGGGCGACGACGCTGGGGCAGATGCTGCGGGCGCAGGAGTGAGCGACGATGGTCTCGTTGCGATGTTGCGGCGTTGTGCGCCGCAAGGGCCGGGTTCATGACGAGCGTGGTCTTCTGGCGATGTGAAGGCACTGCAGGTTTGAACAGCCCGGTGTGGGTGCGTGGTGGGCTCGTCGCAACATGAGGGTATTGCCATGTGGAGGTATTGACAGGAAATCGAGCGGTTGGCCCCGCGCCTTCGGAACTTCGGTTAGAGTGGCAGTGTGTCTGCACCAATCGTGACTCTCGTTACTTCCCCGCAGTTACCGCAGCTCGACGACGACGAAGCGGGATTGCCAGATGCCCTGCGCGAACGTGGCATGGAGCCGCAAGTCAAAGTCTGGAGCGATCCCGATGTGGACTGGTCGGCCTCGGACCTCGTCGTCGTGCGTTCGGTACGCGACTATGCCGGACGGCGCCAAGACTTCCTCAAATGGGCGAAGTCTGTTCCGCGCCTGCTGAACCAGGCCAGCGTGATGGAGTGGAATTCGGATAAGCACTATTTGGCGGAGCTCGCCAAGCGGGGCTTGCCGGTGATTCCTACGGTGTGGTTCGAACCGGACCGGGAGTATTCGAAGCACCAGGTGCACACGCGTTTCCCGGCTTACGGTGATTTTGTTGTGAAGCCGGCGGTCTCGTCCGGCGGGCGTGGGACCGGCCGATATACGGCGACGGATGGTAGGTCGCGGGGCGAGGCGATTCGGCATGCCATGCATGAGCTGGCACGCGGGCGTTCGGTGATGGTGCAGCGGTACTTGGAGGAGATCGACCGTTCCGGTGAGGTCTCGCTGATCTACCTGAACGGCTTGGCCTCCTACATGGTGGAGAAAGAGGCCATGCTGCATCCGCGTTTTCGCTCGGCTGACGAAGTGCAGGAAGATGTTGTGCGTTCCTCGGCGGCGAACGAGGAGGAATGGCGCTGGGGTGAAGAGATCCGGCAGGCGCTGCACGGCTATATCACGGAGAAGAACGGGCGCGACGAGCTGCTGCTCTACAACCGAGTGGATATCGTGCGTGGCGGGCCGGAGGACGCGCACGAGTTCTACGTGATGGAGATTTCGCTTATCGACGCTTCGCTCTACCTATCGGCGGATCCCAACCATCTGGCCAAGTTCGCGGACGCAATCGCCGTGCGCGCATTTTGGTGATGCGGCGGAGGCTGCCTGGCGAGATGACAGTGCGGCCTGCTGGGCCCGTGGCCGGTATCACGAGGCGCCAATTCGGAGCGCGCGGCGTGCGTCGGATATAGTTGTTACCTGGCGCCATAACGGCGGCACATGGTGGATGTAGCTCAGTCGGCAGAGCACCTGGTTGTGGTCCAGGGGTCGCGGGTTCAAGTCCCGTCTTCCACCCCGATTTTTCTGCGTTATGTCAGTGTTCCAACGTTGGTTTATTAGCTGCGCGGTGCAGCGTAAGATTATGTGCCGATTCGGCATGGATGATGAGATGGCAATTTCCACCTTCCGGTTGGTGCCTACGTCCCGCTTTTTGCTACGCTCTCCCACCTAGGGTGAGAATTCTCCGGGTTTTCCCCAGTTTTCCGCGAATAACCCGGAACTTTGGGGATTTCCCGAAGGTTTCGCAGCTGCCGCAGCGCGCAGTGATCAGCCCCGCGGAGTTTTGGGGATGTCCCGAAGATTTTGCATCGGTGGTGGATCGTGCGGAGGGGGAGTCGAGGCGTGGCAGGCAGTGTTGCGCCCGCGAATGGCCCGGATGATTTGCACTGCAGGTGTACTCGAGGCTGGGCATGCGGCACGGCGCCCTGCGAGTGACTCGAGGATGCTACACCGTTGCGAGTCTTTCTACCGACGGCGGGGCTACCGACGGCGGGGGAGCGCCCGCCTCGCCATCGCGAAGAAGCTCGGAGATCGACGACGGGGGCCACCGACAGCGGAGGACGGCCGAAAGAAGCAGGTTCCGTTTCTCGGCCGTTTGAGGTGTTTGCGTGGGCGATGGATGATCCGGCTGTCGGTGTTGGATGGATTCGACGCCGATGTACAGGGCGCATTCCAGCAGCGGTGCTTCCGAATGGCAAGCCTGAGAGAGGCCGGATGAGTGGCTATCCGATTGGTATGCGCTGCACGCATGGACCAGTTTCCATGTGCAGCTTGGGAAGGTGTCGGACGTCTGGTGTATGAGAAGCTCCGGTATGGGTCTCGTTCTGCGATGATTGATCGGGAGTCACAGGCGTGAGAGTTTCAGGCGGAGTCGATGAGGAGCACAGCCGTTGCCGGGCTGGTTGTCGCGGAGACTACGCACGCCAAACGGGGTGTAAGAGCGGCCATGACCCCACAGTATGTGGCCGATCATGGGCCTTTCCTCCGATGAGGGGAACTGCGGGCCGGTGATGTGTGGTCTGCTTTTCTCCTGGAGCATGACAGGGCTGAAGGGCTCTCGCCTATGCGTGGTCAACGAACAACGCTGCTCCAGTAGGGAGGGCTCATTGGCTGTTCTGGTGTGTGCCTTCCGAGAGCCCTTTGCGGGGATCCTGTGCGCGAGGACGTGTTGTCATTGGGCTTTATCGTCTTCCGGTGGCTTGATACAGACGAGTTTAGTAAGACCGCCTTGGTTGATGCAGTCTTGTGCGATCTCGTAGACCTGCTGGTGAAAAGCGGTATCTGTGGCGGAAGCGGTTATGGTTGATCGAATCGGTGTGAAGGATCTCAGCGAAGTAGGGACTTCAGCACCGTCTCGGCTCGAGGCATTCCACGCAATAAGCGTGAGCGGTTTGACTCCGTGCCATTTGACGCCGACTTGTATGTCGTACTCGCCATGATGAAGAGCGCGACTTGTGGCACGAACGAGCGCCATGAAGTCTGCAACGGTGCACTCGATTGTTCGTCCATGAATCTCCCATGGCTGGAACTCGTGCTCACGCACATCTTTGAGTCTGGAAGGCAGTCGGTGCCCACTGACGGCATACGCCAAGGAAACTGTGCCATCAAAATGTACGCTCATCCAAGTCTCGTATTTGTCCCTCTCTGGGCTTGCTTCCCCTCGTGCAGACGTGCCCCACACAGTCATACGCCGTAGTCCTGGCTGCGGCCATGCGCTCTGAACCCCTCCAATGGGTGCCAGGCGTTGTTGTGCGAAAAAGACAGCGTTATCCCTGCCGCTTCACGAAAGATTGCCTGCGCTTCCTGCCGACTCAGTCGCTCTGGAACGCCCGGAATGCGCGGACGTGCGACTGCGATGAGCCACGCGCGGTCTCTCGCATCACGGTTCTGAGCGATCTCGTCGTATAACTCGTCGAGTGCTTCGTTTGCGTGCCTGCGCTCATCGAATCGCGCACGGTACATTGTTTCAATCTGCCGTTCCCGCATCCATACCGTATCAGCGTCGTTTCTGATTGGTGCGCCAAAGTACTCGCCCTTGTAAATGAGATGCGGACCGTCGACGCTCGCCGGTACAATGACCGCCACGGCGCGGCGACCTTGTTTGCCAAGCTTTATGATTTCCAGGCCGAAGACCGGAGGGGATATCGCGGTGACGGCAACGCTGCGGTAGGCACTTTCATGCCGCTCAGTGAAATCGCCGACGTCGCATCGCCCCGTGGCAGCCTTGGATTCTTCCTCGACTCCGTAGACGATCATTCCGCCGCCGCTGTTTGCCATCGCAGCGATATCCTTGGGTACGTCCGTTTGCGCGATGCCTTTAGACGGTGGAAGTTCCCGTTTCCAATCGAGATCCTCGGCCTCTTCCACCTGTCCCTCGATTGCTTGGTCCAAGATGCTATCTGTCAGTGGCCCGGGTTGCAGTCCCAGGGCCTTATGCAACGGTGTAAAAGTATTCATGCAGCGACTCTAGCAAGAGCCTCCGACGCGAAAACGAGTCCAAATGGACTCACCATGCTCACTTTCCTGCGACTCCGCTACGAGTCTAGATCATTCTCGGTAGACTGAGCATCGCTACCACAGCGGTTGTGGTCGGCAATTATTTGGGGGACGACGTGACAGAGTCTTGGCGATCGGCAGTGTGCCTTGCTGAGAGTGACATCTCTCCGAATCATGCCGTTTCACCCGCTGCCCTGAGTCTTCGGCAATACAGCACCTTCCAAAGATACCCGCGTGGCCCGACTGTGCGCTATCCTGTCCTATTGCGCCAAACTTGGAAGGAGTCCCATGTGATATCGCAGACCAGTGACCGCGGACGTTACGCCTTGTCTTTCACTAGTGGTTCTCTCCTTGCGCGTGAGGCATGTATTGCAGCGGCTCTTTATCTGGATTTACGTGACTGGCAAGATGCTCGCGCTCAGCTAACGCAACAGAACCTGCTGCAAACCCGTACTACCTCCTCCGCTGTCCGGCTGGCGCGTGAAACCGTTCAACGTCTCGCCGTCTTCAGTATCGACGAGCTTACGGCTCTTGTAGATGCTAGTCCGAGCGACCGCGGTCTGCTTCTATGGGTGGCGGCCTGCCGTCGCTATGCCTTCATAGGGGACTTCGCCGAAGAAGTGGTACGCGAACGTTATCTTCTACTCACACCGCGGCTTGGGCATGACGAGTTTGACAGTTTTGTCAATGGCAAAGCATTGTGGCATCCAGAGCTGACGGAACTCAGGGAATCAACGCGCAAGAAGCTCCGTTCGAATGTGTTCCGTATGCTCACGGAGGCGGGCCTCCTAGAGAGCGGGCTCATCCAACACGCAATTCCCTCCGAGAATGTTCAGAATCTTCTTCAGGCTCGCAATCCGAGCGACCTTCGCTTCCTGCCGATACGCATTCCCGTGGAGGCGACACGATGACACCTACAGATCTCGCTTCTCAGGAGAACCACCTCTTTGAGGCCATGTCGAGTGCGCGTTTCCTGCAAGGGGAGGGACTCTCCAACGAGGTTCCGTTTTTTATCTACCCTTATGCGCCAGAGGATGCAATCGCGGTAGCTGGGGCTCGCAAACGTATTGCCAACCGACTTCGGAAGGAAGGCATCGCGGTTGGTGTGGTCGACCTATACGACCTGTCAATTGAGATTCTTAAAAGGCGCGGTGTATGGGAGCGCCTTATCGCTTTGGAACCTGAGCAGGATAAGAATGACTTTCGTGAACTGCTGCAAGGCATGCTCGATCCGGAGGCTCACCTTGCTCCTGAGATCAAGAAGCTCGTTGATACTGACTCCGACATCGTGTTTCTCACTGGTATAGGCGAAGTGTTCCCCTACATCCGTTCTCACAGTGTGCTGAACAACTTGCAATCTGTGGTGAAAAAGCCCTTGCTGATGTTCTTTCCCGGACGTTACGAGCAATCCGAGACTCTCGGTTCCTCGTTGGTGTTATTCGGACGGTTGAAAGATGATCAGTACTACCGCGCTAAGAACATTCTGGAACAGGAACCGTGATCGAGATGCTGCTCAATGAGATTTTCACAAAGAATGTCCAGCGCCCCATTGAGGGTGTTATCAAGGCCGACGACGCCGACCATCTGGAAACCGAAGTCGACGAATACGTTCTGACCAATGAGATCACCGGCGGGCTGGGGAACCTGCTCGAGGCGTATACGAACTATACGAATGCCAACGGTGTGTGGATCTCAGGTTTCTTCGGTTCCGGCAAATCACATCTGCTGAAGATACTCGCCCACCTACTGGGTGACGTTGAAGGGCAGAACTACTCGCGCACGAGTGTGAGCAGGAGTATTACCGCAAAGGTTGAGAGCGATGAGATGCTTGTCTCCTCTCTCGCGAAAGCGGAGCACATTCCCGCCAAGAGCCTGCTGTTCAACATAGACCAGAAGGCAACCCTCATCTCAAAGGACCAGACGGATGCTCTGCTGAGAGTCTTCGTGAAGGTATTCGATGAGTCTCGTGGTTATTACGGCAACCAAGGCCACGTTGCTCGCTTCGAACGCGATCTGGACAACCGCGGTCAGTTAGATGCATTCAAGGCCGCATATGCCAGGATCTCTGGCCGGGACTGGGCGCATGGTCGGGAAGAGGGCGTGCTAGAAGAAGGCAATGTTGCCAAGGCTTATGCAGAGATCACGGGCGAGAGTGAAGGCACTCCGACCAATATACTCACCAAGTACCGCAGTGAGTACAAGGTCTCAATTGAGGATTTTGCCGAAGAGGTGAAGGCGTGGCTAGATCGCCAGCCCTCGGGCTATCGCTTGAACTTCTTTGTGGATGAAGTGGGGCAGTTTATTGGGTCGAATACGCAGCTAATGCTCAACTTGCAGACAATTGCCGAGTCTCTAAACACGAAGTGTCGGGGCCGGGCATGGGTGTTTGTGACCAGTCAAGAGGATATGGAGAAGGTGATAGGTGATCGTACGAAGTCTCAAGGCAACGACTTCTCCAAGATCCAAGCGCGCTTTGCCACGCGTGTGAAGCTGACCTCGGCCGACGTTGAAGAGGTAATCCGGAAGCGCTTGCTGATGAAGAACGAGGTCGGTGCGGAGCAGTTGAAGGACCTCTACGCGGGAGAAAAGGCCAACTTCAAGACCCTATTCGACTTTGTCGACGGCGCCAAGAGGTACCGTAACTACGCCGACCAGGATCACTTTGTTGGCACCTACCCCTTTGTTTCCTACCAGTTCCCGCTCTTTCAATCGGCAATTGAGTCAATCTCGGACCACAACGTATTCGAGGGGCGGAACTCTTCGGTAGGGGAGCGTTCCATGCTCGCGGTCGTCCAACAGGTTGTGAAGAAAGTCGGTGACAAGCAAGTTGGGGCGCTGGCCAGTTTCGACCAGATGTTTGCAGGTATTCGGGCCTCTTTGAAGTCCGCGGCGCAGCGTTCCATTGATGTCGCTGAGCGTAATCTGGATGACGAATTAGCCATCCGACTGCTCAAGACCCTCTTCCTGGTCAAGTATGTGGATGATTTCAAGCCCACAGCGCGGAACCTAACGATCTTGGTCTACGACGGTTTTGACCGCAATCTTCCTGATCTAGCTAGGGAGGTTAAATCCTCCCTAGCTCTATTGGAAACACAGAACTATGTGCAACGTGCAGGAGAGGAGTATGAGTATCTAACTGATGAGGAGCAGGCGATCGAGGCTGAGATCAAGAATGTTGACATCGATCCGTCTGAAGTCTCATCTCGGCTTAATAAGATCATCTCAGGTGACATCATCAGAACCGCGAAGATCCGGTACACGAAGAATGGTCAGGACTTCCCTTTCGGCTTTAAACTCGATGATCAAGTCTATGGCAAGCAGCAGGAACTGACGTTGCACTTTATTAGCCCCGAGTATCCTGGTAGCCCGGAAGAAATCCGGATGCACTCGGCTGGCAAGGATGAACTGCGGGTGGTGCTTGAACCTGATGAGCGAGTGATGAGTGACTTGCGGCTCCTAATTCGCACTGAGAAATACATCAAACGCAAGCAGACCAGTTCCACGTCTAGCACTGCGAATGAACAACGCATCCTACAAGTGAAGGCTACCCAGAATGGTGAGAGGGAGAAAGAGCTCGTCGAGCGCGTTCGCCGGGCGGTCGGAAGCGGATCGCTGGTCATCAATGCCGCCGACATTCCATCCTCCTCGGAGGATGCTTTCGCGAGGGTTGCCGAGGCTTTTCAGGTGCTGATATCTCGCACATACACCCAGTTGGCTTTGTTAGAGGGACGGACGTACAGCGAACAGCAAATCGCTGACTATACGTATCCGGATGGGGCCAGCCTTTTGGATGCTTCGTCGTTTTCACTCCTCAGACAGCCGGGAGAAGAAGTTCAGTCGTTTCTACTGCGACGGGACGATCTCGGCGAACAGGTGACGGTCAAGTCAATTGTCGACTGTTTTCAAGGCAAACCATATGGCTGGGACCTTGCCTCAATCGAGGTAGTTATTGCGTGGCTGGTGGGCACCGCGAAAGCGTCGCTCACACTGGACTCCAATGTACTCAAGCGTGGCGAAGCCGCGGCAGCGTTGCGCAATACACAGAAGCATGGTCATACGGTCGTGACTCTGCAAAAGGACTTCGATAGTCGGCAAGTCGGTGCCTTCCGCAAGTTCTGCATGGATTTCTTTGATGATCCGACGGTTCCCAAGGATCCGCTGGAGTTGGCACAGTTCGGAGCGAGGGAGCTTCGCGCGAAGCTTGACGACCTCAAGAAGCTAGTTGCGGATGAGCAGTATCCGTTTATGAGCCAGCTCAACAAGCCGATCACGCTGCTTGAAAAGGTTGTTGGCCAGAAAGATGACTGGTACCTGACCGAGTTCACACACGCGGACGAGCTGTTGGAAGCAAAGGAAGACATCATCGATCCGATCATCGCCTTCTATCAGGGGAGCCAACGAAAGATCTATGATGATGCGAGAACCTTCATGGAGCAGAATAGAACCAACTTGACGTACCTCGTTGAAAGTAGCGATGCGGCCGTGGTTGAAGGACTGGCCGATCCGGAAATATTCCGCGGCACGAAGACAAACAAACTGAAAGAGGCGGTGCTCGCACTTCGGTCGAGGATCGACGACGAGCTTGCGGCGCACCGCACCCGAGCAGATGAGATTCTTGTCTCCCGGCAAGAACAGTTGCGTGGCACCAAGATCTATCAAGAGGCTCCTGCTGAGGCGCAACAGGAAGTGGATCAGCGTATCGCAGATTTGCGTAGACGCGTCAACGGCGTGGAGCAAATTGCGGAGGTCAATGAGATCGCTCGCGCTTTCGAGGACGAAGAGTATGCGCGTATCATCGATGACCTTGAGAGTGCCTCGCAGGGAAAACAGCCCGGGCTGCGTGTGGTACGGGAGGAAGAGGTCGACTCGCAACCCCCACGGTTGGCAAAACAAACAGTCAGCATCAAGAGGATCGGTGTCACCGGGGTTCCTGGCCTGCTTGAGAGCGAAGCAGATGTTGACAACTACCTAGATGCCTTACGAGCAGCGCTTCTCAACGTACTCACCGATGGCAAACGTATCTCCCTCTGAAAGACCAACATGGAAACAACACCACTGAGGAACTTCGCCACATGGGCTCGCATTGAATTGAGATCCCAGGTCGGCGCTCGCGTTACTGCTGTTCTTGCCCCCGGTTCGTCGGCTCGTACCGAGCACGCTGGCGCCGTCCGGATGCTGGAATCCGAAATCGGCAGAGCTGGTGGCGGCACCGTAGGAAAAGAAGCGGTCATCGATCGAGTCGCCTACACCTGGTTCAACCGCATCATCGCCTTGCGTTTCATGGATGCCAACGGCTATACCGATGCCGGAGTTGTCTCGCCGAGAGTTGGTCAGTCATCCGGACAGCCGGAAATCCTGGCCGACGCAAAACGCGGTGTTTTCGATTCCACGATTTCACCCGCGGTCGTGGATGCAGTAACCCGACTCCTTGACGGCTCCAGGCCTAGTGCCGATCCGCAGGGCGAGGCTTACACGTTGCTACTCACTGAGTACTGCCGGAACTGGCACAAGTCGATGAGTTTCATGTTCGCCCCCGACGGCGACTACACTGAGTTGCTTGTTCCCGGAAACCTGCTTGCAGACGGCTCCATCCTTGCCCGAGTGATCGCTGCCTTGACCTCGGAAGCCTGTAAGGACGTTGAAGCCATCGGCTGGCTCTATCAGTTCTATATCTCGGAGCGGAAGAAAGAGGTCTTCGAAAGGTTCGCGAAGAAGCAGAAGGCGGGGGCAGCGGAGATTCCGGCGGCGACGCAGTTGTTCACCCCGGATTGGATTGTGCGCTACCTGGTGCAGAACTCGGTGGGTCGGCTGTGGATGCTCAACCATCCGGACTCCCGCCTGATCGACCACATGGACTACTACATTGAGCCCGCTGACGGCGAGCACGATTTCCTGCGGATCACCGAGCCGGAGCAGTTGACGGTCATGGATCCGTGCTGCGGCTCGGGGCACATGCTCACCTACGCCTTTGATCTGCTCTACGCAATCTATGAGGAGGAGGGCTATGCGCCCTCGGAGATCCCCTCGCTGATCCTCGAGCACAACCTGCACGGCACGGAGATTGATCCGCGCGCCGCGGCACTGGCAGCCTTCGCCCTGATGATGAAGGCCCGCTCGCGGCAGCGTCGCTTCCTGCGTGAGCCCGTGCAGCCGCATATTCGCGTGATCGAGCCGGTGGAGTTCAGCAACGAGGAGCTGGACCAGCTTGTCAGCGCGGAAGGCAGCGACCAGGCGGACCGACAATTCTGGCAGAGCTTCATCCACGCCGACGTGCTGGGCTCTCTCATCGTTCCCGACGCCGCGGCCCTACCCGGCGCCAGGGAGCGACTGGCGGCGCTCGAGGCGGACACCTTGGACGCCGCGGATCTGCACGCGCGCGCCGGACGGGTGGTGATCCAGGCGGAATACCTGACTCGCTCCTACGCCGTGGTGGCGACAAACCCACCGTACATGGGTAGTGGCAAGATGGGTTCGCTGCTGTCCACCTGGGTGAAGAAACACCACCCGCAGGCAAAGTCCGACCTGTTCGCTGCCTTCATCGAGCGGAGTCTGCGGTTTACAGACGCCGAGCACGGCCTGGTCGCCATGATCACCATGCAGGCCTGGATGTTCCTCGGCTCCTATGAGAAGCTGCGCCGACGCATCCTGCACGACGCCCCGCCGGTGACCATGCTGCACCTGGGCGAGCGGGCATTTGACCTGATCGGTGGGGAGGTCGTCTCAACCACCGCCTTCGTCCTGGAGCCTGGCCGAAACACCGACGAGCCCTGCCAGTATTTCCGGGTTGTTCCCGGCGGCTCGGAGGCCGAAAAGGAGCACCTGTTCAGACGAGCCCTGGCCGGGGCAACCGATCTGCGTTTCTTCGCCCGCCCCCAAACGCTGCTTACCCTCCCAGGAGGACGGATGGCCTACTGGCTGTCGCCAGCTATGACGCGCGCCTTCACCATCGGTAAGCCGCTCAGCGAGGTCGCCGCCCCGAAGCAGGGCCTGGCTACCGCCGACAATGCCCGTTTCCTGCGCCAGTGGTTCGAGGTCTCCCACTCCCGCACCTGCTTCGATGCCGATTCGCGCGGGGCGGCCGCCGCCTCCGGCGCCAAGTGGTTCCCGCATCTCAAGGGCGGTGAGTTCCGCAAGTGGTGGGGCAACCAGGACTACGTTGTCAATTGGGAGCATGACGGCGCAGAAATCCAAGACTTCCGTGACGCCAACGGCAAGCAGAAGTCGCGCCCGCAGAACATCGACTCCTACTTCAAGCCCGCCATCTCCTGGTCAAACGTGTCTTCCGGAGAACCAAGTTTCCGCTATTACGAGCAAGGGAGCATCTTCGGCCACGTCGGTCAGGCCTTGTTCCCCAGCAAGACACTGAGCCGCTGATCGGGTTTGCGAACTCATCAGCCTGCCGTTCTCTGCTCGCCGTCCTTTCTCCGACGCTCCATTTCGAAGCAGGGCAGTTGGCCGGTCTCCCCATCATGGGTCTGGATTCCGCGCGACCCGACAGCTCCGCCGTCCGCCAACTGATTAAGCTGTTCAGAGACGACTGGAACGCCTACGAGACCTCGTGGGACTTCAAGTTCAACCCGCTCGTCAGGCGTGCTCGTTCGGGAGGATCCCTGGCGGACGCGCTGGAGCGTTGGTGGCAGGACTCCCTCAGCGCTGCTCGCGAGGCTCGGGAGCTTGAGACCGAGAACAACCGCTACTGGGCTGAGGTCTACGGCCTCCAGGATGAGGTTCCCATGGAGGTTCCGCTGAGCCGGGTCTCGCTGACCTCCAACCCCTACTTCCGCTACGCACCCAACAAGGGCGCGACGCGCACGGACGAGGAGTATCGCCGCCTCTTCACGGCGGACGCGGTACGCGATCTCATCTCCTACGGCGTCGGCTGCCTCTTCGGACGGTATAGCTTGGACCGCCCCGGTCTGATTCCCAGGGATCAGCGGTCAACCGTCGACGACTATCGTAAGACGGTACCGTTGCCGTCGTTCGCGCCGGATCCAGACAACGTGCTCCCGATCATTGATGATGAGTGGTTCGAAGATGACATTGTGGCCAAACTTCGCCGTTTCCTTCGGATCGTATTCGGTGAAGAGCGCTTTGAGACGAACCTCCGGTTTGTCGAAGAGTCACTCGGCGTGAAAACACTACGTGACTATTTCATTACCCGTGCTGGAAGATCAAAGTTCTATGACGATCACGTCAAGCGATACCAGAAGCGCCCGATCTACTGGATGTTTTCCAGCCCGAAGGGTTCGTTCAATGCGCTGATCTACCTGCACCGCTACGCGCCCTCAACAGTTTCAACGATACTGAACGAGTACCTGCGTGAGTACGAGGGAAAGTTAGAAGCCAGCGTCCAGCGTTTAGACCACGAGATTGCTGGTGACGGAACACCTCGGCAGAAAGCGGCCGCATTGAAGGAGGCCGAACGTCTCCGAACGGTACTGACCGAACTCGATGACTACGAGCGGAGCGTGCTCTATCCTTTGGCTTCCCAGCAACTAGCCATTGACCTTGACGACGGCGTGCTCGTCAACTACCTACGCTTCGGCTCCGCCCTTCGGAAGATTGATGGCGTCGAAGAGAAACGTTCCAAGGTTAAAGGCTGGACGTGGCCGATTAACCGCTTGCGCCAAAGGAGGCCAAAGAATGACCAAGATCCGCAGAATCGAACGGATTGAGAACTATCGCATATTCCAGAACTGGAAGCCTAGCAGTGGCATCGAGTTCGCCCGAGTTAACCTCATCTACGGCCAGAACGGCAGTGGTAAGAGTACGCTGGCGAGTCTCTTTGCCGACTGCGCGGCTAATGCAACCGTGGGAACCAAGTCTCGTGGCGGTGGTAACAATGAGGCAGATGCCGGTTTGCAGCTACTTGTGGCCAATGATGCGGGGGAATCTCCCTCTCTGATCGGGATGGACGATCCTGAATTCTGGGCTCGAGTGAGGGTCTTCAACAAGGACTTCGTTCGGAGGAATCTTCGGTTTGAGGAACCAGATGGCCCGCAGCCTGAGGCGCTGCTCACCGTTGGTGAGCGGCTTGCCGATGCCGAGGAGCAGTTGACGAAACTTCGCCGTGAGTTAGACGACGCGCAAACCGAGGCGAAAAAAGCGGCTACGGACGTGGGGCGAGTCGAGAAGCAAATGGGGTCACTCCTGACTCGGACCGCAAAGTCAGTGACCGACTCTCTGCTCGGTACTAAAGTGACCGAATACAACCCGCGCAGTTATAAGAAGCCGAGGGCGGAGCAGGTGCTCAACGACTTCGCGCATGATCCAAGCATATTCGACAGTGCGTCGACGGAACTCGACGTGGACCGAAAGATAGCGACCAGCGAGGCAATGACTCCGGTGTCCCTAGGTACGCGCGGTAAGGTTTTGGCGCAAGATGGCGTCAACCATGCCCGCGAGCTTCTCGGTCGAGACGTTGTCATACAAGTGATTGAGGAACTCCGCGAGCACCCCGAGCGGGCAACATGGGTACAGCGAGGCATTTCGTTGCACGAATACCTTGAAGACTGCCTGTTTTGTGGTCAGCCTCTGACCGCAGGGCGACGCACGGAGCTTTCGGCACACTTCGATGACTCGCTTAAGAAGCTTCAGACGGCAATTGACTCACTGGTGGCCGATTTCAATAATTCCGTCACTGCCTCTGATGACTATTTGAAAGCTATCCCCGCCGATGCATCAGTATACCCAGATCTGAAAAGTGCTCTTCAGCAGGCTCGTGCCGCCTATCAACGAGAGCATGCCGCTTACGCCGAAACCGTTGCGACGATCATCGCAGCGTTGAAAGAGAAGCGAGACAACCCGTTCAACAGTATCGCAGTTGACTCTGAGCTCACACTGACTGTTCCTGAAATCGCAGAGCTTCAGAAGATTGTTGCCGACCATAGGGAGAAAGTCAGTAAACATGACGAGGAAGCACGTCAGGCGGCTCGACGGGTTGAATTGCATCACGTTAAGGAGGCCGCCGGTGACTTTGTCCTCTACAGGAGAACGCGCGAGGAGCTTGAGAGAACCCGCAATGTGAAAACAAAGCGGGTTGACCAACTTAAGGGGCAGATTGCGTCGCTAGAGAATGTGGACGGCGATCCGATACCTGGAGCGGAAGATCTGACAGGTTACGTCGGCAGGCTCCTTGGTCGTGACGAACTCACGTTCAATGCCGCGCCTGACGGTCAGCATTACGTCATCACACGTAGCGGTGTGCCTGCCAGTCATCTCAGTGAAGGGGAACAGACGGCTATCGCCCTCCTGTACTTCCTTTTGAGCGTGAGGGAAGACAAAATCCGTGGAGATAAGCCCATAGTCATCATCGATGATCCGGTTTCTAGCTTGGACAGCAGTATTCTCTTTGGTGCGTCTGCGCACTTATGGACGGAGTTCGTGGTTAAGGCCCACACAAGCCAGGTCTTTTTGATGACGCACAACTTTGAGCTGTTTCGCCAATGGCTAGTCCAGATGGAACGTGTGCCTGATAAAACTCGGAACAAGGCCGGCGGCTACGGTGTATTTGAAATAAAAGCACGCTATGTCGGTGGCAAGGATGGCGAAATACGCCGAGTTCCCGAGATGAGGCCTTGGAACCTGAAGGATCGACAGACGCAGAAGCTGCGGTCGCAGTATCATTTCCTTTTCTCGCAGGTCGCAAGTGCACTAGAAGCGGCTCGTGATGACTTGAGCCTCGCCGAACAGATGGAAATAACGGCACTTATGCCAAATGCGGCGAGACGGATGCTGGAGTCATTTTTGAGTTTTCGGCAGCCCGATAAAATGGGGTCATTTCATGGGTCGATGAGTGCTGCATTGGCTGAAAAACGTAGCATGGTGCAAGACGAGGACAGAGAACTGGATCCCGCTGTGCGGACGTACGTAGAGCGCTACCTACATACTTATTCGCATTTTGAAGAAGGGGATATCTCACGTCCACTTGACCCAAGTGAGTCAGCGGCTGTCCTGACGTCACTTTTTGCACTCATGCACTATCTCGATCCAGAGCACCTTAGGCTCATGTGCAGTACGTTCGGACTTGACCCCAAGAAACTGCGAGAGCTTCCCAACATGAGTGCGGGAAAGAAGGGTTAGCATGCTTGACTTTCTCACAACCGACCCTGGCGGTCGTATTCTTGACCGCGAAGGCGCGGTGCTTAGCTTAAACTTGTGCCCTCCTTCCCAGATAGGCTGCTACGAACAATCGTTGCCTTTGTGAGTTCTGCGGGTGGACGCCTCGTTGTTGTTGCCTCAGACGATTGCACGGTGGTGGGGATCAGCGACCCTCTTAAGGAAGAGGAGCGGCTAGCATCGCTCATTGACGTATCGGATCTTCCTGCAGTTGCCCCAGCGACTGATCCGCCGCACTCACGGAGAGACGGCTTCTGATGATCGATGTCCCGGTTAGTACACGTCGTCCTCATTACATGGTGCGGCGCGGAGTCGAGGCGGGCATTGCATGCATCTGGGGTCGACCATCCGCCATGCCGTTCCGGCCCTAGGCGCCGAATTCGAACGCAACGTACGTGGCGTTGCATTTGAGTAGATGCCTGAGCCGCGTGCTACTCTGAGCGACCTGACAGGGTCAGGGCTACGACTTGCCTACCTTCACGTGCGTCTAAGGGCGGGCGCTTTGCTGGTCAACCCGGAGTTCTAACCGTGCGGAACCCGCATCCGGCCCGAGTGGCCATGGCGACTACGTCAGGCGCGATTCGGGTAGGCATGTTGGTAGGTATGATGTAGTCATGTTTAAGGCTGCGCTGAACGGACCTGTACGCCGCAACGATCTGCTAGTTGCGGCAGGTCTCGGCAGGCTCGCACAGGACTATACGCGTCCTGTCATTTCACTCCTCAATGGCGGACCCCTTGAGCTCACCATCCCAGACGAACCACGAAGTAAGAATCAGCGCTATCGGGTTGCGGGCTCTGGGCGGGATTTTCTCCGGCAATGGGAGGGCGGCGAATGAGTTTTGCCACCGCAGTGCTCCCGCACCTGGAGCGGCAATTCACCCGGCAGCGTCTAGTGTTCTGGCATGATCCTGACGGTGAGTACGCCGACGAAGTCGACAAGCTCAACATACCTGGTGTTACCACAGTGGAAGTGTTGGGCGACGAATTCGCTCTGAAGTACCGCATGCTGAAAGAAGAGCCCAAGGGTAAGTTCCTCGTCTACCGGCAGGGTATAATTCCGGACGGAATTGGCAATTGGTTACTTGACCTGGAACTTGCCTATGGAGTGTTCAGCGCTGATCGAGCTGCTTTGCTCCGGCAGGATCTTGGCCTGACTTCTGATGACGTCGTCCCGATACTTGACGCGCATAAGACATTCTTCCGTTCAGTCAAACGGACTGAGGCTCTGAGAGCCCTCCGGGACGCCTCCGACAACGCGGACCTGCTTCGAGCCAAGATGTGTGCGGTGTTGTTTGGACAACGCGAACACAGCCTACTTGAGCTCACCCGCACTTTGCTGATCGAGAATGCGCAGGGACTGAGCGAAAAGTGCCAGCTGCTTGGCGACTATGGGCTTCTAGACTTTCACTGGGCAGGTGTTGCAAGGATTTACCGCTACCAGGCAGACCAGCCGACTGTAGATGACTTTATCCTGTGGATGTTTCGGCAGGCAATCAACGGTTTCAGGAGTGACGAACCGGGGATGCTGCGTAACATTCAGCTGGACTTTTCCAGCCTGCGTAATGACCGTCGGAGTGCTGATGCACTTGCAATTCTGGCGAAGCGTGCGGCGAAAGACTTGGACTATGCGCGCCAAATCGAAGATGCTGACCTTTCTGAGTTCCGGGGAAATGATCTGTTCGAGGAAGTGGAACAGAAGATTGTTTCCGGCCTTGCTACTCAGGTGGCGGATCGGAGAATCACCGTGCGCGAGGTTGACGCGATAGTTCGAAGCCGTCAGTCGAGCATCTGGGTTGATGAGTATCGCGATCAGTACGAGGCGATACGGGCTGCATCTGAGTTGTTGACAATGCTAGCGACTAACACGTTTGAGGTGCCATCCTTTGACGAAGGATTACAGCGCTATCAGGAAGAGTGGTACCGCGTCGACCAACTGTATCGACAGTTTCAACGCGCCACACGCGACGCCCAATTCGGGGAGACAGTACAGAAGACGGTGGAGAAGCTGTGGACTGAGGTAGAGAATCACTACGGTTCGAGGTTTCTTGGTCCGCTCGGCGCCGCCTGGCAGCATGAACTAGACACTGTCAGCGCCTGGCGCTCGAGGGTTCTACGGCCCCAGCGGGCTTTCTACCGTGACTATGTGGCGCCACTTGTGAGCAAGAGGAACAACAAGGCTGCCGTCATCATTTCGGATGCACTACGTTATGAGATCGCAGCCGAATTGGGCGCTCTCATCCGTCAAGAGGACCGCTTCGACGCAAGAATAGACGCGACACTTGGAACGGTGCCGAGTTACACCCAACTCGGCATGGCCGCGCTTCTACCGCACAATACCTTGGCACACTCAGACAAAGGTGATCCCATCCTTGTTGATGGCCAGCCGTCCGACGGTACGACAAATCGGACCAAGATACTCTCCGCCGTCGATGGATATGCCATCCAAGCCGAAGACGTGCTAGCCATGGGAAACAAGGAGCTCAAGCAGCTGTACACCGAACATCGCGTGTTCTACATCTACCATGACCGCATTGACGCGACCGGCGACAAGCTCCGCACGGAACGGCGAGTTTTCGAAGCAGTAGAAGAGGCTCTCAAAGAACTCGTCAGACTGGTGAAGAAACTTGCCAGTGCCAACGCGAACAACATCTTTATCACGGCAGACCATGGTTTCCTTTACCAGGACTCGGAACTACCCGAAGCTGGATACCTTTCCGAGGAGCCACAAGGAGACAAGATCGTGGTCAGGAAAAGCCGCTATGTTCTCGGACGAGGGTTGAAGGAGAACTCCGCCTTCAAGAAGTTCACTTCGGAACAGCTGGGACTGGCTAGTGATCTGGAAGTGCAGATCCCCAAGTCAATCCACCGGCTGAAGCTATCCGGCGCAGGAGCCCGATATGTTCATGGCGGCGCAACATTGCAGGAGATCGTGGTACCCGTGCTGGCTGTCAATAAGAAGCGCAAAAGCGATACCCGCGCGGTCAACGTTCAGATACTGCCCGAGACCGACAAAATCACTACAGGGCAGCTGGTCGTTAAGCTCTTCCAATCTGAAGCGGTCACTGACAAGATACAAGCACGAACTCTGCGTGCCGGTTTGTATGCGGGTGAGCAACTTATCTCAAACCAGGTCGAGCTTCTGTTCGACCAACCGTCCGGCGATGCGCGCGACCGGTACCAGAGCGTCCAACTGCTGCTGAGCGAGGATGCGGATCCGTTCAACAACCGTCGTGTGCAATTCCGATTGGAAGAGCTGATCCCGAACACGTCGCAATGGCGCACTTGTGACTCAGTCGAGTACACACTGCGGCGTTCATTCACAACAGATTTTGAGCTGTAGGAGTTGGCAGATGTCAAACGAGGATCCCGAACTCGACCCAAGTCAGACTTCCGTGGTTATGGACCCCGCCCCGCAACAGAGCGAGCTCGACCGTAAAATCAACCGTCTGTTCCCCGGCGTCGTCGTGCGCAAAGACTTGGTTAAAGCAGTCAAGGGGAACGCAATCGTTCCCACCTATGTGCTGGAGTATCTCCTCGGACAATACGCTGCGTCAGACGACGAGGCTACGATCCAAGCAGGCATCGACTCCGTTCGGAGGATCCTGGCGGATCACTATGTGCATCGCAACGAATCAGAACTGATCAAGTCCACAATCCGCGAAAAAGGACGGCACCGCATCATCGATCGCGTGACCGTGGTGCTCAACGAGAAAGCTGACGCCTACGAGGCGTCGTTTGAGAACCTCGGGATTCGTGGTGTTCTAATTGACGCGAGCACTGTCAAAGCGCATGAGAAACTGCTTGTAGGTGGCGTGTGGTGCATCTGTGCTATTGGATACCTCCACTCCGAGGACGCTCGCACAGTGCCTTGGATTCTCGAGTCATTGAAGCCAATCCAGATGTCGAGCTTCGACTTTGACGAGTTTCTTGCAGCGCGCAAAGAGTTCACAAGTGAGGAATGGGTAGACCTGCTCATTCAAACCGTTGGGTTCAATCCCGAGTTGTTCGGGCGTCGCGCAAAACTGCTGCAATTAGTGCGTCTCGTACCTTTCGTGGAACGAAACTACAACCTGGTGGAGTTGGGACCAAAAGGGACTGGCAAGTCGCACATTTTCTCCGAGTTCTCGCCACATGGAATGCTGATCTCCGGTGGAGAAGTAACAGTGCCAAAACTGTTCGTCAATAATTCCAACGGCAAGATCGGTTTAGTCGGCTACTGGGATGTCGTGGCCTTTGACGAGTTTGCGGGCAGGAAGAAACGCGCAGATCGTGCTCTTGTGGACATCATGAAGAACTACATGGCAAACAAGTCGTTCTCACGGGGCATCCAGACGCTTGGCGCTGAAGCCTCCATGGTGTTCGTTGGAAACACGTCCCACACAGTGCCTTATATGTTGAAGAACTCGGACCTGTTCGATGAGTTGCCGGATTCCTACCATGATTCCGCTTACCTGGACCGACTGCACTACTACATCCCAGGCTGGGAGGCGGACACGATTCGCAGCGAGATGTTCTCATCCGGGTATGGCTTCGTTGTGGACTACGTTGCCGAAGTTCTGCGGCACATGCGCAACAGTGACTTTTCTGACAAGTACCAGCCACACTTCACGCTCGGCTCGGAAATCTCTACTCGAGACCGCGACGCTATTCACAAGACTTTCTCCGGGCTGATGAAACTCGTGTACCCGACGGGGGAGGCCAGCACGGAAGAGATCGAGGAGTTGCTTCGCTTCGCGATTGAAGGCCGAAAGCGGGTCAAGGACCAACTCCTTCGCATTGACACAACTATGACCCAGGTGAAATTCGGATACACCGATCTCGTGGGCCGTTGGCATTCGGTGACGACGCTGGAGGAGGACGAGTATCCCACGTATTACAGCAGGAAGGCAGCGGCCGATGACGATCAAGGTGGTCAGCGAGCGGCTACCAAGGTCGCGGCAGCTGTTGGCAGCCATGATTCTGACGTCTTTGGCACAATCGGTTCTGGACCGATCAAGCACTCGCATGGTTCTGCGAATGGTGGCAGCGGGGAGCCGTCGCCGGACGTACCATCTGCGGAACGGAATGAGACGCGACTACCAGAAGAAGAACTGCCCGAAGGACATCGCGACTTTGCCGAGAATCAACGCGGAGTCTCTTACGAAGAAATACTGCTGCCATATCTACGCGGGGCGACGGAAATTGAACTGCATGATCCATATATCCGGCTGAATCACCAGGGGCGGAACCTTGCTGAGTTGTTGGCACTGATAGCTGTGGCGAAGGACCCCGCCGATGAAGTGCACTTCAAGCTATTCACAACGCTTCATGATGAGACGAGCCACCAGGCACAGCAGCTGCAGATGCTCCGACAGATTGTGCAGACGGCTGCTCAGGAGGGTATCAGACTTGACATCGAGAAAGATCCGGGGGGTCATGACCGATGGCTTCACACCGATACCGGCTGGCGTATCAACCTCGGCCGAGGACTCGATATCTTTCAGAAGTCGGAAGGCAGCTGGTTTGACCTTGGCACCAGCAGGCAGGAGTTCCGGCAAGTCCGCGCGTTCGGGGTCACCTATATCAAGGAGAAGAAAGACCTGTGATGGCAAGGCAATTGTTGCGTACGCGTGATGTCAGACTCCTGTGTGGAGTTGTCGCTGCACTTATCCCGTGTTAGAGAGGGCACTGCACGCGGAAGACGGGATAACAAGAGGAGATCTTGTCGTGTGTCTACGAAGACTCTAGGTAGTCGAAAGAGTCTTGGCGAAGGGGGTCGATCAACTGATCGGTCGCCAGACTTGTCCATCAAGCGCCTGTAATGTCAGTTCAGGCCTGTTCACCAAATCTGCTAGAGCTGCAAGATACCTCCGGGCTGAGTTTGCACCGGCAGTGCGAAGGAGCTCGTCGGTTGCGTCTGCGAACAGTTGACGTTGCAGGGGTGGCAGAAGGGCAGTGAACCGGTCGATGATCCCTTGTCTCTTCGCAGTTGCCTCATAGTCTTCCTCAGATTGTGAGTTGCGAGTTCGGATAATGCTCTCGATGAGATCCCTGACATTGAGATGCCTATTCATGGCCAATTCTACGTGCAGTCGGTTGCTTGCAGGCCCGCTCTCTTGCGGCAGGGGTGTAGGCGGCCGACAGTGCTGAAAGCCTGCCGATAGATCGCGTTCCTTCCCAGGGCAAGTGAAATACTGCCTTTGTCTTCGTGGAGATTAAGATAGCGGGCAACATCAATACCGGGTGGGCACACGTCTTTTAGTTTTAAGTCGCCGAAATGCCCCGCCGGGTCAATGAATTCATCGGAGGCGACAACAACACTTGACCGGAGGCGAACTCGGTAGAGGTAGAACCGGTCTGTAGCGTTGCCTTGGTGTGCGATTCTCCGGAGGTTCGCCACACATGGTGGCAGGACCGGCAGAAGATAGTTCGGTCCCGCGTGAAGTCAATTAGTCTCTCAAACACTACGTACAGTGTGTTGTCATCGGTGCGATTACGCAACTTATATCAACGCTGGGCCAGCTGCGTGATCTTCTACGACCGCGGCAACGAATGCGTAACTTCAGTCGTTGGCTGGCGGAAGAGACTGAGAACCGTGCTGGATGATCCGGGTGACACCGTAAATGCACTGTGTGGTTGGAAAGATGCACGCACTCGCGGTTGGCAGTTGGCACAGCAGCGCTAGGACAGCTCACCTCCCCTCCGGCAGGCGCTCGCGGATGAAGGTGCGGAACTCGTCCACGAGGCGGTCGAGTTCCTGCTTCTCTTCCGCCGTCGGCGGCCTATACTCGTCCAGCAGGATCGCATTGAAGACTTCGATGCGGTTCCACTGGCTGCGCGCTTCAGAGGCGTCGTCGGGACTGAGGTAATCGCGCGCTTCGTGAAAGACTTGGTCAAGTCCGAGCGTAAGAGACGCCACGTTGAGTCGCCCGTTTCCCCACGCCTCGCGGATATGCATGAGCCGTTCCGAGGGTTTCATGCTGTTCTATCCTTTCCATCAGATCTGTCCGTCCAGTGCGTCTGTCTCCGCAACGATAGGGAGGCAGAGCGGGCTCCCGGGTCCACGGTGTTTGTAAGCGGCAACTGACCGCCAGTAAGAAGAGGGCCTGCGCCCGGGTCATCTTTTCCGGTAGCTAGGTCCACGGCCAGCCAGGCGAGGGCTCACGTCAGGCCTTATCTCCTCTGGCAGTTTGGGGCCTTTCAAGGCGCGCCTGCCACGGCCTCATGCCAGGCATCTGCTCCTTTCTGTGAATGGCTTGTCTGTGCGAGCAAACCACCGCCTCGTGCCAGACCCTTGGCAGCTCCGGCAGTGCGGCGTCGTCGCAACTGGTTGGCCCACAGAGTCAACGCTCTCCGCGGCCCCGCGTCTTGGTCTCGTGGTCTCGGGCGAATCTCTCCGCTTCGAGTGCTTGTGTTATCAAGCCCTGGCATGCTTCCTCTTCGGAGTCGTAGATCCTCTCGTCCACCCGTATCCCGCGCTCTGTGTAGAACAACGCGAAACGGTTCGGGCCCTCCTGGTACAACACGATGGCATCGCTCACGGCGACCGTGTTAATGGCGAAGATACTGGGACGTACCCCCTGCCGGATCAGGAACTCCGTTACCTCGTCTACCCGCACGATTCACCTTCCGTCGTCCCGTGCTGTATATTCGCCGTCCTCCCCGAATCGTCATCCCACTCATACTCTGCCCCCAAATCGCGCAATGCTTCCATATCAAGGCGGGTTGGATCCGACGTGGCGACCTCCCACCGTGTGGAGTCAAAGGCCACAATTTCAACGGTCGGACCTGGGCGATAAGAACTGTCTGACATCCCCGCACCGGGGGAGACGGCTCCCTGCTCGCAAGGCGGATGGGTGGTCATTTCGGCCTCGTTCGGAAGCGGAGCGCCGACTTCAGCGTGGCTGCGAGCCTCTACATCGGCTTCGCTGTAATCTGGGCGCGGAGTAACCGCGTTATCTGTCTCGCTATTGTCTGGCAGCCGCAAGCCTGCGTCGTCGCCGTTCTGCAGCTGCAAGCCTGCGTCGTCGCCGTTCTGCAGCGCAGACTGCTGCTCGTAGCCGCGCAAGGTCAGCTCGATGCACTGCGTCGACCAGCGCGCACATTCCCGAACCTCCTGCCACGTCGCGGGCACGCACGCCCGCTCGGCCGCGTTGAGCAGGCGGCGGACGGCATCCGGAGCATTTCTTTCGATAATCACCCAGGCGCCAGCCATCACCCAGCGCAGGCTGTCCGGGCGGATGGCCGCAACGACCTCCCGCAGATCAGTCATCTGCGAACCGCGCCACATGGGCAAGGCCATGCGCAATTGTTCGGGCATGTGGCCGCTCCTCCGCTGCCCTGATGGTCGCATGGGATTCCTCTCTTCACACGAACTTACACGAACCGTACCTTGTGGATGATCACAGATACCGTCGGACCGTCCGACTACACTGGAACTGGCCAAGGAACAGATCGTCAAAGGCGAATGCATCGCAGGTATAGCAGGGGAGGGGAACGTGGCGCATACCACTGTCAGAGTTCCGATCAACGGCTCAACCTTGCGCTGGGCACGCGAGGCACTGCACCTTGAACCAAGCGAACTAGCAAGGTCCGCGCAGACGAGCGAACGGTACGTTCTCGCGTTCGAGTCCGGTGATGCTGAGCCGACGTTTAAACAACTGCAAAAGATGGCAAAGAAGCTGGACAGAACGGTCGCTTTTTTCTTCACTGAAGCTCCGGCCAAGCCTGATGTGCCCGAGACTGCGGATTATCGGGGGTACAGTGGTGACCCCATCCCGCCTAGCCTTGCTCGCGAGCTGCGCCGGGTGGAGCAACATCGTGAAACTGTCCTTGAGCTCGACAACAATGTTCCGCAGCCTTCCTTGGTCGGGATGGTTAATCGGCACAATGCGGCAGCACGTGCACATGAGCTGCGGCAACTGCTTGGCCTTCACGATAGTTTCCGCCCCGAAGGTCCCCTGGTAACCGGCTACTCAGTTACTGGCGAGGTCTGCTTGAGCAACATGGGTTCCTGGTGTTTCAGGCGACGCGGATTGACCTTAGGGTGTTCCGAGGGCTTTCTATCTACCACCGCACTCTTCCGATTATTCTGCTCAATGGCGCAGATTCATACAATGGCAAAGTATTCACGCTCTTTCACGAAGTTGCGCATCTGGCCAACCGCACGAGTGGAGTATGCACACTGGACCGCGATATCAGCGCAGAAGCGGTTGCCAACGCATTCGCGGCGAATTTCTTGATGCCGGAGGCGTATGTACGAGCTACCGCTTCTGCATCATCCGAGAGTCCGTCGGCATTGGCGCAGAAGGTAGCGCACGAGTTTAAGGTCAGTGACTTTGCTGCGGCCGTGCGTCTTCGTGTGCTTGACCTCATCACCGACGAAGACCTTGACCTCATCCAGGCAGGAAGTGAGCGCCGCTGGCAAGAACAGCGTGAGAAGCAAAAGCAAGGGAAAGGAGGTCCGCCGTCCTGGCGCCTGCGTTATCGAGACCTCGGCCCAACTTATGTTGGCACCGTGGTACGGGCACTGGAAGAGGAACGGGTTGATCTAATGGATGCCAGCTACCTGCTGGACGTTGGTATTCCAACGGTTCACCGTATGGTTGACGAGTACTACCGGACCGGGGACCGTCCGTGAGCTATACCTTGGATTCGAACATTTTCATCAATCTGGGGAATTGGTACCCGCGTGATGTTTTTCCGACGCTCTGGGATCTGATTGCCCAGGCCGCGAGCAACAACGAGGTTTGTATCTGCCGGATGGTGGAAAGTGAACTTGCAAGAGGAACCGGCGACCTCATCTCGTGGCTTGCTGGCATCGTCGGCTTTGTCTGTGATCCGACCAGTGCGGAGTTGAGGATCGTTAGCGCGACATCGCGCGCGCCCATCCGGGCTGGGTCACAGAGACGAAGAACGAGGCGGATCCCCACATCATTGCCCACGCGAAGACAGATGGACTTGCCCTCGTGACGGAAGAGAAACGTAAAGGGCCAAATGTCTCGGACAAAAACCAGTCCATACCTAATGTTGCTGATGAATATGGAGTGAGGTGCATAGGTTTTTTCGAGTTTCTTCGCATGCAGAAGTGGAGCTTCTAGACCTGTGTGGATGGGCGGACTCGGGTCCGTGACTTGCCTGATGCTGGTGCACGGCGCGGCATGCGCATGAGGTAGAGATTCGTGTATACGGCGGTGTTTGCCGCGTTCGTCAAAGCGCTCCGCATGGGACGTGGGTTGATTCAGACCTGCCGTGGAAGGTGCTCCGAATAAACGGCTTCGCATGGAGAGCGAGGGCGCAGCGCTGTGACGAGGAGGCGCGCGACCGTGAGCCAAGCGCACCCGCGGCGTCGCCACGGTTGTAAACCGACCAGCCTTAAACCGATCAGCTTTAAACCGACCGGACAGAAGACCTAAACCGATCAGGCCGAAGACAATCCGGTCGGATGCCAGCGCCATGCCGACATCCGGCCGGAGCTAATTGTCTGACGGAAAGTGTCAGTCGTCGACGACCGTGACAGTCACCTCGATATTGCCGCGAGTAGCGTTCGAATACGGGCATACCTGGTGTGCGGCGTCGGCAAGCGACTGTGCAACATCATGCGGCTGATTCGGGATTACCACTTCCAGGGCGACGGCGAGGCTGTACCCGCCCTTGCCGTCGCTGCCGATGCTCACATGCGCACCGACCGTCGAGTCGCCCAAGTCGACTTTCTGCCGCCGGGCAACACCCTGCAGAGCGGAGTGGAAGCAGGCCGCGTAGCCGACCGCGAAGAACTCCTCCGGGTTGGGCAGGTTGGCACCCGTTCCACCCATCTCGCGCGGAATGGCGAGGTCCGTATTGATACGTCCCGACGCCGACTGGACGTGCCCGTTGCGGCCCTCACCGGTGGCCAGTGCTTCGATGCTGTAGATGGGATTCATACCAATCACATGCCTTCCTGAGTGTAGGCGGCGGGCCGGGCTCGCGGGGAAGCAGATGTGCCGCCGCGTATTGCTGCTCGCCTTCGTCTTATGTACCTATGACGCTTCACCGCCCTGGGTGAAGCATCGGACCAATCGTTGGAATCGGTCAAAACAATCTTCGTATGCAGAGCATGTGCAAGGGAAGTGCTATCGCACACAGCCGACGGCAAGGCGCTTTTCGCTTCAGGTCACGCCGCACGTGTACATCCCTGCCATCCCCGGCACGCCGTTCGGCATCACACGTGCGCGGTGCGCTGCACTTCGTAGTACTCGACGCCGTCAATGAAGCGTTCTCGATGCCGCTTCACAGCCCTTGCCAGGTTCCGCCTCACGCGGCGGGGAAATGCTGTCGGCAGTTCCGCCCTTCGGTGCGCGGCCCGACTCCGACACTTGGCTGCAATTGTGGCATAGTGGGCATGTGTTCACAGGAATCATTGCCGCTGTCGGCACCGTTACCGCCATTGAACAAGACACCGCAGCAGGTCTGACCCGATTGGAGATTAGCGCACCGGGCATAGTGGATGACTTGGAGGCAGGAGGATCGCTTGCTGTGGACGGAGTCTGCCTGACGCGGGTTGCAACGACGACGTCGCCCGCCGGTGTTTTCCGCACCGAGCTGATGGGCGAGACCACCGCCGTCACGACGCTCGGGGCGCTCGCCGTCGGCGATTCCGTGAATCTAGAGCGTTGTGTTCCTGCCGGTGGTCGTCTCGACGGCCACGTCGTGCAAGGGCATGTCGATGGAACGGGTACCGTGCTCATCGTCGATCCGCAGGGCGGCTGGCAGCGTATCCGTATCGGTGTTCCGAGTGCGCTAGCGGGCCAGGTAGCCCGAAAGGGAGCAATTGCCGTCAATGGCGTCTCGCTGACGATCACCGAGGTGAGCGCACCCACCGAAGCCGAGCCGTGGTTCGAGGTGGGCGTCATACCGGCGACTCTTGAACAGACGACCTTGGGACGGCTCGCGGTGGGCAGTAGGGTGAACATCGAGACCGATGTCTTTGCCAAATACACCGAACGGTTGCTCCAAGTACGTGACGCACAGAGCTGATTCTCAGGCGCAGCCGAGTACCTCGCTGTGGTGCTCACTGCCTGTACTCCCTTGGAGTTGGTTTTTCGCATAGGGGCCTGAGCTCACGCCCTGGGTACTGTCGTACGGTACTCTCTTTCGGAGAAGGCCTGAGCTCACGCGCGTGGTATTGCGCGTGCTCTCGTAGAGTCGGCCCTCCCTTTCACACTTTTTCGTATGAATGTGTTCAGGTGCCGCCGTGTCCTCCTGCCGCTGACCCCGCGCGAATGCGTCCTTTAGTGCCACAGCCTCGTGTCTTTTTCGCGCGCTGTTCTTCCGTCTGCCAGACTACTGGCATGGCAGAAAACGAGCGTGGAACTCTTCGACAAGCAGCTACCACTATGGGCGTCATCCTCGCCGTCCTTTGGGCAGTCGAGCTGATTGACACCCTGACCGGGCACCGGCTGGACTACTTCGGGATACACCCGCGTTCGCTCGCCGGTCTGCTCGAGATCTTCACCTCGCCGTTCCTGCATTACAGCTGGTGGCACCTACTGGGAAACAGCGTGCCGCTGTTTGTGCTCGGATTTATCATCTTGCTCTCCGGGCAACGTGTCTTTGCCGATGCCACGCTGGTTTCGGTCGTGTGCTCGGGGTTGTTCGTTTGGCTGGTATCGCCCTCACGCAGCGTTACGTTGGGGGCTTCCGGCGTGGTCTTCGGCTACCTCGTGTATATCCTCGTCCGTGGCTTCTATACGCGAAGAATCAGCCACCTGCTCATCGCGCTGGCCGTGGCCGCCATCTACGGTGGGATGCTTCTTGGCCTTCTGCCGCTGCGCATTGGAATCTCCTGGCAGGCGCACGTGGGCGGAGCACTCGGTGGAGTTGCCGCTGCTGCGCTTACGCATCGACTCGATAAAGCGGATCGTTCGAAGTAGTGTGCGATGCCCGGCGTTCGAGGCATGAAGCCAAACTCGGGAACCAAAGGCGGAAACCAGTACTTAGCCGAGACATGGACGTTGGCGCGCTACGGGTACTGTGGGAGGTACCCACATCGGGGCTTCGCTGCAATCCGGTCATCGTGTCAAGCAACCACGAATGCAGTCAGGTCAAGCGACCACTAACTCGGGTCAGGCGACCACCAATACAGTCTGTCCGGCGATGAAAGGCAGCGCCTTTCCGCGCAGGATGGCTCCGCGAGTATCCGCCTTGGTTAAGCCGACCGTAGGACCAGCACGTTTCCGCCGCCCGTAGGGCTGGCGCGTTCCTCCAGGCACAAGTCTGAAACGTTCCGGCGGGCACGAGTCCTGCACATTTTCCGCCGAGCACAACTGTGGCGCGTTCCGGCGGGCAAGGATTCGGACTCTCCACCTCTCCAAGTTCCCGGGCCGTTGGGCCTGGCAGATATCGACGGCATGCCGTTGGAGACACCTCTCCAAGTTTCCGGCCGCTAGGCAAGGCCACGCGCGGTTACGCGAAAGCTACGCCAAACGCAGGCCGCGGTAGCGGTTCAACGCGGCCAAGATCTCGTGGCGGCGCGGCCTTGCCAAACCACCAAGGAAGTGCTGCTCGGGTACCAGTGCGTCCAAACCGTCCTCATCGATCCAACCGATGATCTCGTCAACAATATCCGTGACCGGGCGCTTCCCGTCGGCTAGCTCTACCACACATTCAAGTGCCTCAGCGATGGCGGCAGTCTGCGCCTCGTCGACCAACTGCGACAACGCGCCCAATTCAATATCGCTATCGCGGCCGTAGCGAATCGTGTCCACACCCGAGGCGCGGGCTGGTTTCGTCTTTCCAGCCGGCTGGAGCGATGATGCAACCGGAATGCGTCGTGCCGGTACCGGGAAGACGGCACCATCGGCTCCTGTGCTACGGCGTGGCTTTGTCAGTTCCGCTGAGAATGGATCATTGAAGGAGGGAAACTCTGCATCCTCCTCGTCGCCGTCGTGCTCGACGTAGTCCGCCTCCGCGATTGCGCGGGCCTCTTCGGTAGCATCGCGGGGTACATAGGCGTCCATGGCAATGACGTGGTCCATCACATCGAAGAACGCTCCCGAGCCTCCGGCAACTAACACCGTCGATACGCCGCGCTCGGCGTACAGCTCCCGCACTCGGTCAAAGAATGGGGTGATCGGCTCGCGTGATTCCGGAATTAGCCGCCGCATGCGCTCGTCACGGATCATAAAGTTCGTAGCGGAGGTGTCCTCGTCTATAAGCAGCGCTGAAGCCCCTGCTTCCAGAGCTTCCATCAGGTTTGCTGCCTGCGACGTCGAACCGGAGGCATTCGTAGTGGAGAAATTCGCCGTATCGGCACCGGAAGGAAGATCGGAAATGAACGGCGAAATATCGACGCCGGCTACCGCGCGTCCATCCTCGGCCCGAATTGAAACAGCGTCCGCGCGGGTAATGACCCACTCGCGACCATCCCCGCCGATATGCGAGTATACGCCACGCTCGATCGCGCGTAGCAGCGTTGACTTGCCGTGATAGCCTCCGCCGACAATAACGGTTACCCCCTCCGGAATACCCATACCACTAATGCGGCGACCACTAGGAAGGTCAAAACTGGTCTCCATGGATTCGGGTGACTCGAACTCGATGGCTCCCGAGTCCAATGGTGTGTCTGAATCGCCAGAACTGCGCGGCAGAATTGAACCGTTGCCGACGAAGGCCACCAGCCCACGCTCCGCGAGTTGTGAGCGCACAAACTCCTCATCGCGGTACAACTCAACATGATCGGCAAGTGCTTCGGGATTGACGGCCTTGTACGCAAGTGCCCGGTCCACTAGTCGCGGTAGAAGACGGCATATGATCCAGGCGGCTTCACGGCCACGGATACGCCGCCCCGCAGCGGGCAGTCCGACGCTGAGCCGCGCCTCGACGCCGTCGTCGTCCACGATGACGCTTGTCCGCTCCAGAATCTCTTGGCCGGGACGGAAAATTGAGATCCGCGGCGGATGTTCACTATCGCTCTCCGACCGAATGCGGCGAATCTCCCGCGCCACGGAGCGGGTAAGAAAATCAGCAGTAGCAATACGACCGGCGGCGTCGCTGCGCAGGTTCTCAGGAATACTGGCCGTTTCGGTATCAAGGAGCAAACGCATACGCGACGGCGGCGCGTATGGGTCGACTTGCACGCGATCAATAGTCAGTTCGCACTTGCCGAGGTTGTAACTCCCCTCAATTTGCCGGTAGGCGGCATAACTCTGTCCATCCAAAGAATGTAGTGTGCGCTCGAGATCGTCGCGGTTGCGCATGATAGTCCTTTCAAAATACTCGCCTGACGTTTACCGGTATCCGCTAAAGCAACAGAAAAACGCTATACACGCTAGCGTAGCGGCCAACGGCCCGCGGTGCGAATGATATGCGGGGAAGATCGCTACAATGCTCCAGCATAGGCGCTATTGCTGAACGAGAGAAGAGCGAGCGATGTTTCAGCGAGGAGAGCGTCTCTGCCCGAGTGAACGAATACTGTGAGCCGCCACGCCAAGCCGACTGGAAGTGACCACGCCGAGCCGACTATCGCGTTGAGTCGGCCATTCCAGCGAGACGGCCGAGCCAACCCTGCGTGGCGATGATCGCCGTGAATGCGGGCGAGGCGTGAGCGGTAAGTCGTCGGAGAGGGCTCGGAAGTGCCAACCGGTCACCTGCTGCCAGCCACCAGTCACTTACTTCCGGCAACCAGTCATGACGCGGGGCAGGGACAATGCCGAATGGTGAGAATATGGACACAATTCCTCGTTCCCCGGCGCTACGCGTGTAAAGGTGCGAGTGACAATATGCGGGTGACAGATTCCCCAGAGCAGACCACGAAGGCCGTGAAACGAGTTACTGATGCTGAAAGACGCGTTGTGGGTGCCGCGCAACGGGCTGCCGAACAGCACGTTACCGGCGCTGAGCAAGGCAAGGCCACCGAAGAACGCCGCAGTGCCGGGCACGGAAACGCTGCTGCATCGCAGGGTGAACCGCAGACATTGCGATCCGCCTTCCCACCGACGCTTCTTCTATCTCTGGCGGCCTTGGCAGCGGTAGCACCGCTCGGGACCGATACCTACCTTCCCGCCTTCACGGATATGGCGCGTGACCTTCATGTGGGTGCGTCGGAGGTCCAGTTGACGATGACCTCATTCTTGGTGGGCATCGCCATAGGGCAGCTAACAATTGGCGTGCTTTCTGACCGGATGGGGCGGCGGCCGCTATTGCTGTGGGGAACCGTGCTGTCACTTATCGCGGGCATCGTAACCGTGGCCACTCCGAATATCACCGTTCTGATCATCGCCCGCTTCGTCCAGGGCTTGGGCGGGGCAGCGGGAATGGTCCTGGGCCGCGCTGTCATCGCCGACCGGGCGCGCGGAGCGGCCGCCGCGCAGGCGTTGAATCTGGTGATGGCGATTCAGGGTATCGCGCCGGTGCTCGCGCCCATCTTGGGGGGAATCCTCGTTGGGCCAATTGGGTGGCGTGGCATCCTCGCCGTCGTCGCCGCATTTGCTGCCATCTTGCTGCTGCTCATCATCTTCTGCGTCCCGGAGACCCTTCCCGCCGAGCGCCGCAATACTGCGGGATTACGCTCCCTGCTCGTAGGTGCCAAGGAGCTGAGCAAGAGCCGCTTCTTCGTTCGCATCGTTCTCATAAACGCGGCAACCTTCTCACTGCTGATGGCCTACCTATCCGCCGCGCCCTTTGTTCTTCAATCGGTGCTAGGGATGGCGACCGGTCAGTACACCGTCATCTTCGGTTGCTGTGCGGCGACCATGACCGTAGCGACGACGATTTCGTCGGCACTTATTATCCGTTGGGCTCCGGAACGGCAAATTCGTACCGCTTTGGCCAGCGTCCTGGTTGTTGATGTTGGTATGGCCGCGTTGTGTCTGGCGACGATGCGGGAGCCAGTCGACTCGGCACCGCTGCGCATTGCGATCCCTGCGCTTTTGATGTGCCACGTGTTCTGCCTCGGGTTCGCCTTCGGAAATATCCCGGCAATCGCCCTAGCCGTTGCCGGACGGCGGGCCGGTACAGGATCGGCCATCCTGGGATTCGCGCAGTTCGTGTGCGGTGGACTCGTGAGTCCGCTGGTCGGGCTTGCCGGGGAGGGTTCCGCCACAGGTTTCGCGGTTGTGCTCATCACGGTGGCGATTCTGGTCAACATCTTGGCGCTGCCGGGCGTGCGCGGCCCCGAACTCGAATCGGCGCAGAAGGCGGCTGTGGCGGAGGTCATTCGTGACGGTCGTCGAGGCAAGCTTTAGGCACGAAGGCAAGCTTTAGGTACGAAGGCGAGTTCTGGGTACGAAGGCATGCGTAGGTGCCGCAGGCGCAGGTCGGCTCCCCGGCATCGAATTGTGCACTCGTGCCGTTACCAGCGCGCTGTGGGGCCGAGGATGTCCAAATCCCGTCCAAACGCAGGTAAAGTGGAATAGCTCTATTTGAAGAACGGCGGAATCGTGCGGATTTGAGAAGGCTACTGCGTCCCGCTTGAATCGTTTGGACGGGATTTGGACGTTGAGAATGTAAGTGTCTGCTCGGTGCGAGGTGTGTGACCCTGATTTGGACCGGCGGCCTGGAAACAAGCCGCCACCTGTTGCCGCTGCGGTGACCGGCTCTGCGAGTCAACCGCAGCTAATGCCTAATACGGCAGAACCGGCTGACCAGAGTCCGAAGACTGGGTCAGCCGGTTTACGTTGGCTATGTGGCAGTAACCATCCACGCTCACCGAGACGGGTGGACGACCGAGACGCTCAGGCCATGGGACCGCCTAGTCGACGGGTACTCTGCCTCATGGGCACCTGCTGGAATGGTGCCCGCCTAACAAGGTCTGCTGGGCCTGTAGCTGCCCGAGGCACGCAGTGTCGGAGCATTCTAGCTGCGCGGCATGCGGCTCGGCTCGCGAACTCCTAGTCGTATCCGGCACGGGTTGCTGGGACTCCTGCCCGCATCCAGCGTGCGGTGCGGGAGCTTGATCTATGCGAGGCGCGGGTCGGCCTTCAGGACTTCGTCGATATCCGTGCGGGTGGGCGCGTGAGCGCCAGGATGGCTTACCGTCAGCCCCGAGGTGATGGTTGCCCGGTGCAATGCGCTGCGGATTTGATTCCAGGTGGCATTGCGCAGGCGCGCCTTCGCTTCGGCATTGCCCAGTAGTCCGGCGTCGAGCAAGCCCGAGATCAGGCCTCCCATAAAGGAATCACCGGCACCAACGGTATCGGCCACCTCCACATTGAGCGGATCAATAACGAGCATGTCCCGCTCGGAGGCGAGTCGCGCATAGGCGCCCCACGGACCGCGGGTAACAACGACTAGTCCCGGTCCGAGTGCCAACCATTTGCGGATGATTTCCTCCACGGGGGTGTCTTCGCCATACAACCAGGCCAAGTCCTCGTCGGAGGCCTTGACAACATCAGACAGCGACACCAACTCCTCGATACGTGGCAGGACCTTCTCCGGTGACTCCATGATTGAGGGGCGAACGTTGGGATCGTAGGAGACGGTTCCACGGATTGCCATGTCCTTGACGGCCTTGAGAACACCGGTTCCGCCGGGCTCAAGAGTGGCGGCAATACTGCCGGTGTGCAGGTGGGCAAGCGACGCCGGGGCGGGAAGCGGTGGGACGTCCCACAGCAGGTCGAACTCGTATGTGGCGCGGCCTTGCTCATCTAGACGCGCGTAGGCAACAGTTGTTCGTTGTGCCGCGTCGCTCCCCGGCACAATGCCGACGTGGTGCGCGCGCGCGAACTCTTCGATCATGGCGCCGCGCTGGTCTTTGCCCCACCACGCGCCGATAAGCGCCGGATGGTCGAGTTCGGTGAGTACGCACGCAACGTTGAGCGGGCTTCCCCCAACGTGTTCTTCGGATTCGTCGCCGCGAATAACGACGTCGATAAGGGCTTCGCCCAGGCACAGCACGGGTGCGGCATCCGGATCGGTCACAGCCATGTGATTCTCCTCTGAGTGGATGTATAGAGATCTTGTTACCTATTGTCCGGCACCGGCGGCGGTTTTGCCTAGCAAGTTCTCCGATCAGTGCCGGACAAGGGGCGTTACGGGTGTGTATTGATGTGTGCGGCCAGTTCCCTTTTGTTGGGCTCGGTGTTCCGCGAGCGGCGACGCGCCTTGCAAGAGTCATTGTTCCGGGCTCTGAAGAGCGTTCGCCTATGGGGGATACCCCTTGGATAGAAGTCCCGTACCCACTGGGTGCTGCCGCTGAGCTGCCGACCGCGGCGACCGTCAAGGAGCGCAGTCCCGGGGAGTGCAGTTCCGTTGGACGGAACGCCCGGGCGGTGACCGCTTGACGGATTGCCGCAGGGGCGCGCTCGGGCAGGGCGGCTCAGGCGTCGCGTAGGCCGAGCTTTTTTTCCATATCCTCCAATGGAATTCCCTTGGTTTCCGGCATGACCAGGCGGACCCAGATGAGCTGTCCGATCATGCAGATGAAGAAGATCAGGAAGGCGATGCCGCCGCCGAGCGCTCCAACAATGCTTGGGAACAGCAGGGTAGTCAGCGCCGCGAAGGTCCAGTGGGTCAGTGAGCCGAAGGACTGGCCCGCGCCGCGCACCCGGTTGGGGAAGATCTCGGAGATGAACACCCAGATCACCGAGCCCTGCCCGAAGGCGTGTGCCGCGATGAAGCAGAGCAGGCCGACCAGCACCAGTACCGACGACGTCGTGTTGTAATTCCCGTCGTAGACGAAGAACAGAGCGGTCAGGAAGCCGAGACTCAGCAGATATCCAATTGATCCAACAAGCATCAGGGTTCGGCGGCCGAGGCGGTCGATAACTGTCAAAGCCGCCATCGTCGCTATGAGGTTCATGAAACCGACTGCGACCGTCATGAGATATGCCTGATCATCGCTTGCGCCGGCCTCCTGAATCACACGGGGCGCGTAGTACAGGATGGCGTTGACTCCGGAGAGCTGGTTGAACGCGGCGATGGCGAAGGCCATAAGAATGACTTTCCGGTACCTCCGCGAGAAGAACGGGGTGCGCATGCTGCGCAGGCGTGCGTCTTCGGCTAGCTGCTCTTTGATCTCGGCGATCTGCTCGTCTGACTCTTCCTGGGTGGAGCAGAGCCGACGGCTCGTGGCAATGGCTGCATCCGTGCGACCATGACTCATCAACCAGCGCGGCGTTTCCGGTACGGTGAGGAGCAGCAGGAGGAAGATGACCGAGGGGATCGCCATAACTCCGAGCATCCAGCGCCATGCGACATCATCGGGTGCGATCCGCCGGATGAGGAAGTTGGAGAAGTAGGCCAGCAGAATGCCGAGAACAACGTTGAACTGAACGAGTCCGACGAGGCGTCCGCGGTAGGCAGCCGGGGATATTTCTGCGGTGTAGATCGGCGCGCAGACGCTGGACATGCCGACGCCAATACCGCCGACGAAGCGGAAGATCAGCAGGATGATATGGGTCGGAGCGAAGGCCGTGCCGAGGGAACCGAGAATGTAGATGATCCCGATCCACAACAGAACTTTGTGACGGCCGAAGCGGTCTGCTAGTCGGCCGGCGAAAATGGCGCCGAAGATGGTACCGAAGGTTGCAATTGCAACTGTGAGGCCAAGGCTGAAGTTACTCAGACTGAAGACCTCCTGTAGGGCGCCCTCAGCACCCGAGATGACGGCCGTGTCGAAGCCGAAGACAAGGCCACCGAGCGCAGCGACGATAGCGCTGCGGATAACTAGCGAGTTAGCCCGTGAACGGGGCTTTTCTTGCGTGGAACTCGACATCGAGATTCCTCCCATTGGTGGTGTGCATAACATATCGCCCTGGGAGTCGAAACCCGTTTCAATAGAGGATCGCTCCCGTGGAAACGTGTCCCGCTACCGGGCGGAATAGCGGTGAGTGGCTCCCGCCACTGCCGCCGGTAGTCATCCTAGTCCGGATGGCGAATTGTATTTGAGACCTTTGTCCATCTGTCCACATAGTGAATGCCACGATATTCACTCACGCATCATTCAACAAGGAGAAGAGCGGCGAACCCCAGCAGAACAAAGCCGAGTATGCGGTCCATCCACCTCAAGACTCGTTGCTCGCTGCTAAGCACCCGCAATCGATCTGCTGCCACGGCATACAGCGACATTGTGACGACGGCGACGGGAAACTCAATGCCCATGAGTGCCATCGACCAGAGGAACGTGTTACCCTCGTCCGGGATGAATTGCGGCATCACCGCCAGGTAGAAAGCCCCCATTTTCGGGTTTAAAACGGAAGCCAGAAGGCCGGTACGGTAGGCGCGTAGATGCGATGGCAAGGAGGTCATCGTTCGGGTGCCGGAGTGTTGCTGGGTGAAGTGTTGCTGGGTGGAGTGCTGCGGTATTGGCTGCTGCAGAGCGGAGTGTTGTGGCTCGGTCTCTCGCAGGGCGGGGCGTTGCGGGTAGGACCGTCGCAAGCCGACGCGTTGCAGCAGTGGACGCAGCGGTAAGGGGCGTCGAGCTGCGGCCGATTGTTGAGGTGCTGACCGGTGGGTTCGCACGCTGGAGTTGAGGCTTTGGAGCCCGAGAAAGGCCAAGTAAACCGCGCCGGTCACCTTCAATATTGCGAACAGTGCAGGTTGCGACACCACAAGCGCAGCCAGCCCGACCGCAGAGGAAAGTCCCCAGACCACGGACCCGGAGGCGGTTCCAAGCCCGGTAGCCAGGCCGTGGCTTCGTCCGCCGGATAACGAGCTGCGAATGGTGAGGGTGGCATCCGGTCCGGGTGCGAAGGCGAAAGTGGCGGCCATCGGAAGGTAACTCATCAGTGGTAGGGCCATAATGATCAGACTAGGTAGCCATCCCACTCCCACCAAGTTTCTTAAAGAGTCTGCAAGTATCATTAGACTTCCTAATATGTACAACGCTACAAGCCTGGCCGCATTGGCCGCGGTGTGCCAAACAGGGTCATTCGAGGCTGCCGCACGCAGACTTCACATCACGCAATCGGCGGTCAGTCAGCGCTTAGCAGCCCTTGAACATGAGATAGGTAGGGCCGTAGTGCAGCGAACTCGACCGGTGGCGCCGTCCGCTGCGGGTGAGGTCCTGCTCAAGTTGGCGCGCCAGGTGGAACTGGCAACAGCGGACGCAACCGAGGCTTTGGCTGCAGCGGGCGTGGCGGGTGTTCGAAGTGATGGCACCACACGGCTTACTCGCTGTGCGCTGGCAGTTAACGCCGACTCGGTCGCCACGTGGTTCGCAACCGTCGTCGGCAATATTGCGCGGGACGGGAGCATGATGCTGGACTTGCGCATTGAGGACGAGGAGGTCAGCCGCGAGTCTCTGCGCCGGGGAGCGGTGATGGCGGCGGTGACTTCACAGTCGGCGCCCGCGCCGGGTTGCGTGGTCAGCCCGCTGGGGGCAATGGAGTATTGGCCAGTGTGTGCTCCGCAGATAGCCGACGCCGTCGCCGCCGCTCCCGAGCGTCAACCGCTGGTACGTTTTGATATGCATGATTCTTTGCAGCATCGATACCTGGAGATGGTTGGTGCCCTGCATGAGCCTCCAGCGCATTTCGTCCCGTCGAATCATGACTTCCTCGCCGCGGTACGTCTTGGTCTGGGGTGGAGCGTCCTTCCCAGCAACCAAGCAAGAGAAGAGATTGCGCGCGGTGCCCTCGTGCGTTTTGATACGAGCCGCAGTGTTGCCGTTCCTCTGTATTGGCAACGGTGGCGCATTGAGTCACCGATTCTGGATCGGGTCACGGCGTGGGTGATATGCGCCGCGGCAGGCCTGCGGGGCAGGCCAGCCGCGTAGGGGAGATAGTGCCGACGTGGCTCCGGCGTGGCGACGAAGCCGTCGTCAGTGCTTCCTCGGCCCGCCGCCGCAGGAATGGCTGCCTCAGGGAACCGCCGCCGTATGAGCCGCCGGGTAGGAAGATCAGACACGTCAGCACTCAAAGGCGGCTATAGACGCGGTGTATACGCTGAGTGTATAGTCGAGCCATGGACACCTCGCTTGCACTGCTCGGATTGCTCGGCCCCGCCCCAGGGTACGGGTACGACCTCAAACAGAGCTACGACCACTGGTTCGGATCGCGCCGACCCTTGGCCTACGGTCAGGTCTATGCCACACTGGCACGCCTCATCCGCGACGGCCTGATCACACTCGTCGCCCAAGAGCCCGGGGCCGGGCCGGAACGGAAACGCTATGAGATAACAGAGCAGGGGCGCAAGAGGGTGGAGGAATGGATGTTCACCGCAGATCCGGTGGCGGATACCCTACAATCGAATCTCTTTGCCAAGACGATCATTGCTCTTCTGCTTGGCGACGACGCCCAACGTCTTCTCGATATCCAACGCAGCGCACATCTCGCCCGCCTCCGCGAACTCACCCGGGCCAAACAAGAAGCCGATCTGCGAGGGGCGTTGCTGGCCGATCACGCAATGTTCCACATTGAGGCCGATCTGCAGTGGATTGATGTAACCGAGGCCCGGCTCGGCTCCCTTCGGAAGGAGGTGCAGGCATGAACCTGCCACGTAGGGCAGGCAGTCGTCTGGCGGAACGGATGGGAGAAGCGTCTACAGACAACGGCAAGGCGCCAGAGGCGGTGGGTCAACAATCCCTACTGCAAACCAGGGCGGTCGAGTACTCATTTGGCATGACGCGGGCATTGCGCGGCATCGATCTTGATATTAGTGAAGGCGAAACCCTGGCGGTTATGGGGCCATCCGGCTCGGGGAAGTCCACGCTTATGCATGTCCTCGCGGGTGTGCTTGTTCCCGACGTCGGAACGGTGCGCTATCGAGGTGAGGACATGAGCTCCTGGAGCGAGGAGCGGAGAGCAAATCTGCGCTTGACCGATTTCGGTTTCGTGTTCCAGTTCGGCCAGTTATTGCCGGATCTCAGCGCTCTCGACAATGTCACGATCCCGCTGCTTCTGGCGGGTATCGAGCGGCGTAAGGCCGTGCCGCGAGCGCGTGATGCCCTTGTCGCATTCGGCCTGGAGGCGGAACTCGACCGGTTGCCGAGCAAAATGTCGGGCGGGCAAGCACAGCGTGTTGCGATAGCACGTGCGCTTGTTGCCCACCCGCGCGTCATCTTCGCCGATGAGCCGACCGGCTCTTTGGATTCATTCGCGGCCGAACAGGTGATGGATGCGCTGGTGAGGCGCGTGCGAGAGGACGGGTCGACGCTTGTGCTGGTAACCCACGATGCACGCACGGCCGCATACGCCGATCGGGAGGTCATTGTGCGTGACGGCCGCATCAGTGCCGGTACGGGTAGTAGTGACAGTGCGGGTAGCCACAGCACGGGGCCGTGCGTGGGCGGGCAGAGCGACGGGACGCCGCAATGAAGGCGCGGATACAACTGACCCGGTTGCTAGTGGCCGGCGACGTCGCTTCGCGGCGTCGCGTCAGTGGGATGTGTGTGGGCGTCATGATCGGCGTCGCAATCCTCCTGCTGCTGCTCGGAGCTTCGCGCGGAATCGGGGAGCGCACGGAGCGCTCCACCTGGACCCTCACCCCATACCGTGTTCCCGAACGCCTCACCGAAGCTGACCTGCCCCTCGAGCCGGATACAGCGGCCGCCCTCACCACATCCGATTTCTACGGTGGGCGGACGATAACGGTTGTGCGTATTGCCGCGTCCGATCAGACCACGGTAGCGCTTCCGGGAATCGACAGAACTCCGCGCCCGGGCGAGTACTTCGCCTCTCCGGCGCTGGAGGAGCTCATCGGTGCGGCACCGGCGGATCAACTGGGGGACCGTTACGGTGTAGCTGCGGGAACGATTCAGCGCAGTGGGTTGGAGGGGCCGGATGCACTTGTCGTCGTCGAAGGCGTTACGGTAGACGAACTACTTGATGCCGGACAACTGGGCAACGCTGCGTCACTTGTTTCTTCTTTTGTCGGCACCCGCTATTCCAGCGAGGTATACCAGATCATTGCCGCGCTGGGAGCGATTGCCATGTTGGTGCCCGTGCTCCTTCTGATAGCTATCGTGACCGATTTGGGTGCCGCGCAGCGCGCCGAACATATTGCGACGCTTCGGCTCATAGGTGCAACACGGCCGACTGTTGCCGCGATTTCCGCGTTGGAAGCGGCGTTCACCGCCTTTGTGGGTTCGTGCTTCGGTGCGGTCGCTGCGCGCCTGCTTCTCCCGGCTGCAGCACGGGTGCGCGTAAACTCGGGGCGTTTCTATATTGAGGATTTGCGCTTACCGGCGGCCCTGGTTATCGGAATCATTCTTGCTACGGCGTCGGCTGCTACTCTGATCGCCTGGCTACGTGCCCGCTCCGGTCAGGCGCTGATCGTAGGCTCTATTCGCGATGTGCAGGAGCGGCGCCCCCGGGTGGTGTCGATAGTGCCCCTGCTGGGAGGCGTGATTCTTCTTCTCATGATCCGAGCGGGCCTCTGGGGAACGCGTAGCACCGGACTTGCACTGGTGGCTGGGCTCCTTCTAGTGGCATGCGGCCTCATGACGGCGGGGGCCATGCTTACCGCATGGTGTGCGCGGCTCGGGCAACGGCACGCCCGACGGCCCGAAACCCTCGTTGCCTGCGCTCGGATAGCCCGCCACCCGCGAGCTGCTTTTCGAACCGTCTCTGGCATGGTCATCGCGGTGTTTCTCGTCTCCGTTTTCGCGGTGGCCATGACCGCGGCAGTCGGCCGACCGGCAGCCGTCAGCGACGATCTTCACCTCTCAACGGCAACGATCATTGTTCAGGCGGGGAGTGGAGAGAATGCCGAGCGCGTTACAGCAGGCATTGAGCAACAGCAAGAAGAGCTTATGGGAGTGCCGGGCGTGACGGGTGCGGGGGTCGGCTACGCGCCGAGAGCTACCGACGGCACTATTTCGCGCGTGATCTTCTCCGCTGCCGACGCCCGTAGTATCGGCTTGACCGTGCCCGACGGCGCAGCGGGAGTCTCCCTGAATACGGATGCGCTAGCAGCAGCCGGGGAGTCCTTAGACCTCCGGCCCACCGCCGCACCCTCTGGCGGCGAGAATGCCGCAGTGCTGCTCGTTGCTACCGACGGCAGTGCGGCCGCGCGGGAGCGAGTGCGCACGGCGCTGTGGAACGGCGGGCACGTTAACCCGCTGTCGACGCCACTGACGCGCGATGAAGACGGGAATGTGGCGGCGGAGGCTACCGAGAACCAGTTCGCCGCCATGGCGGCGATCGGCATTGTGATCGCAACGGCGATTTCGGCGCTTTCACTCGCGGTAGCAACGATTTCCGGCATCCTGGACCGACGGCGAGTCTTCGGACTGCTGCGCCTGACCGGAATGCGAGGGGCAACGCTACGGCGAATCATCACCGCGGAGACCGTACTGCCCGTTGTTGTGGCATTCCTCGGCGCGGTCGCGCTCGGGGTCTTCACCGGCTGGGTCACAATTACCGGGTTGAGCGAGCGGAGCATCTCCTGGCCCGGGCTGTGGTATTACGGGATACTGGCGTTGTGCCTGGCATTGGTCGGTGTTGCGGCCTTGGTGGCGTATCGGGTCGCGGTGCGGTGGACGGACCACAGCGCCACACGTTTCGAATAGTCTGGTTAGTGGCACCGCCCGGGAAGGTGTGTGAGTGGGGGCGTAGCAGCCTGAGGGACCGTGGGGCCTCAAGAGCAGTGGAGGCACCCTCCGGGTAGTCTGGTAAACGGTGGGCCTCGCTCTGGTGAGCAGTGGGCTTTGATCGCCTGGTCGCTCTCGACCAGTCTGGTGAGCGCTGCGCTTCGGCCAGTCCAAAATCAAGCTTCATCAGCGCGGACATGAGTTGGAGCAGCATGCCGGTGCCGTCACTCCCGGCAGCGCCGACATGTGCTTTGCGGTCCGCGCCCCGATGGACGACGTCGTCGCCGACCTCCGACGGGCCGGACTCACCACAGAACTGGGACCGCTGCAACGAACCGGAGCGCTTAGGCCGATGGAATCGGTGTACCTGGGCGACCCGGATGGAAACCTGGTGGAGTTGGCGGTCTATCCGGATACGGTTGCCTGAAAGGCCGCACGCGCTCGGAGGCCTCAAAAGCTCTGCGCAGGTGCGCAGCCGACTCGCGCTTATTCGAGGTTGGTGGTGTCGTTTGCAACGGCGATCGTTACGGCGGGAAACCCGCAGCGCCCTCGTCAAGGAGTCGCCGGGTGCTAGCCTTCTGCGGTTTGCGGGGCTTGCGCGATGCGGGCGGTTGTGCCGGCGGCGGTAGCGGCCGCGGTTTTGCAGTGCGCCGTCGTCGGGCCCTCGCCGTCCGGCATAAGAACGCTCCGGTAGTAGCGCAACTCGTCAATCGAATCGTAGATATCACCGAGGGCACGGTGGTTGCCGGTCTTCTCCGGTGAAGCGAAATAGGCGCGTGGGTACCACCGTTTGGCGAGTTCTTTAATGGAGGAGACATCAACTACCCGATAGTGCAAATGCTCGACGACTTCCGGCATGTATTTGGCGAGGAAGGTCCTATCCGTGCCCACGGAATTGCCACCCAGTGGAGCCCTGCGGGCCTCGGGTACGTGACGCTTGATGTAGTCGAGGACTTGTGCTGAGGCCTCGCCCAGTTCAAGGCCACCTTCCCATTCCTTAATCAACCCGGAGTTGGTGTGCATCTGGCGAACGAAGTCTCCCATATGTTCGACGGCACCCGGTGTGGGCTTGATGATGAGGTCAATCCCCGCGTCGACCGGAGTTAGATCGGAATCGGTGATTACGACGGAGACCTCGACGAGCTCGTCGACGTCGATGTCTAGGCCGGTCATCTCGCAGTCGATCCACACGATAGGGGTATTCGGTTCACGAGTTGCTGCATCATGGGTAGTCACGGCGGCAAGTGTACTCGCCTGCACGCCGCAGTGGACGAAGGTGTTGTGTTGTGAGAGGAGGTGTGATGCTCCGGGTCTGGATCCAGGTGGGATGTACTCCATTGGATGGGGCTCTGGAGCTGGGTCATTTTCGCTTGGAACCGAGTGCTACACTGGCAGCCAACATGGCGCGGGTACGGTTCAGCGGGTGCTCCGCGGTCGTCACGGGTCCGTCGGCAGCCAGTAACTACCCACCGTGCGCGACAACCTCGCTTCCGGTCCTATCCAACTGGGAGCCGCGCTGTGCGCCGCCTGGGACCTGGGCGAGGAAGGCACAGCTGAGGACGGTTCCACAATCGTCGTCGACGACAAGCAGGGGGAGCGCTTGCAGCAGCTTGCGGCGCGGCAGTGTGTCGGAGAGGATGAGGCCTTCATCTCGGACCAGCAGGTGTTCGGCGAACTCGGTACGGACTCGCGTTTCGTCGCGGCTTTTGCTCGCAGCGTGCACGACCTGCGTGAAAAGTGCGCTCGCGCGGTGATGCGTGCGCTTGTAGCCGAAGGGTAGAAGTTCCGGTGCGCCGGGCGTAAGAGGCAGACTTCGCGTGCTGGTGCGGTATGTGGTTGCGCCCCCATCCGGACTCGAACCGGAAACCTACGGATTAGAAGGCCGTTGCTCTATCCATTGAGCTATGGAGGCGGACCCAGGTGAATCCTGGCCCCCTTAATGTACCCGAGGAAGGCGCAAGTACCAATTCTTTTGCCACATGCCGCGAGTGATCCGCCACTTTTCCTGCAAAGTGGCGGAGAATAGGCGCGTGAAGTCTGCAACCACGCATCGCGATTTGGTCGATCTTGTCGCACGTACCATTTCTGCGCTGGAGAATGCCCGGCTGCCGCTCGACATGCCCGGTTCTCGCGAACTCTCTGAATCGCGCCAGCAGCTCCTCACGCAACTCAAGACGCGTATCCTCCCGCACCTGCGCCAAGCGGATCTGCCAGCAGTTGTTGTACTCGGAGGGTCGTCGGGAGCTGGAAAGTCCACCATTTTCAACTCGATTTTGGGCGAGGAGGCATCGCCCGCCTCGGTGCTACGACCGACAACACGTTTTCCGGCGATCGCCGTGCACCCATCTAACGCTGCGGCGATGGAGGATCACGCGCTCCTTGAGATGGGCAAGGTCGTAGTCAGTGAAGGCGCAGTTCCGGGCATTGTGCTAGTAGATGCCCCGGACCTGGACTCCGTGGATGCCGGGAACCGGGAGCTTTCGCGGCGGTTGCTGGACGCCGCCGATCTCTGGGTGTTCGTGACGACGGCAGCCCGGTACGGGGATGCTCTGGCGTGGGATACCCTGGCAGACGCACATCGTCGCGGAATGACAACCGCAGTCGTCCTCAACCGTATCCCCGAACGAGCCTTGGAAGCGGTGCGCAGCGACCTGCTTAGCCGTATGGAAGCGACAGGGATCGGTGAGGATCCATTGATGCTGATCAACGATGCCGGGCCACATGAAGGCTTGCTGGAGCCGGAGGACGTCGCGGTGTTTCGGGAGTGGCTCGAGGTTATCGCTGCCGCGAAACTGGGCACAGCACTGGTAGACCGGACAACGCAGGCCATGCTGCCGGAGCTGCGACGTGAACTGCTCGACCTGTCGGAGGCGGTGGAGTTGCAGGCGGCCGCAGTCCAGGACTTGGCGGAGAAGGCGCGGCAAGCCGCCGAGGAACCACGGAGCAGAGTTGCATCAAACGCGCGCCTGGGACGCTACGGCCATGGCGCACCAACCACATCGTGGTTGTCCTTCGCTTCTACTGGCGGCGCACTGGCGTCACTAGCGGCCGGTGAACGTCCGGGGCTACTGCAGCGACGGCGCAAGGTGGAGCGCGACGCCGCTGCAGGTTCCGTGTTCGATGGCGTCCTCACCTCCATTCGCGTGGGGCTCAACCAGGCGCTAATTTCCGCGGATGAAGCGATCCAGAAGGTGTGGGGCGAAACCGTTGTGCAGACTGTGGAGTACCGGGAGGAAGGGCATAAGCGGCTTTCGGTGCGCGGAATTGTTGCCGATGCCGTCTCGCAGTGGCATTCTGACCTTACAGTGATGGCACAAACAGTACCGGACAATCCGTGGTTGACACCCTCGGGCGTTGCGGCGCTGCTCGGGTCCGCGGCAGGCGGTGTTGGGGGAGCCGAGCAGGCGCTTCGTGTGTTGGGAGTTGCCGAAGTTCTACGCCCTGCGCGTGAAAAACTGGCGGAGCGGCTGGAAGGTGCGGTGGATCAAGCCGCGGCGGCATACACTTCTGTACTTGACGAGATTCCCATTGGTAACGGCCGTCAGTTACGTTTGCGTGCCAGTGAATATCTCGCTCAGAATCAGGCAAAGGGGGCATGAGCACGTGGCTGACAATGGCGATCTGGATGCGGTGCCGGAGGATCGGGCTGCAAAGGTAGACGGGCCGGGTGAGGGGGCCGTGGGCGTCGACGAGGAACTTGCATCTAATGCCGAGGAATTCGCCGGGGCAGCAGATCGAGCGGATACCGGAACGGAAGAGGCCTCTCTCGCCGACGACGCCGAGGGTGACGTCGATGGTCAGAACGACGCGGAGGATGACACTCCAGTCGCACCCGCGAACGATACTGAAGAATCGGGCGATGATGACGCCCGTGGAGTGGGCGGGCCGATTACCGGACGCGCCAGTGTTGCCGATGTGACGGAGCGTTTGGAGAAACTGGGCTTGGCGGTTGAAGCCGGCGGTGAGTGCATCGACCCGTTCTTGGCGGCGCGTGTGCGTAAGGAACTGCTGGGCGCTCAGGAGCGCCTAGGCGCGGGCATTGGCCTCACCGTTGCCGCGTTGGCCGGTGGTACTGGATCCGGTAAGTCAACGCTGTTCAATGCGCTGACAGAGCTGGACTTTGCCGATGCGGGGGAAATCCGCCCGACAACGGAACAGGCGACGGCCTGTGTGTGGAATGCCGATGCCACGAAGCTCTTGGATATGTTGGGCGTTAGCCCGAATCGGCGGATTAACCATGAGTCGATTCTCACGGCGGGTCGGGACTCCATGGATGGGCTCGTGCTACTGGACCTGCCCGACCACGACTCGATTGCCGTGGGGCACTCGATGATGGTTGATCGGCTGTTGCCGATGGTTGATGTGCTTGTCTGGATACTCGATCCACAGAAGTACGCCGATCATCTCATTCACGAGTCATACCTGGCTGCGATGCGGGCACGGAAGGACCATATGATCGTGGTCCTCAATCAGGTGGATACCATTCCGCCCGCAGGCTATGACGCCTTGGTGGCCGATGTGATTCGCCTGCTGGAGGAGGACGGCTTGGAGGGCGTTCCGGTCCATGCGGCATCGGCGTTGAATCACGAGGGCTTGGAACCGATTCGGCAGGCCTTGCGCGACGCCGTTCAAACTACGGAGGCCGGCATTGCGACCGCTCAAGCCGAGTTGGACGCGATACGACGTCGCCTGGCCGTAAGTGTGGGCGACGGCGAGGCGGAACTGGACGGCGAGGTGGTTGAGGCGACGAACGAGCAGATTGTCAGTGCCTGTGGTATTCCCGCTGTCGTAGAGTCCTTGCGGCAGGCGGGGCGTACGTTGGGGCAGAGTGCCATTGCCAAACCGGAACGGCCCGCTGCCTCCATGGTGGTTGCGGCGCGTGACGCATGGTTATCACATGTGCGCACCGGATTGCCTGCACGGTGGCAGGATGCGGTTGCGGAGGCAATTCCCGATCCGGATCGCGTGCGGCGAGCAATCGCACTCGCGTTACGGGGAGTGCCGGTGCCAGCGGTGTCCCGTAAGCCCACCATCGTTCTTGGAGTGCTCGGCAGCCTGCTCGCTGTTGTCGGCATTGTTCTTGCCATTATTGGAGTGCCAGTGAGAGTTCTGCCCGCGCGTATCGCTCTCGCGGTGGGAGGGCTGGCCCTTGGTGCGGTGTTGTGGGTCGTGGGCTTGCGCATGCAGGCAACTGCGGGAGTTCGCTCCGCCGAGCAGTACGAGGCCGCCGCTACACAGGCGATTGCGCAGAGTACAAAAGAGACCTTGGTGGAAACCGCGGCATCCGTGTTGGACCGGCATCGGCTTGCCCGTGAAGCACTTGAGGTGTAACCCACTGGGGTCAGCCCCTAGGCCACGAACCCTCGTGCAAATGCTTGACGCGGATTTTGCATGGCGCGTGTGACGCACTGGGCCGCGGGGACTCGCGATGCCCGGCGGAGTCTTTGATGTTCTGGGCGTGGTCTGGGGTGAATCGTCGCTAATCGGATACGTACCCGATCAAATCATCCGCGAAGCTGCCGCATTGACCAGCGAGTTGGAATCGGATTGCCGTTAGTTCGTTGGCGCGGCGCGGTGCCGGAGTACGTACAAAACGGCAAACGAAGTGCTCACGCACGCGCGGCTCGCGATCCCCACAGGCACGGAAATGGTCTTGTTTTCCACAGCAGATCGCACCTTTCTTCCTTTCCAACCTTCAATCGCGGATGCTTGACCCGTGCCAAGTGGTAGGTACAGAAAGGAAGAACCCAATGTCTAATGAAACGCTTATCGCCATCCGCGGGTACGTCGGCGCAGATCCGACGGTGTTCAGCAACGCCCTCGGACGCACGACCTCACTCGTCCGCGTGGGTGTAACGCCGCGCAACTTCAGACGTGACACGCGTACTTTCGAGAACGGAACGACGTCCTGGTATTCGGTGCGGTGCTATGGCGACCTCGGTACGAATGTCGCTGAATGCGTACGGCGGGGCACCCGGTGCTGGTGCGTGGCAGGTTGAACACGCGTACCTGGACCGATAAAGAGGGGCATAACCATAGCGAAAACGTGATCGTCGCCGATGCCTTCGGCATCGAACTGAGTACCGGCCAGGCAAAATTCGTCAAGACACGGCAGAAAGCCCTCGATCCGGTTGACGGAGAGCCACGTGAGTCGGCCAGCAACACGGAACCATTACGGGCCTACCTGGAGGAGGAAGGCAACACGGGCACCGGTGGGAACGGGGACTCTAACGAACTGGATGGCGAGCAGTCCGCGCTCCAGCCGGTGTCGGCGGATTTTCCTGCGGAGGAGCAAAGTCAGAGTGGGCCCGATCCGGCGGGTAACCTGAGCGCCGTGATGGTATAGCGATATGCCGCAAGGATGCTGTGCGCACGCTGTTCACCGGCGGCGTGACGCAGGTGCGCCTCGATGGTGGTAGGAGCCTCACGCCGGTATTTTTCAACGGTTGGTGCCGGGGTTGTATCCTGTACGAGGGCCGTTTGCTTGCCCGGGCGGCCAGAGTCTTGATACAGCGGATGGAGAACAGTGGCAGAGTACATCTACCAGATGATTCACGCCTACAAGCGTGTCGGCGATAAGACGATCCTCGATGACGTGACCATGGCGTTTTATCCGGGAGCGAAAATCGGCATGGTTGGCCCGAATGGTGCGGGCAAGTCAACGATCCTGAAGATCATGGCAGGCCTTGACGAACCGTCAAACGGGGAGGCGCGCCTCAGCCCTGGCTACACTGTCGGCATTCTGCAACAGGAACCGCCGTTGGATGAAGAGAAGACGGTCCTGGAGAACGTGCAGGAGGGCCGGGCCGATATCATCACCAAGATTCATCGATTCAACGAGATCGGTGAACAAATGGCCGATCCGGACGCTGATTTCGATGCGCTGATGGATGAGATGGGCAAGTTACAGGCGGAAATTGATGCGGCCAATGCATGGGATCTGGACGCCCAGTTGCAACAGGCCATGGATGCTCTGCGTTGCCCTCCCGGTGACACTCCGGTGTCCGTGCTCTCCGGTGGCGAGCGCCGCCGCGTGGCCCTGTGCAAGCTGCTGCTGGAAGCGCCCGATCTGCTGCTGCTCGACGAGCCGACGAACCACCTTGATGCGGAATCCGTGCTTTGGCTGGAGCAGCATCTCCAGCAGTACGCGGGAGCGATTATTGCGGTCACGCACGACCGTTATTTCCTTGACCACGTTGCCAGCTGGATCGCCGAGGTGGATCGTGGGCGTCTGTATCCCTACGAGGGCAACTACTCCACGTATCTTGAAACCAAGCAAGCCCGCTTGGAGATTCAGGGCAAGCGCGATGCGAAACTGGCCAAGCGTCTGAAGGATGAGCTCGAGTGGGTGCGGTCATCCGCTAAGGGGCGCCAAGCCAAGTCCAAGGCGCGTTTGGAACGCTACGAGGAAATGGCTGCGGAGGCTGAACGCACCCGTAAGCTGGACTTCGAGGAGATTCAGATTCCTCCAGGGCCGCGGCTCGGATCCGTGGTGTTGGAGGCAACCGACCTCAAGAAGGGCTTCGGTGATCGCACCCTAATCAACGGATTGTCATTCTCCCTTCCTCGCAATGGAATTGTGGGAGTTATTGGCCCCAACGGCGTTGGAAAGACCACGCTGTTCAAGACCATCGTCGGCCTCGAGCCGCTGGACGCCGGGACGCTGAAGATCGGCGAGACGGTGAAGCTCTCCTACGTCGATCAGAACCGAGCGGGAATCGACGGGGAGAAAACCCTGTGGGAAGTGGTATCGGACGGGTTGGACTACATTCAGGTGGGCAATGTAGAAATGCCGTCGCGTGCCTACGTCTCCGCCTTCGGTTTTAAGGGGCCGGACCAGCAGAAGAAGGCAGGTGTGCTCTCGGGTGGAGAACGCAACCGCCTGAATCTGGCTCTGACCCTCAAACAGGGCGGGAACCTCCTGCTCCTCGACGAGCCGACCAACGACTTGGATGTGGAGACCCTCTCCTCGCTGGAGAACGCACTGCTTCAGTTCCCAGGGTGTGCCGTGGTCATCACGCACGACCGCTGGTTCCTGGATCGTGTCGCTACCCATATCTTGGCTTACGAGGGTACTGATGACGATCCGGCGGCCTGGTACTGGTTCGAAGGTAATTTTGAAGCCTACGAGAAGAACAAGGTCGACCGATTGGGGCCGGAGGCAGTTCATCCGCATTCGGTGACCTACCGCAAGCTAACGCGAGACTGAAGGACAGGCCAATGCGGATGCTCATGGCAATGCAGGTATTGACGGCGGCCGCCACACGCGGGGAAGAAGATGTGCCGTCCGCAGGTGAAGGCCTGATGTACAACATCCTCAGGTTCGACTTCTGGATCGCAGGTATCGCGATCACCGCCATCGTGATTGTCTGCGTTGTCCACCTCATCCGGAACCGGAACACACCGGAAGCGAACTCCGCGGAGCCGCCGGTTTATCCCAGCGATAAGGAGAGCTCTGAGTCGGCGTTCCTAGCTGCGCCAACTGCTCCCAGTGCGCAGGGCGACCACGAGTCACGGCGAACCCCGTGACTCGCGGTCAGCACCCGCTATCGGTCGGTACTCGTGCAGCGCCTTCAACGGCTCTGGTGGATTGACGGGCAACGTGATTGCGTGGCCCGTCCGGCACACGCCGATGCGGACAACGGTCGACGACGCGGATGGCGGTGGGACCCCGCCTATTCGGCGGTTCCACGAAGGTTGCTCAGCAGTTCCGCCAAGTCGGTGGTCAACAGCAGCGCGCGGTCGACGATCACCTGCGGGGTGAAGGCCTGACCAAGGTTTGCACACATAGGTGGCATGCGGATTTGCGGCGGTTGATCGCCAGAAGGCGTACTTGATAATACCTGGTGTATTACCACCGACACTGAGTTCTAAGTACATCACCCGCCCCTCGGCGTGGCGTTGCAAGAAGTCGCGGTAGCGAGCTGCCGCATCGTGCCAGCCGTCGTCTTCCACGAAGGTGTCATCGGCACGCAGATTCGTCGTCATCAACTCGCCGCAGCGTGGGCAGAGGGCAAGCAGTCGGCTGGGCACCCGCAGGTCGCTCTGTTCGGCAACCATGTGGCGCACAATTTCCTCATTGTCATAAGTAGGTGCGTGGCACGGCACAGAACATTGCGGACCGTTTCGACGGCCATTTGCGCCGCCTCTTGGTGGGGAAGTGGAATTCACCGGTTGAGATGCAGCTGAACATGATCGAGCCGAGCTCGTGATCCAGCGTGAGGGGCAGACAGGAGCGGTAGCAGGCGGCGAGTTGTTCGTGGGGCGCGGTAATGACGCGGTCCACCCATCGCTCCTTCACCTGCGGGTGGCCCGAACCTCGCGCATCGAGCCCAAGGAGAGACCGATCATCACGCCTCTACGTGCGGCGCCCGTCGCGCGGCTCCATGCCAGCCTCCTCTCTGCCGTGTGCGCGCTGTGCGCTGCCGGACAGCGAGGGACTAATGGCCGACACCGTGTGGCGGCATGTTTCCGCAAGTGCTAGCAACCTAGAGAAGAGAACCCTTACAACTACCGGTGTCGGATTCGTCTGCTCGGCATAAGTGGGCCCACATAGAGGGTCGGCGCCACCGATGTGGCGAATACTCGGAACAGTGATCGAAATGACTGCCCTTTGCTAGCCGTTTCGGCACACCGAAGAACCGACCACAACATTGCCGATCCCAACGGAGGGAATTCACGTGAACCGCAACTACTTCGATCTTGCCGGCCGTGTCGCCATCGTTACCGGATGCTCAGCCGGCCTCGGCGTGCAGATGGCCAAGGCCCTGGCCAGTGCGGGTGCCACCATCGTGGCGGTGGCACGCCGCAAAGAGCGTATCGACGCCGTCGCCAAGGAGATCGCCGACGAGTTCGGCGTGCCGACTCTCGCAGTGCGCTGCGATATCACCGATACGGTCGGCGTCGATGCCATGGTTGATACAGTCCTTAGCGAGTACGGGCGTGTGGATATTTTGGTGAACAATGCGGGTACCGGAGCAGTAGACAACGCTGAGGACATTACTGACGAGCAGTTCGAGAACGAGATGCAAATCGATCTCTTCGGCACCTTCCGTGTGGCCCGCGCCGTGGCGAAGAAGGCCATGATCCCCGCCGGTTACGGTCGGATCATCAATATCGCCTCCATGTATGGTCTTGTCGGCAATATGGTTGCCGGTTCCGCGCCATACCATGCGGCAAAGGGCGGTGTGGTCAATTTAACGCGTGCACTCGCTGCGGAGTGGGGCAAGCACGGCATTACGGTCAACTCGATTTGCCCGGGTTACTTCTATACCGACTTGACCACGGAGACCCTCGACTCAGACTTCTTCCAGCAGCACGCGAAGGCGAGCATTCCCGAGCAACGCTACGGCAACGAAGGGGAGTTGGATACGGCAGTGCTGTTCCTGGCCTCTCCTGCTTCCAGCTATGTCACCGGTGTGCCGGTTCCAGTGGACGGAGGGTACACCGCTATCTGAGCCGATCCAGCGGCCAGGCACGCACCACACGACTCGGTCAAGCACCTGCCACGTTTCGGCCAGGCACGCGCGGCACCTACCCGTCGATTAACGCTTTGACGGTGGGTGCCGCGGCCTCGGCCAGGCACGCGCGGCACCTACCCGTCGATTAACGCTTTGACGGTGGGTGCCGCGGCCTCGGCCAGGCAGGCGTGCCGCCGTACCGCCTCGGCACCGCTCCCGCGCCCCGTACATCTGCGTCTCGATGGACCGCGACGCGCAGACCTCTGAGGTGGAGCAATCTCACATAAGCTGTGTCGCAGGGATGATAAATGGCGTGGATACAGCAAAGGAGTGTGTATGGCCTAACCGCGATCAGCCTGAAAAGGGGATCAAAGCGAGCAGTGTCACAGCATTTTTCGGCGTAATGGTGGACAATAGTCCTAGTCGGCCGCTTCGGTCGTATATGGTCATGTGGTCGGCGTACATGGTCATTTTGATCAAGACAAGAGAAACCCTTCATGAGAGGTGAAGCAATGGAGCGTACCGAGGAAGCCGTTGAGTCCTCTGTCGAACAGGCATGGGCTGGCTTTACTACAGGTAACTGGACGGAGAACATCGACGTCCGCGATTTCATCCAGAAGAACTACAGTCCCTACGAAGGCGATGCGTCCTTCCTAGAAGGAGCGACGGCGAAGACGCTCCGCCTCTGGGACACCCTTGAGAAGGACTACCTGTCGGAGGAGCGGAAGGTTCGCATTCTCGATGTCGATACCCACACTCCTGCCGATATCGATGCTTTCCCGGCCGGCTACATCAGCGATGACGACGACGTCGTCGTTGGCCTGCAGACCGATTCCCCGCTGAAGCGGGCCATGATGCCGAACGGCGGCTGGCGAATGGTTGAGACGGCGATCCGTGAAGCCGGGAAGGAAGAAGATCCCGAGATCAAGAAGATCTTCACCAAGTACCGCAAGACACACAATGACGCGGTCTTCGATATCTACACACCGCGCATTCGCGCCGCGCGTTCTTCGCATATCATCACCGGCCTGCCCGATGCGTACGGGCGTGGCCGTATTATCGGTGACTATCGCCGTGTTGCGCTTTACGGCGTGGACCGCCTCATCGCGGATAAGGAAACGATGCGCGACGCGGTGGTTGACCAGCCTTTCTCCGAGCATTGGGCACGCTACCGCGAAGAACACTCCGAGCAGATCAAGGCACTCAAGAAGCTGAAGAATATGGCGGCTTCATACGGGTTTGACATCTCTGGCCCGGCAAAGAATGCCCGTGAGGCTGTGCAGTGGACTTACTTTGCCTACCTCGCCTCCGTGAAGAGCCAGGACGGCGCTGCCATGTCGATCGGACGGCTTTCCGCCTTCTTCGACATCTACTTCGAGCGCGACCTCAAGGCGGGCACACTGACCGAGGCGGAGGCACAGGAACTTATTGACAACATCGTCATGAAGCTGCGTATTGTCCGCTTCCTGCGCACGATCGCTTACGACCAGATTTTCTCCGGTGACCCGTACTGGGCCACATGGTCGGATGCGGGATTCGGCGATGACGGTCGGCCGCTGGTCACCAAGACGTCTTTCCGGCTGCTGCAGACCCTGCGCAATCTCGGTCCCGCGCCGGAGCCGAATATCACGATTTTCTGGGATGAGAATCTTCCGGAGGGTTACAAGAAGTTCTGCGCCTCGATTTCGATTGAGACCTCGGCTATTCAGTACGAGTCTGACGGTCAGATCCGCGAGCACTGGGGCGACGACGCCGCGATCGCGTGCTGTGTTTCGCCGATGCGTGTGGGCAAGCAGATGCAGTTCTTCGGCGCGCGTGTCAACGCCGCCAAGTCGCTGCTGTACGCCATTAACGGCGGCCGCGATGAGATGACCGGCAAGCTGGTCGTTCCCGACCACGAAGGCGTTGTGGGCGACGGCCCGCTTGACTTCGACGATGTGTGGCAGAAGTATGAGGAAATGCTCGACTGGGTGGTCGGCACGTACGTCGAGGCTCTCAACATCATTCACTACTGCCATGATCGTTACGCCTACGAGTCGATCGAGATGGCACTGCACGATTCCGAGATCACCCGCACCATGGGTTGTGGCATTGCCGGCCTGTCGATTGTTGCCGACTCGCTGTCCGCCATTAAGTACGCGAAGGTGACCCCGGTGCGTGACGAGACCGGGCTCGTCGTCGACTATGTAACGGAAGGCGACTTCCCGAAGTACGGTAATGACGACGACCGCGCCGATGACATAGCTGCCACGATCGTGCACACGATTATGAGTAAGATCCGTGAGATCCCGATGTATCGGGATGCCATTCCGACCCAGTCGGTTCTGACCATTACCTCTAATGTGGTCTATGGCCGCAACACCGGCTCGTTCCCCTCGGGGCATGTCAAGGGAACACCGTTCTCACCGGGTGCGAACCCGGAGAATGGCATGGATACGCATGGCATGGTCGCCTCCATGCTCTCCGTTGGCAAACTGGACTATAACGACGCGTTGGACGGCATCTCGCTGACCAATACGATCACCCCGTCCGGTCTGGGCCGCAACAAGGAAGAGCAGGTCACCAACCTGGTCGGTATCCTTGATGCCGGATTCGTCCCGGATGAGTCCTGCGCCGTCGATGCAACCAAGGGCGACTGAGTTTCGTTTACAAGACACTAACCAACAGTTAAAGAAAAGGAGCCGGAACATGGCAACCAAAACATACGAGGAGCGTCTGGCCTCAATGAAGGCGGCGCGCGAGAACGAGGGTGGCGTGCAGGGCCTGTACCACGCCAACATTAACGTTCTTGATCGTTCCACCCTCGAGGACGCAATCGAGCACCCGGAGAAGTATCCGAACCTGACGGTTCGCGTGTCCGGTTACGCGGTGAACTTTGTTAAGCTCACACGCGAGCAGCAGCTGGACGTGCTCTCCCGTACCTTCCATCAGTCCGCCTGAGGTTTTCAATGCCCAATGCGGTAATGGCGGCCGCCGGCGACCAGGACTTCCTGGCCCCGGCGGCCCGTCTGCAGGGAGCGGGGGCGGATGGCCTCGTCGAACTCACCGATCTGGAACGCGCGGATCGGTTGGCGCGTATGCGCGCGGGCACGCTGGGCTCGATTCATTCGTGGGAGCTCGTTACTGCGGTAGACGGCCCGGGTACTCGTTTGACGATCTTCCTCAACGGGTGCCCGTTACGATGCCTGTATTGCCACAACCCGGACACCTTCCTGATGCGCGACGGGCATCCGGTGGAGGCCGATGAACTGCTGCGGCGGATGAAGCGCTACCGGCGGGTGTTCGCTACAACCGGGGGAGGGATCACTCTCTCCGGTGGTGAGGTGCTTATGCAGTCGGCTTTTGTCGGCAAGTTGCTACGCGGCGCCAAGGCCATGGACATCCACACCGCTCTTGATACTTCCGGTTTTTTGGGGGCGAACGCCAGCGATGCGATGCTTAACGACGTCGATCTTGTGCTGCTCGACGTGAAGTCTGGCGACGAGGAGACCTACAAGAAGGTCACTGGGCGCATGCTGCAACCCACGATTGCCTTCGGGGACCGCCTGGCCGAGCGTGACATCGAAATCTGGGTCCGGTTCGTCTTGGTCCCCGGGCTGACCGACGATCCAGACAATATCCGCAAGGTTGCGCAGATCGCTGGTCGGTGGCCATCAGTCAGCCGAGTGGAGGTATTGCCCTTCCACCAGATGGGCCGCGACAAGTGGCATAACCTCGGACTTGAGTACAAGCTCGAAGGCATCAAGCCTCCCAGCGCCCAGCAGACGGAAGAGGCACGTGATATATTCCGCCGGGCTGGCTTCAAGGTGTTTTGAGAGGCGCTAATCGTGCCTTATTTGGATGCTCGAACGTATCCGAACGCTCGGAAGCGCTTGAGTTCGCCGGTAGGGCAGTGGCTCTCATCCGGTCGCATGCCCTTGATCAGTCCTCCCGGTGCGTCACGGTGCGGACCCGTACCATTCCTTCTTGCGACATGGTGGCGATGTGGCGGCCATTTTGGAAGAATTTGGCGATAACAAGTCCGCGGCCATTCTGCGCGGACGGGCTCTCCAGATCGGCCAGGATCCAATCCGACATATCGAAGTTGCGATGCCACCAGATGGAATGATCCAGGGTTGCCAGCGAGGCGTCCGTATTCGCCCAGTGGAGACCGGTTGCCCGCATAACCGGCTCCAGCATGAATTGGTCGGCGGAATACCCCAACATGGCCCGCTGCAGAAGTTTTGACGAGCCTTCTGGCATCGGGGAACGTGTGCGTAACCAGATCTGTTGATGTGTGCTGTGGTCTTCGGCGGGGCGAATATAGATATCGCCATCAACATGGCGGAGGTCGACGGCGTTCGTGGTTGACATGACATGCCCCCAATGCGAATCCAACCCTGCAAAAAAATCAACCGAGGATGGCAGATATTCGGGTGCGGGAGCATCCGGCATTGGAGTGCGGAAAGATGGACCGGGCTGGTGCAGTTGGAAGGAAACGCGTGCCGTGAAAATGATGTGACCGTTTTGCAAGGCGGAGACGTTTCGAGTTGAGAAGGAACGTCCGTCATTAAGTTCTTCAACCATGAACTCGGTGGGTACTTCGACCCTGCCGGGGCGCAGGAAGGCCGCGGTGATTGAATGCGCGAGTCGGATTTCCGGGGCTACCCCCAAGGTGTCTGAAGCTGCGACGGTTGCCTGGGCAAGAACTTGCCCGCCGTAGACGCGGCCGCTGAGTTGTGGCATGTTGTTGCCGCGATAACGGTTATTTCCAAGGCGCTCCAGGCGCAGTGTATTGAGCACCGAGGCCAGTGGTTCGGTATCGACCGACGGTAGCTCGACGGTAGTGGACGACATGGAACGAGTCCTTCACGGTTGGCTAATAACGCCATCATGTTACCTAAAGGAGCGGCTAGAGGGTGTGGCCGAACGGCCCTTCTGACACGGAATTGCGCACATCTGTGCAAAATCTGTGGCGGAAAGCGCGATCCAGATGTTGTCTGGCGCCTCGCACATGCAAGCGGTCCGTGTGATGTCCGGGCCGCTCCGGCCCATTGGATGCTCAGCGGGCCGAAGAAGTTCCCGATGGTGTCAAGGAGCGTTTCTTGCATGGCAGAAGGACAAATGGTTCAGGATGACCGTGTGAAGGCCGGTGTTTCCTCGGCTCTGGGGCTGCCACAGACTACCTCGGGATGTAAGAAAGTTACCGGCCGTTGCGTGAACCGCTCAGATTGCAACGCGACTTGCCGCAGACCTTATGAAAAAGCTTGCGGAATCTGGCAAGATATTTCTGAACGTGATCGAAGACGTCCGTGCTATGACACAGAGGGAGCGTCATGAGGGAAAACGTCCCGGATCGGGAACTGTTATCTCAGCTGGCACACGCTTGCGGCGTGGAGACAGAGTATTGGTCCTATGACGGCAACTTAACATCGGTGGCCGACCATACACTCGTAGCCGTATTAGCCGCCATGGGAATTGACGCGACCACAGAAGAGAGCGCTCGCGCATCTCTGGCCGACGTCGATATGCAGCCATGGCACAATGTTCTTCCCGAGTGTACGGTGATTCGCCGTGACACCGAAGGCACTGTTGCTGCCCATGTGCCCGATGGGGCATCCGTAACCTTGACGGCGGTGCTGGAAGACGGCGGTCAACGTGCCCTGACCCAGCGGGATGACTACGTTCCCCCGCGGTATGTCGATGGCACACTGATTGGCCGGGCGAGTTTCACCCTGCCTGCAAACCTTCCGTTGGGTTACCACACGCTGCGCGCCAGCGTCATCACCTCCGCCGCGGTGGAGTCAGTCGAATACGACGCGCCGCTTATCGTTGTGCCGCAGCGTCTCCGACTGCCGTCCGAGCGTGGAGCCTCGGGTTGGGGCATCATGGCGCAGCTCTATTCCACGCGTTCGCGTGACTCGTGGGGTGTTGGAGACACAGCTGACCTGAAGGAGATGTGTTCCTTCTTCGGTGCGAGCGGGGGCGATTTCATCCTCATTAATCCGTTGCACGCAGCGGAACCGGTTGGGCATATGTCACCGTCGCCCTATCTACCCGTCACCCGGCGCTTCTTCAACCCGATTTACATTCGCCCGGAAGATATCCGCGAGGTCGCCTATATGCCGGCCGCTCAACGGGCATTGGTGCACTGGGCGGCGGAGAAACCGAAGGCTGCGTCGCTGCGTAACGAGAACATCGACCGCGATAGCGTGTGGGAATCCAAGCGGCGTGCCCTTGAGGTGATTTTCAACTTCGGGCGTTCGGACGCCAGACAACGCGCATTCGAGCGATTCCGTGCCGAGGAGGGCCAGGGGCTGGAGGACTTTGCCTTCTGGTGCGCGCTGCGTGAGAAGTATGGCGAGGAATTCCCGGAGAATCTGGCGCGGCCCGATTCCGCCTATGCGGCGAATGAGCGCCGCGAATTGGCTGGACGCATCGACTTCTATGCCTGGCTGCAGTGGATTATTGACGCACAGCTTGAAGACGCGCAACGCAGTGCGTGCTCTGCCGGCATGGCGTTGGGGATTTTCCACGACCTCGCCGTCGGCGTTCATCCGCATGGCTCGGATGTCTGGTCGATTCCGGAGGCTTTCGCGGAGGGCGTGGGCGTGGGTGCCCCGCCGGATATGTACAACCAGCAGGGCCAAAACTGGTCTCAGCCGCCGTGGCGCCCGGACTCGCTGCGCCGGATGGCCTACGCGCCCTTGCGTGACATGGCACGGACCGTACTGCGGCATGCCGGCGCGCTGCGGGTTGACCACGTCATGGGGCTCTTCCGCCTGTGGTGGATTCCCGATGGGCATTGCCCATCTGAAGGGACGTATGTGCGTTTCGATCACGAGGCTATGGTTGGCGTCTTAATGCTGGAGGCCCGCCGGGCGGGCGCCGTCGTCGTGGGAGAAGATCTTGGAAACGTGGAACCGTGGGTACGTGACTACTTGCGTGAGCGGGGCATTCTTGGTACCTCGGTGATGCTTTTCGAGCAGGAGAACGGCTACTTCAAGGAACCCGGTGCATACCGCCGCGAGGCTCTGGTAACCGTGGACACGCACGACCTTCCGCCGGCCGCTGGGTATCTGGCGGGTGAGCATGTCGATTTGCGAGAGAGCCTGGGGCTTCTGACGGAACCAGCAGAGAAGGTCCGCAATGATGCCGCTGCGGAACGGCAGCGATTGTTGGAGCGGCTGCGCCAGCAGGAGTTGGTTGGGGAGGACCCGACGGAGCGCGAGGTGGTCGAGGCGCTGTACCGCTTTATAGCGCGCGCACCCGCCGAAATGCTCGGCGTGGCGCTTGTGGACGCGGTGGGCGAACGGCGTGCGCAGAATCAACCGGGCACTGATCAGGAGTATCCCAATTGGCGAATTCCGCTGGCCGATGGCAGCGAGCAGGTGGTGCTGGTAGAGGACCTGCCCAATAACGCACGGTTGCAGTCACTGTTGGCAGCGTTCACGGCCGAGTTGCGGGCCGCGCGGCAATAGCAGTGTGTGCGGCCGCAGCCGGGTGCGGATGGAACCGCTGCGGCGCGTTTAGACCGGCTGAGGTGCGTTGGCGTGGCCGAGACGCGGTTAGGCCGGCGCAGGCGCGTTGGTACAGTTGGACCGGCCTCGGATTGTTGTAGGCCCGGGTGTTTGCTTGCACGCCCGCGTGGCGGCGGCCGGGACGGGTGGCGGGCAGTCGATGCAGTTGGGGCTGGCCCGTTATGTCAACGCGCTGGCCGGTGTTTCACCAGCTTGCGGGACGTGTCGCCCTCGGGCGGCTATCCTTGAAACTGAACAGCATCGACCCGCCCTGGCTGGCGGAGAGTGGAGCGGACATGGATATCAGGTCGGAAGAGCTGCTTGACGCTGTTGGCGGCAAAGACAATGTGAACAACGTAGAAGCCTGCATTACTCGACTGCGCCTTGAGGTTAAGGATCCGGAGAAGGTCAATGAGGACGCGCTGCGCAACGCGGGCGCTTTCGGGGTGGTTCTGCAAGACTCCGTCGTGCAGGTGGTGGTCGGCCCGGTGGCCGACAACCTTGGCGAGTCGATGACCTCGCTGTTGGACGACTAACCAGACCACGAGCCCTGCCAGTGACAGGCCTGCCGGCGAGTCACTGCCGCGCCCGGCGTAGGGCGTAACAGCGCGCGGCACATCTTCCGGCACGGTGGGCTGAGCCGCTGCGGCGCAGCGCCTGGAGTGCGTTGGCTGCCCTCGGTACTCGGGTGGGCATCAGGCACCCGCCGTTTTCGCCTTGGCGGCATTGCCGCCCCGTGGTATCGCGATGTCACCGGGCGACGATCTCCGCCATCAATTCGGACTTTGAAGGAAACAATGCGTCTACATCTTCTTGCGCCGTTGTCGGGCGATATTCGCGCCATGGAGGATGTGCCGGATCCGGTGTTTGCCGCTTCCATGGTGGGGCCCGGATTCGCCATTGACCCCTTTGCTGGTGGGTTGACGGTTGTCTCACCGTGTCGTGGCGTTGTTCGCCAGGCCAAACCGCATGGGATCGTCATTGAGGTGTTGGGTGACGACGGCGAAGTTTCCGAGTCCGACGACGGCGGGCGTGGTGTGCGCGGTGCCGAGGGCAGTGAACGTGGTGTGAACGGAGCCGTCGGCAGCGCAGGAAGCGAATCCGGGCGTCAGGCACCTGCCGCGATTCAAGAGACGGATGCCGCCCGGCCGGGCACAAGGTTGAAGCAGTTGGGAAACGACGTCGGCGAGCCGGGAGGCGAGACGGCGGCGCTGGTGGCTGACGCTGCGGGCCCGGGGACGGATGTTGCGGGCACGGAAACGCACGGTGCGGGCGTCGGGACGCTCAACGTGATCGTGCACCTCGGCCTTGACACCGTGCACCTGGCTGGAGAGGGATTCACCGTTCTTGTTTCCCCGGGCGACTGCGTCTCGGCGGGCCAGCCACTTGTGCTATGGAACACCTCGGTCGCGCAGCGGGCGGGATATTCGCTCTGTACGCCCGTTGTAGTGGTCGGGGCGCAGCAGGGTGACCTGCGCCTCCTGGCTGAGGGACGCGTTGAGGCGGGCACGCCGTTTTTTGAGGTGCAATAGCCATCCGCAGGGCGCCAGAGTCTTCCGTGCCGGTGAACAGTTCTTGAGCGCAAGGTATGCCAGGGGAAGCCCCAAGCCACAGGCAAAGGAAAGCGCAGTCCCCGCGCGCAGGTCATGCCGGGGCGAGAAGTGTCGGGAATTGCGAGAAGTGTCGGGTTTTTCGCGGAGTTTCTTGAAAAACCCGACACTTCTTAGCGTGGCAGCATTCACTTCTTAGTGCGAGCGCGCCCTCTCATAGGGCGACCGGTCCCACACGTGGTGCGATTACGCCCCTGCCGCGTCGACTTGCTGAGCGCGCAGTGCACGATGCGCTGCATCTACCACTTCGGAGACCAGCCGGACGCATGCCGGTGCAGTGCTCTCGGAATGCTCTGCCAGCCACGCATCTCCCAGTGCCACAAGGTCAACCCCCAGGTCGGTGCGACCCGTCAACTGCAAGGGGAATGCGTATTCCAGCATATTGGACGCGGTTTCCACCGTGTGGTTATCCCACTGTGCCTCGGCATCCGCAAAGTAGCGCTGCGCGTAAGGAACCAGTGATTCTGCTTTTGCCCGCGCCGATCCCAGGCAGAGATTCCGCTGCACGGTGTTACTGACCTCGTGCCCGGTGATATCGCTCCACACAGCCTCCCGCACGGCGGCGTCGGGTAAAGCTCCGCGAGCCTGGGCGGAGTAGATCTGCCCATAACTCGTGGTGTCGCGTTCGTATTCGGCAGCGATCTCCGCCTCGCCGATGCGCCCGGCCGCAGCCAGCGCTACGAGAATCGTCCACCGCACCTCGGCGTCGACGTCGTACCCTTCGGGAACGTTCACACCGTCGAGCCATCCGGCAATCAGGTCCAACTGTTCATCGGTCACCGCCAGCCTGCCGGCTGCCGCAGCGATCTGCAGCTGGTGATCCGAACCTGGGGCGGCCTGCTGAAGAATCTCGAACATGGTGTTGGCAACATCGAGCCGTAAGGCCTCCCGATGGGCGGGAGCCGAGTACAGATTTGTTGCGGTGACAATGTTATTCAGCGCCAGACGCAGTACGGTTCCGTCGGTTTCATCGCGGACCGCCTTCAGCGCAATCTGCAAGAAATCGGTTGCGGCGATCTCGGCGTCGCGGCACATATCCCAGGCGGAGAAGAACACGATGGAGCGCGCCAGATGATCGTCGAAGGCGTCAAGGTGCTCCACGGCGGTATTCAGTGACTGCTCGTCGAGGCGGATCTTGCCGTACGCGTGGTCGCCGTCGTTCAGCAGAATCAACGCCGGCCGCGGTTGACCGGCAAAATCGGGAACGGGAGTGAGCTCGCCGTCAATATCAAGTTGTGTGGTCAGTGTGCGCACAAGCTTCCCCTCGACGAGGTCGAACCCGGCGACGCCGATGCGGTGCGGCCTGAGAGAGGCGGGGCCATTGCCTGTTTGCACAATGGAGAGTTCGCTGACGACGCCGTCCCGCTCCGTGATGCTGGGGGAGAGGGTATTCGGCCCGGCCTCCTCTAGCCACAGCTTGGTCCAGGAGGAGAGGTCGCGCCCCGAGGCCACTTCAAGCTCGGAGAGCAAATCCTGTAAGGTGGCGTTCCCCCACGCATTCTTCGCGATGTAGCTACGCACGCCGGCCAGGAACTCCTCCTGACCCACCCAAGCAACCAGCTGCTTCAGCACGGAAGCACCCTTGCCGTAGGTGATGCCGTCAAAGTTGACCAGGACATCCTCGATATCGCGAATATTGGCGGCAATCGGGTGTGTGGAGGGCAGCTGGTCTTGGGCCAGAGCCCACGTTTTCTCGGATGCAAGGAATGTGATCCAGGCATCCGACCAGCGGGTGTTGCCAACGGCTGCCAGGTGGCTCATGTACTCGGCGAAGGATTCATTCAGCCACAGGTCATCCCACCACTTCATGGTGACCAGGTCACCGAACCACATATGCGCCTGCTCGTGCAGGATAGTAATGGCGCGGCGGTCAACCATGGCGGCGGTCGGCTTGGTGCGGAATACGTAGGATTCGACGATCGTCACATTGCCCGGATGCTCCATGGCGCCGGCGTTGTACTCCGGGCAGAAGATCTGGTCGTACTTCCGGAAGGGGTAGGGATGGCCGTAGTTCGCCTCGTAGAACTCGAAGCCCTGCCGAGTAATGGTGAAGATCTCCTCCGCATCCAGGTATTCGACCAGCGACTTGCGTGCCCACACTCCCAGCGGGATTTCGCGGCCATCGGTTGATTGATAGACCGCTCCGTCGACGCCGTCGTACGGTCCGGCAACGATAGAGGTCAGATAGGTGGAGATGCGCTCGGTGGGAGTGAAGCTCCAGCGGGCGACGCCGTCGCCAACCAGTTCTGGTGCAGGCGAGGGCGAGTTGGAGAAGACACGCCAGGAAGCCGGTGCGGTCACGGTGAAGGTGAAGTCGGCTTTCAGGTCGGGCTGTTCGAAGCAGGCGAAAACGCGGCGGGCATCGGCCACCTCGAACTGGGAGTAAAGGTAGACCTCGCCGTCGGCCGGATCAACGTAGCGGTGTAGTCCCTCACCGGTACGCGAGTAGTTCATGGTGGATTCCACGCGGAGGGTGTTGTGTTCCGCGAGATCGTTCAGCGCGATGCGGGAGTCCGCGAAAAGCGAGGTTGGGAGTTCTTGCCCGTTGAGCACGATGCGTTCAACGGACTCGGCTATAAGATCGATGAACGTTGAGGCCCCCGGCGTAGCGGAGAAATCGATCTCGGTGACCGATGGGAAGATTGTCTCGGATTCACCGGTCAGATCGAGGGTCACTCGATAAGATTCGGTGGCGACGAGGCTTGCGCGTTCCGCAGCCTCGGCACGTGAGAGGTTGGTGCCCGGCATGGGTATCCTTTCCAAAAATTCAGGCCCAGATATAGAACAAGGTCAAGCTTACGCGAAAGCGTGAGCTGCGGTTTGGGAGGTGTGGCTGGGGAGCTGTGGTGTGCGAGGAGCGGTGAGAACCGGAGGATCTATGACTCGAGTACCCAACGCGGCGGCTAGCCAGTTGCCGCCCACGGCTTGTCACAGTGCTGGTTCCGCTTCGGAATACCGACTACGGGCCGGTATCGGGTATGGGGGAGTGAGTGGCGGAGGCTTCGTCGGGGCACTGGATGGCGACGAGTGCCGAACCGTTGTCGGATCGTGTGGGATGTGATTCTAGGACGGTGATGGTGCAGCCGAGCACTTCCTCAGAAGAACCGACGGCGATCGTGGTATGAGTAGCATGGTTGCCGTCTCGAGCGAAACTGACACCAACATTCGTGGTACTTACGGACGTGACAACTATCGAGTAGTCGCCGAAATCGAGCGGGCCTCGTTCCGGTAGACTCATCGCTTGGTTGCGAAGTACTTCGATTTCGGGGCTCAGCTCCGGGGTGCCTTGCGGAAGCGGCCGCCAGAACACTACGTAGACGGCTGCTCCAATGATCACTGCGAGTGACGCGAGTATTGCGACCAGTCGTTTCTTCGTGAGGGTGACCATAGCGTGTCGTGTACCTTCCCGGTGAGTTGCGCAACTTGATCAGAGCTTAACAGCCCAGAGTTCTCACATGCCAGATTGTTTGTCTGAAAGCGGCGAAAGCGATTTCGAGGTCGTTGATACTCACGGATGTGTTTGATTTGGAGAAGTGGAAAGCGACCAGGAAGCTATGGCTTGATTTTTAGGTCTGTACTCGTGCGAGTCGGCAGCCGGGCGTGAGATGGCGGGTACCCAGATTCGGTTGTGAATCGCTACAGAGAGATTCTCGATTGCACCCACCGGGAACTGCAGAGACGCCTAAAACGTGGGTGCGCTCAGAATCATAGGAACACTCAAGACGCCGGAGGCGCCATGGACTCTGGTGACGGCCGAAGCAAGCTATACACAGGCTGGACCCACGAGATGCCCCGGGAATATTATTCGCGGCCACTGTCGTACCGTTCATCCAGAACTGCATGGACGACTTACACAGGTACAATCAAGCGAAGGCAACACCATCGCCCCATTCGGTGAAGGGGAGTCCGGGGAGTTACATGTCGCCATTGTTTTCCAATTCACCTATACGCGAGCGGCTTTTTCGGCGCTACTTCCTCAGCCAAGCCGTGAGCTGGTGCGGTACTTCAATGGCTCCGATTGCGGTGAGTTTCGCGGCGATTGATACCGGAGACTCGCTGGGTGGGCTGGGCTTAGTGCTGGCCGCACGAGCGGTGGCAACGCTGCTATTTGTTGTTGTCGGCGGTGTGATTGCGGATTCTCGCTCGAAGGTCAAGCTGTTGCAGGTCTGCTGTTTGACCGCAGGGCTGACACAGTGCGTTGCCGCGTGGCTTTTGTACACCGCGTTAGCCACCGTCTACTCGCTAGCGGTTTTGGAGTTTATCAATGGAGCCGCCGCAGCATTGATGATGCCCGCGACTCAGTCAATCATTCCGGAACTGGTTGCCATGAAGCGACGTAACGCGGCGAACGCACTCTTGCAACAAGTCCGTGCCACTTTGGGCGTCATCGGTCCCGTTGTAGCTGGTGTATTGGTCACGGCGTGGGGCACGCCTGCCTGCCTAGCCGTCAACGGGATGTGTTGGCTGTTTGCCATGATGCTGCTCTTCGGGATCAAAACTGATGCAGTCGCGGCGTTGGAGCCACCCGTGCAAGCCCTGCTCGAAGGCTGGCGATACTTCATTCGGGTTCCGTGGCTTCGGGCCGTGGTGGCTTCATTCACGCTACTCAACGCCTTGATAGCACTCGGCACGACGACGATCGGCCCGTGGGTCATAGGGGAGGAACTGAGTCGTTCCTCGTGGGGCTTTGCACGGTCGTTCCAGGCTATCGGCCTGCTCGCCGGTTCGTTGATTGCAGCGCGCGTTTTCTGGAGTAGGCCGCTGTATCGTTCAATGATCATGTGCGTTTGCCAGGCACTTCCATTCTTGGTCATCGGATACGCGCCCACCGCCGCTCCACTGCTCTATTTGGCCTTCTTTGCTGCCGGTACGTCGATCGCTTTTCAGAGTCTGGCCTGGAAGAACGTGATGCAGGCCGATATTCCTCAGCATCTGCTATCACGAGTCTTTGCGATTGACATGCTTGGTTCGCTTGTCGCTGTTCCGGTTGGCCAGGTATTAGCTGCTCCACTGATGAACCATCTGGGGCTGGAGACGACTGAGCTGATGTGTTTTCTTCTCGCCGCGGCTGGGCTGTTCTTGTGCGTACTGGAGCCTTCTCTGCGACGTCGGTAATGGCCACGTGTTCATGGAACATCTAACATGTTGCACAGCCCCTCAGTCAGGTGCACGGCTGCGTGCGCGCGAAGGAGTGCCGAGATGTCAGTGGGATTCTGCGTCATAACTGTGACCTCTGATCAGCATATGTTCGATGCGGAGACCTTTCTGCAATGGGCCCAGGAACGATGGCCGCGGTGTCGGGTCATGCGGCATGACCCCGGCAGGTACATCAGTGATGCAGAGTTCGAAGTGAATCCAGCCGATGGCCCGCTTTTCCTTGTGATTCACTTTCCAGGTGGCGGACTTGTGTCAATAGATGGCGGCTCGGAGCAGATAGCCGAGGCCGCGGTGTGGCTGCGGGAGGTACATCCTGACCCTGACTTGGTGCTCTGGTTCACCGACGGCGACTTCAGCGGGCATACCGTGTTGTTCCCCGGTATCAGCGCCGAGGAGGTCTATAGCGGTTGGGTCAAGCACAGTGAGCACGACCCCTTTGCGGAATATCCGGACTATTTCAAATAGGCTTGGTGCTCATACGGAAGGTGTTGCCTTTATCGAGCGTGGGTGACGAAGATCCGGGCTGTGTCGAATGGGCGCGGGGGCATCAGATGGATGGTGTGAATCAAACTTGGCGTGACAATGCGGCACGTATCACTGGCGTACCGCGCTGCGAGGGTGTTCGATAGAGGCATGAGTACTACCGTTGATTTCTGGTTTGATGCGTCGTGCCCCTGGACATGGATTACCTCCCGCTGGCTTGTGGAGGTGTCCGAGGCGCGCGGTTTCTCCGTGAACTGGCACGCTTTTTCTCTCGCCGTTCTTAACGAGGACAAGGACATCGCCGCCGACTACCGTGCGCACGTCGAAGAGGGGCGTCTGGGTGCGGAGGTGGCCGCCGCGGTTGAGCAAACACTGGGAAGCGAAGTGCTGGGGCGTTTCTATACCGAGCTTGGCACAAGGCATTTCGTGGGTGGGCGTCTGAATGAGCGTGATGCTTTGGCTGAGGCGTTGGCCGCCGTTGGCGCACCTGCCGATCTGATTGACCGAGCGGGGGAGTATGCTGACGTTGTCCGTGCCTCCACGGCTGCTGGTTTGAAACTGGTGGGCGACGAAGTGGGTGTGCCCATTATCGCCTTTGACGGCGTGGCTTTCTTCGGTCCGGTGATCTCGCCCGCTCCGCACGGTCAGGCGGCGCTTGACCTGTGGGATGGTTGTGTGGCGTTGGCCCGCACCCCCGGTTTCTTCGAGTTGAAGCGCAGCCGGAACGTCGGCCCGATTTTTGAGTGAGGCGAATGCGGTTGGGCTTGTACCGAGGGGGTTAACAGCTTTCTCGGTGTGCCCCGGATTGGGCCGTGGTTCCCAGTATGCCAAGCTACGTGTTCGCCTTGATTCTGTTCTTGACCGTTAAGGAGACTGTTGCGTAATGGTGGCTCAACCCGTGTCTGAGATACGTTTGCTTCTCAATGTGCTGTGTGCGCCCTCGCTACGAAAAGAACTCGCAGCCGTTCTCAGCGGTGACCGCACTCAGTCAGCGCCGGTCAATCGGCTTTCCTTCGTTGACGCGACGGGTCTAAACGCGGATGCGCTGCAACAGCTACGCGCCGCGGTTACCGAAGCTCTTGATGTAGAGGCTATTTTCGAGCAAGGGCCCATCGAGCTTCCGGTGCAGGAAAGAAGACGTCTTCCTCTTGCACGGAGGGCATGCGAAGAGGTCTTTCGTCGTAACCGCTGGCAATCGTGTACTGAAGTTGAACTGAATGCGGCGCTGGCGGTTTTTGTCGATGATGTTGCGCTGGCCCGCCGCGACTGCGTGGACAACGGGATACTGCAGCGGGACGCAGGGGGACGCCGCTATCGCCTCGCGACGACTCCCTAAGGTCAGTGGCCTGGTGGTCGGTATCGGTTACTCAACTGACATTTGCCGGCGTACGCAACCGGCGTGAAACTCAGATTCGGTCCGCGTCTCGTTGTCCGATTCATGGTTTGCGGTCGATGACGAAACCGATACCGCCACACGGCAGAACATTTGGCGGGCAACTATACGTGACAGCTACCAGATACGTACTCGTTCTTCGGGAGGCAGGTACAACTCGTCACCCGGTTTCACATCGAACGCCTCCGCAAAGGCGTCAACGTTCTTCACCACGCCATTGCAACGGAACTCGGCGGGCGAATGCGGATCGGTGGCGAGCAAGGTTTGCATTATCTCCGGGCGCCGCTTTTCCTGCCAGATCCGCGCATAGGAGAGGAAAACACGCTGCACGCCGGTATAACCGTCGATCACAGGAGCGTCCGCGAGGGTCTTTCCTTCCCGGCGCAGCGCAATGCCGTAGGCCTTCAGGCCGATTGTCAGGCCGCCGAGATCGCCGATATTCTCCCCGAGCGTCAATGCGCCCTGCACATGGTGGGGGCTATCCGGCTCAAACTCGCCGGGAATATACGCGTCATACTGTTCCACAAGTGCTTTCGTCCGCTTTTCAAATTCGGTGCGATCCTCGTCTGTCCACCAGTTGTTCAGCGAGCCGTCTGCCGAGTACTTTGAGCCCTGATCGTCGAAACCATGCCCGATTTCGTGGCCGATCACCGCGCCAATACCGCCATAGTTCAGGGCATCATCACGGTTGGGATCGAAGAAGGGGAACTGCAGGATTGCGGCGGGGAAAACGATCTCATTCCACGTCGGCTTGTAGTAGGCGTTAACCGTTTGCGGTGACATCAACCATTCGCTGCGATCCACCGGCGCGCCGAGCTTGGCGATGTCGCGGTTGAACTCGAAGCGAGTGGCCTGGCGAACGTTTTCCACCAGATCGTCACCGATCTTCATGGCAGAGTAGTCCTGCCACTTTTCCGGGTACCCGATCTTAGGATCGAAGGAGTCGACCTTCTCAAGTGCCTTCTTCTTCGTTTCCTCTCCCATCCAGTCAAGTTGCGTGATGGATTCCCGATAGGCTTGCAGAAGATCCGCGACCAACTGTTCCATTTTCGCCTTGTATTCGGGTGGGAAGTGCCGTTGCACGTAGAGTTTACCGATTGCCTCGCCGAGTGCGCCGTTGACCAGTTGTACGCCGCGCTTCCACCGCTCCTTCTGTTCTTCCGCTCCCGTCAAGGTACGGCCGTAGAAGTCGAAAAATGCCTGATCGATCTCCTCGGTGAGATACTTCGAGTAGGCGACGGCGATCCGCCAGCGAGTGTAGGACTTCAACTTCTCCAGCGGAAGTTCAGCCCACAGCCGGGCGCTTCCAGAAAGAGCATCCGGATTCAGGACCAGTACATCCGCCAGTTTCTCCTCCGTCAGCCCCGCCGCCGCGACCGCACCATCCCAATCGAAGCCGGGGGCTGATCCTGTGAAGGCACTCCACTGCATCGGGTTGTTGACCTTGTCCAGGTCGCGCGTATCGACGACGTTCATATGATGTGCGGCGATAGCGGCTTCAACATCGATAATTGTGGCAGCCTCGGCTGCGGCGTCGTCGGCGGACAGTCCGAAAACCAGCGAAAGCATTTTCGGAACGAAAGCCTTGTATGCCGCGAGCACCTCGGCGTGTTGGGGCTCGCGATAGTAGGCCTCATCGGGAAGCCCAATCCCGGACTGTGAGAGGAAGGCGATATTACGGTTGGGATCATTGAGGTCAGAGTCAACACCGAAGCTGAAGAAGGTGCCCACGCCGGAAGCAAGTAGTTGCCCGACGGCGGCGGCAAGTTCAGCTTTATCTGACGCAGTTGCAACCAGTGCTAAATCACTATCCAGTGGTGATGCTCCGCGCGCATTGGCTGTTTCGGTATCCATCCACGAACGGAAGAAGCTGGCGATCTGCTGTGCCTCACCTTCAGCGGGGCCAAGGCGACGAGTTCTTCAATGATCTCGTGCACCTGCTGTTCGGCTTCCACATGTAGTTTCATGAAGGAACCGTAGGAGGAGAGGTCGGAAGGAATCTCTTGGGTGGCCAGCCATGTGCCATTGATGGCATGGAAGAGATCGTCTTGAATGCGGACCGCGGAATCCGCGCCCTCCAGCACCGGGCCGAGCGAGTCAGTATGCGTTTCTGTCATGCGCCAAGCATACAGGCAGGCTCCGACATGGCCGTGGCGAAAAGACCTGCCGTCATGTCCTAAAATTGTGTCGGAGTAACCCACTACCATGGAAACATGCGAGTACACATTGCAACCGATCATGCCGGTTTTGAACTGAAAGAGTACCTAGTGCCCAAGCTGCGGGAGGCGGGTTACGAGGTTGTTGACCACGGAGCCTCCACATACGACAGTCTGGACGATTATCCTCCCATGTGCATCGCGTGTGGTGAGGGCGTCGTCGCCGATCCAGGCTCGCTCGGCATTGTGATTGGCGGTTCGGGCAACGGCGAGCAGATTGCCGCGAATAAGGTGACGGGCGTGCGGGCCATCCTCGCCTGGAATAAGAGCACGGCAGCTCTCGGCCGCGAGCACAACAACGCCAATGTCATCTCCGTTGGCGCTCGCCAGCATAGCGTCGAAGAGGCATGGGAGCTTGTGAAGACCTTTCTGGAGACCCCGTTCAGCGAGGATCAGCGTCACCAGCGTCGCATCGATCTACTGGCGGATTACGAGGCCTCCCGCAGCTGACGATAGCCGGGTGATACTCGCGTCAAGGCAAGCATCACAGTTTGCCACGCGGGTAGCACCCGCTGCCCAAACGCCTGCACCTTCGTGGTTGCGGGTCCGCCCTGGGTGTTGCGGGTCAGTCGCTTGTTTTCTTGCGCTCTGAGGGTGCGAGCGGCATCTCTGCCCAGAGCCTCTACCATAGGTGCGGAGGCGCAATTCCGCGCGATGGGCAGAGCGGGAAAAAGGTGCACTGTGGCATTTGATTTCAAGAAGGAGTACAAGGAGTTCTACCTGCCGCCGAGGAAACCGGGCATCGTCACGGTGCCTGCGATGAACTTCCTTGCGGTACGAGGTAGCGGTGATCCCAATCTTGAGGACGGGGAATACAAGCAGGCGATCAACCTGCTGTACAGCGTCGCCTTCACCATCAAAATGAGCAAGATGGGCGATCACCGGATTGCGGGGTATTTTGACTACGTGGTTCCGCCGCTGGAGGGCTTCTGGTGGCAGGACGGCGTCGCCGGGGTCGACTACGCCCGCAAAGCTGACTTCCAGTGGATCTCTGTGATCCGCCTACCTGACTTCGTTACGCGGGACGAGTTTGCCTGGGCTATCGGCGAGGCAACGCGAAAGAAGAATGCCGACTTCTCTGCCGTGGAGTACCTGCCACTTGATGAGGGGCTATGCGTTCAATGCATGCACATCGGACCCTATGACCGCGAACCTGCGACCGTGGCGTTGATAGATGACTTCGCCACACAGCAGGGATACGTTCTCGACATTACACAGGAGCGCCACCACCACGAAATTTACCTCAGTGATGCGCGCAAGGTGGCACCGGAGAAGCTCAAGACGGTAATCCGCCACCCGGTACGAAGTGCGTAGATTCCGCCGCTATCAGAGTCTGCCGCTGTCAGATATACATCGCCGGGTCGATGGTGTAGGCCTCGGATGCGCGTTGATGTAACTTGGCGGGAACCCCCACGGCGGTGGTTTTCGGTGGGACGTCTTTGACGACGACGGCGTTAGCTCCCACTCGAGCGCCGTCACCCAATGTGATCGGTCCGAGCACCTTTGCGCCGGCACCGACGACGACGCCGTCGCCTAACGTCGGATGGCGTTTTGTGGGCTCAAGCGATGTGCCGCCGAGGGTGACACCGTGGTAGAGCATGCAGTCCTCGCCGACCTCAGCGGTCTCGCCGATCACTACGCCCATGCCGTGATCGATGAAGAAGCGACGCCCGATTTTCGCGCCGGGGTGGATTTCGATGCCGGTCAGTCCGCGCACGGCCTGCGAGAGCAGGCGTGCCGGTAGACGCAGGCGCGGGGAGGATTCCCACATGGCGTGTGCGACCCGATAACCCCACAATGCGTGGACGCCGGAATAGGCAAGGGCAACTTCGACATTAGATCGTGCCGCAGGGTCATGGTCGCGCGCTGCTTTCAGATCCTCGCGCAGCAACTCCCGCAGCCGTGGTTTTGCCTGTCCCATCGTGCAGTCTCCTTCTGTTGCCCGGCCCTCCCGCGCTCAATTTCAGCACGGTGCCCAGGTCAGAATGTTATACGGGTGGGCCGGTACCACGAGGCACCGGCCCACGGCCATTTTCCTGTCTCAGTCAGCGAGTCCCTCAAAAAGCGGCGTCGAAACGTAGCGCTCTCCGAAGTCCGGAACAATGGCGACGATTGTCTTACCAGCCGCTTCCGGGCGCTTGGCAATCTGCAGGGCGGCCGCAATCGCGGCCCCGGAGGAGATACCAACCAGTAATCCCTCTTCGGTAGCAGCCCGTCGCGCGGTAGCCAAGGCGGCATCGCTCGGCACGGTGATGACTTCGTCGTAGATGTCTGTGTCTAGTACGTCCGGCACGAAATTCGCGCCGATGCCCTGGATTTTGTGCGGACCCGCCTTGCCTTCGGAAAGGAGCGGCGATTCAGTCGGCTCAACGGCAACAAGCTTGATATCCGGGTTGTACCGGCGAAGAGTCCGCCCGGAGCCGGTAATTGTTCCACCTGTACCTATGCCGGAGACGAAGTAGTCAACGTTGCCGTCGGTATCGGCCCAGACCTCTTCCCCGGTCGTCTTCTCGTGAATGCGAGGGTTGGCCTCATTGGCGAACTGCGAGGCCAATACGGCGCCCGGTGTGGAGGCGACAATTTCCTTCGCCTTATCCACTGCGCCCTGCATTCCTCCGGCGGGGTCGGTGAGGATCAGTTCGGCACCGAAACCGCGCAGAAGAGCGCGCCGCTCACGCGACATGGACGACGGCATGGTCAAAATGACCTTGTAGCCGCGCACGGCCCCTACCCATGCCAGGCCGATACCGGTATTGCCGGATGTTGCCTCCACAATCGTTCCACCTGCAGGCAGCTGGCCGGACTCTTCGGCGGCATCAACGATGGCGACGGCGATACGGTCCTTCACGGAATTGGCGGGATTGAAGTACTCGAGCTTGACGAGCACGGTGGCTTCCGAGCCATTGGTCAGACGGTTGAGACGGACGAGCGGGGTGCCGCCAACAAGTGCGGTAGCGTCGGCGTGAATATTAGACATGGGAAACTCCTTTTACGTGCAAATGCCTATGAATTCTCGAATTCTCGTGGGAATGATGATGCTCAGATGGGGAGCTGACGAGCGTCAAGCGTGCGCGGGCGCACCAGTAAAGCCTGACGCCCTAAAGACACAGACAGCACATGCAGAAGGAGGGACGGCGAGTTGCGTGCATCATGAGGTCCCCTCCTTCTTTTTCTCCATGGACGACGTGATTAACACTCGCACACTCGCTGGCTGTTGTCCAATCTTTGAGGTGATTGTCTCTCATAGCGAAATACGATGCGGCAAGGGGCGGTGGTGCAGCGGGTCTGGAGGTGTAGTGAGTTCGGTGGTGCAGTGCGTCTGGAGGTGTAGTGAGCCTGGTGGTGCAGTGAGTTCGGTGGCGCGGGCGCGTTGACCAGGTCGTGTCCAGGTGTTGTTGTCGAGTCCGTGCGTAGCGCGGCGGCAACCGCGTTGTATGCCGCCCGCAAGAGTCCAGCGCCATTGAGCCTGTGTGAAGATCGGCCGTGACTGCGTGGATGATCATAGCCTATGCGTAAGAGTGGGCGCGTACTTCAACGTTGCGGCTTGGACGTGACGAGCCACGCTAGAGTTACGTTGGGTCTGCTCCCAGCTGCCTGTTACTGACCGGGCGTTTCTCCGTCAGTGACTGCCTTCCCGGAGCGAATATGCCCCCAGGGGCGTTCGACGACGGCGCTGCCTTCCTGTTTAAGCGTGATGGCGCCGCCGGAGAGCTGCGCCAGCTCAGCGTGCAGACGCTCGCCGGCGTCGGTCATCACCGATACTCGCACGCCATCTTCCAGGTATTCTGGTTCGACCGTTTCCCCGGCTTCAAAAACCTTTGCGATGTAACGCCCGGCATAGTCGTGGGGCAGGAATGCCTGCCAAATAGGGACGTGTTGCCGTTCTACGAGTTTCGCTCCCTCGAGGCATTCGCGAACCGCATCGGAGTATGCGCGCACAAGGCCGCCCGTGCCCAAGAGGGTACCGCCGAAATAACGCGTGACTACGGCGACGATGTCGATAACTCCGCTTCCCGTCAGCACGTCTAACATGGGACGTCCGGCAGTTCCGGAGGGCTCACCGTCGTCGGAGGAATGCGATTGCGGGGCCGCTCCCGAAACGGAGACGAGGAAAGCGGTGCAATGATGCCGAGCATCGGGTGTTGCAGCACGTTCGGCGTCGATGAACGCGCGAGCTGCTGCGGCATCGGGAACTCGAGCTACCGCAGCCAAGAAACGTGAGCGTTTGACGACGATTTCATTCCGCAATGCGCTGCGCTGGGCCGCAGAGGAAAGCAGGATCGGGTTCACCCTTCCATTGTGGACCACTCATTGACGAGGCACTGCGAGGACTCATCGGATGTGCGCGTCACTGGCCATAAGTGCCGGTGGTCGGGGTGTTGCTGACGGTGGGCGTTCACACTTCCTACTGCGGTCGAAGTTCGATATGTGGTGGCTCTGCTTCGATGTGCATGGTTGGATTTGGACTGCGGTGGGCGAAGCTGAGCATATGCGAACAACTTTGCGATCAGTGCGGCTCTGCTCTGTTCATTCGACGAATGAGCGGCATGCGTAGAGGGGACTTATGCCGTCGGGGCAGGAAAGAGAGTGTGAGCAACTTGCTGTGAGCAACTCCTCGCGGATGGCGCCTGCACAGCTCGCCTCCGGAATGGCGGGGAGGGGCTTGGGCGGGTAAAATGCTGACTTGTGTGCGCCGGTGAAATGCCGGTGCGGAAGAAAGAAGACGGGCCGCCGGCCGGCGGTTGATTGATGGAGAGGAGCGGTAGACATGGCAGTTCCCAAGCGCAAGATGTCCCGCAGCAACACTCGCTCTCGTCGTTCCCAGTGGAAGGCCGAGCTGACCGAGCTTCAGACCGTCCGCGTTCAAGGGCGCGAGGTGCGCATTCCGCGCAAGCTGGCGAAGGCCTACCAGACTGGCCTGCTGAGCGACTGACATAAAGCTAGCGAGAGGGGATCCGGTTCCGGGTCCCCTCTTTTGCTTTGGGCTTTGCTGCCGGCGCCCGATTAGCACGGGTGATATGACTCAGCGCAGGTGCTATGAGCTCGCCCTCGCCAGAAGTGCTGGCTGGTGTAATGGCGCCCTGCTAACACGGATGCTTTGGGAACGCGTCCCTGGCAGGCGGGCGTGGCGTCCTGTGCGTTCTTCGAGAGCGATGCACCTAGCATATGTTCCTAACATATAGGGGCGGTGCGCATGTATGGGCGGCCAATCCGGCCTTTAGGCCGACAATGCGCTGCGTGGCAGCGCCAACGCGGCTCGGTGCCCGTCGCACGCGCCTCCTGCAGGCCGAGAATGCGGCCTTGGTGGGCTACAGGTGTCAAAATCCCGTCCAAACGATGAGTTCGCCAAACAGCCATCGCTTCAAATCCGCGGAATTCCGCCATTCTTTAAATTGAGCGATTCCATTTTGTTTCCGTTTGGACGGGATTTTGACACGGACGCTTTGGGGCGTGCGCACTATTGGGCTGATCGCGTCCCTCAGGCAGGTGTGACCTGGACGAGGGGCCAGCCAAGGGCAACTGAAACAAGTATGGTGGGTGGGTAGGCGTGTTGCGATGCATGGGTGGTCGTCGCGCACGTAGTCGTTCGCATGTGTGATGCGTGGGTGGTCGTCGCGCATGTAGTCGTTCGCATGTGTGATGCGTGGGAGGTTGTTGCACATGTAGTCGCTAATGGCTGCAACGCGCATGTGGTCGTTTGTGGCTGCGTTGCGTACGCGCTCGTTTGCGGCCGCGACCCGTGGGAGGTCGTTGCGCATGTAGTCGTTCGCATGTGTGATGCGTGAGTCGTCATTGCGCACGTAGTAGCTCGCGCGCAACGCGCAAGCGTTCTAGGCAGCCAATGGGAATTCGGAGGGCACATGGCAAGGTCGCACATCAAGCAACTGGGTCGTCTCGCCGCTGTGGCCGTTAGCAGCGCGAATAGGAAACAACCAGTACGGCAGTCGCTTGGGAATGGGCCATGCATCACGACGACGGCGTCCGTGACGCGCGAGCAGGTGGCGACCTTCGCCAAGTTTCTCGGTGTGGAGGGTCCCAGGGTTCAGGGCTCTCTGATGGTTCCTCCGGGCCTGTTACATGCGCTGTGTTTCGAGCCGAGTGTGGAGGTACTTGCCGATCAGCGGCTACCTGTTTCACTGCCAAGGCTGGTGGTGACCGGGCAGTCATGGCGGCTCCTGCGCCCGGTGAAGACGGGGGACCGGCTGGATATCCAGGTGCGAGTGGGTGGCGTACACGAGGACTCTGCCGGCACGCATCTGGAACTGTTCTGCTCGGTGTGGCTCGCGAATGAAGGGCCTGCGAGCGGAGGGTCTTCCAGCCGGACAGCGGCCAATAGACGATCTCTATCGCGCCTGTGCTACGAAGAGGCTATTTCCTATCTGTCTCGGCGAACGCGCCGAGGCGCCGAGTCCATCGGGCAGGAAAGGCAGCGGGAACTACAACTAGACCGAGAGAGCTGGCAGGGTAGTCCGCTAATGCGAGAGGAACGGGAGGGGCGAGAAGGCCTTCCCGGAGCGGCTGGGCATGAACAGCGTGACAATGAGGCCTCAAACGCCGCACACGGGAAGCAGGAGGATCATTCGGGACGTGGCAGGCGGGTGAATCTGGACCATCTGCACGGGAACGAGAACCAGCGGACGCTGGAGGAACTCGCTGGAGGAGACGGTGTTGAGAAGCAAGCCGATAAGCCCACAGGCACCGCGCGTGAGATGCAGGAAAGCGACGAAGGCGGTTCTGCGGCACCTGTCGTGCTCCCGGTACCGGATGCCCGCAGCCGATACGGCGTCAACTCGGCGGGCAGGCTCGACGTCGGACAGTGTCCCCAAATGGCCCGCCGTGCTTTTTCTATCGCTGATTCGCGTCAATGGGCACGACTGACAGGTGACGCCAACCCCATTCACATGTCCGCAGTGTCGGCGCGGCTCTTTGGATTTCGCCGCGCGATTCTGCACGGGGCTGCGCTTGATGCGTGGGCTGCCACCCAAGCGGGGATAGACGGGCGAACCCCCTGTGCCGGGGCTGCTTATTTTCGGGCGCCCGTGATGCTTCCGGCCACCGTCGAGTTGGTGCTGCTGGGGCAGGTACTCCACAGGCTAGGGGCGCGCTCGATTCACAGGGCAGTCGCCCGCTCCAGGAGTGCTTTCCCAAGGACGGTGCAGAGGAATCTGCGGGCTGGGAGCGGCAGCCCGCATCTGAGGTGCGAGAGGCGCAGTCTGGAAGCACGGAATCGCAGTCCACGACTGGTATGCCGACAATTGGACCTTCTGTACGGCAAGCCGAGGCCCGACGAACCGAGCGCGGACAACCCGAGGTGGGAGTTCAACGGTCCGGTTCGGCGGAGAGGGAGCCGGATGTCGAGGTTCGAGGGCAACAGCACGGAACGCAGCGCAACGGTTATGGAAGTGTCGTCGGACCGCGCCTGGACTACGCGATACTGGACGAGCGCAACGGGCGTGATCTCGTGCATCTGTGTTACGCCGTCGTCGCAGATGGGACGCGTGACTCAGCAGCGGATATGCCGCATACGGTTTCAGATGAGATGTCGGAGCCGGTAGACCACAACGAAGAGCTGTTGTCGCAGCGCATTTTGAGCGTCCCTGCCAGCGAGACTTCTGACGAGCGGGCGGAAGGCCACTGGCATGGCCGCTCGCAGCGCGCTGTGGACACCTCAGCCGATGACACCGCGGAGGAATTCCTTGGCGGCGGGTTGATACGCCACCGTCCTTCGCCGTATCGGCTGTCGCTCCCGCGCGAGGACGGACGTCTCACATCGACGGCGGTGACGCGGGAATGTGCCTGGCTGCTGCGGGCAAAAACTCCGAGCTGCGGCAACTTATCGCGTCGGCCGATCCTTGGCGGCGTGCGTACCGCGACGCCATGACGGCGCTCTCGGCCTATGACGCACCGCAGATTGGCGCCCAGGCCGCGCGGGCCGGCCTGGAGTTCATCGCCGCTACTATTCGGACCGGTGATGGGCGGGTGATCGGCGAGGTGACGATGCGCGACGTCGGCTGTGGGACGGTCATTGCGGGCGCGGCTAGTCAGGTAGCCGATGAGGCGCTGCCCGCGTGGCGTAACGGCGGTGAAACTTTCCTCACGTGGCTGGGGGAGTGGCGGAAGGCGGGCCGAATCCGCCCCGCAGCAGCCAACGCGCTTCGCGAGCTTGCGCTGGCACCAGCCTTGCCGGATTTATCCGAGTGGACCTTCGTGTGTCTGGGTGCCTCCGCCGAGCTTTCACCCGCGCGCACGTTGCTGGCTTTGGGAGCGCGCGTGGCCGCGGTGGGGCGCCCGGCTTCTCCCGGCGTGCGCGCGTTGACCTCGTACGCTGCCACGACGGCTGGCACACTCTTTCTTCCCCCGAGCGGTGTCGGCGACGTGGTCGACGATCCCGGAGCGATTGCCGGGTGGGCAGCGCAGTTGCCTGGACGCCTGGTGGTTGTTGACACACTGTATGCGCCCGGATCGCAGTTCTTATTGGCGGCGGCAGGTGCCGACGTCGTCGAGCGCCTACTCATCGAAGCACGTCCGGACATAGCGCTCGCCTGGTACGGGACTCCGACCGACGCGTATTTCCTGCTCGATCTCGCGCCTCGCACCCGATTTGGCACGGGAGCGCTGGCACACGCCGTAACCGCCTACGCCAAAGTGCGCCGATTGGAACCGGCTCGGAAACCCGGCGTATCCGCCACTGGTCAAGGAGCAGCGCGGCAAGGGATTCACAACGCCTTGTGCAACGGCAACAACGGTATCCAGCGCGGCGCATATGCTGGTTGCTCCGACGGCGACTCCGCCCCCACCGTTTCTGCCTGCGCCTGCTCGGCCGACGGCGACTCCACCCACGTCCGTGCGACGCATACCGGTTCAGAAGGTGATGTACACGGCGACCACGGGGCGAATGTATACAACGGTTTCATTGACGTGCAGGGGCCGAACTATGCTGCGGCGAAACGGATCGGCCGGTGGCGCGCAACTGTCGAGCAGGCGGCTGGGCGCGTAGTTTCCTATAATGTCGGGCCGCTGGCGCGCACCGAGTCTGTGCTCTCATCCAGGGCGCTGCGCGCTGCATACGCTGGGCTCGAGCGGCTCGGGATGCCACCGCTGGATGCTGCGGCTGCAGCTGAGCTCATGGCTGGGCTCCTGGTGTGGGATATAACCCACCCGGCTCCAATTGCGCCCGATTTCCTCACCGATAAGGCAATTGATTGCGGGCTGTTCACAAGCTCCTACCGACCGAATGACTTGATGGCGGCCGCAGTATTACTGGGAGCAGACGGCTTTGTACGGCGTGGTACACGTAGCGGTCGCAGCCACTAGAGACCAAGCTGCCGCGCGCGGACATTATAGCCGCCAGGGGCCAAGCCACTGTACGTAACTTTTGCGTTCAGAGGACCAGCCACCGCACGTAGCCGTCGCTGCCAGAGGGGTTCGCCCGTTGCACGTAGCCTTCGCTGCCAGTGGGGGCCAAGCCACCGTACGAAGCAATCGCTACCACCGGAGACCAGGTGCCGCGTGTGACCATCGCGAGCATACCGAGGACAACTGCTGCACGCAGCCACAGCTGCAAAGGCCTGACGTCGCGCCTGGCAGCCGGTCCTCCGGCCCGACCCCTCTACGCTCGTGCCCTACGCTCATGCCCCGCCCTACGCCTGTGCTGCGGCGGCGCGCAGTGAGCCGAGGCTGGTCTGGCGGCGGCGCGCAACCGCAGCTATCGAAGCAACGAAGGCGACTACGGCCCAAGCCATAACTACGGCGATAGCCCCTCCGACGGATGGACCGATGCCGGTAATGAGCGTGGTGAGGGCGTCAGCCGCCCGCGGCAGTGGGAACGCCTGCCGGACCGCTGTAAAGATACCGCCCGGCTGTGCGGGCACAACGCCATCCATCGAAACCACCTGCGCAACCAGCAAGAACAACGAGGCGATGACGCCTCCGCGTTGCCCGAATACGGCCAGCAGGCCCTGATGGACGATGGTCAAGCTGATCGCCGTGCAGGCGACAACCACAAGGACCGCCATGGGATGACTGAGCGAGACTCCGGTTGCGACCAGCACCGCTGCCAGAAGCACGGACTGCCCGAGCGCGAAGAGCACGGCGGGTCGCGCGGAGCTACGTACGAAGTTAACGGGCGTAGTAGCCGAAGCGATACGCCTGCTGCCCATTGCGCCCAGCCCGACCACGGTAATCAATGCGCCGATCCACAATGCGATCGCGGAGGTTCCTCCCGCCAGCGATGTCTTCGTGCTGGCTTGAGCGGACGAATAAGAGACGCTGATGGGGGAAGCGATGGCGTTGGACATGGCCGAGGCTTCGTCGGTGTCATACACCGGGATTTGATTGCCGGCATCGCGCAGTCCGTCAACCAGCGTGTTCGCGCCGTCGGACAGGGTGAATGATCCCTCGGCAAGCGATTGGGCACCTCCGGCGAGCGTCTCGGCGCCGTCGGAGGCGCTTACCGCTCCGTCCGCAAGTGTGTTGGCTCCGGTGGAAGCCGTGACGGTTCCGTCCGAGAGTGTCCGCGCGCCGTCCGCGGCATCCGCCGTGCCGTCGGCGAGGTCGTTGGCCCCTTCCGCCAGGGTATCCGCACCGTCGGCTGCGCTGGCAGTCCCGTCGGCGAGTGTGCTTGATCCAGAGGCTAGCTGGTTCGCGCCCGAGTTCAGCGACTGTGAATTGCTGCTCAGCGTGTTTAGCCCGTTGTTGAGAGTTGAACTGCCTGAGGCCAGTTGCTGGGCACCGGCGTTGAGCTGTTCGGCGTTGGCTCCCAAGAGGTTGCTGTCGATCTGCTGGGCGAGAGTGTCGATCCCACTTGAGACGCTGGAGGCCCCGGCGGACAGCGTCGAGACGCTCGTCTTCAACGTGCTTATTTGACCACTCAGCGACTGTGAGGAGGAACGGGCGGAGCTTGCTCCTGCAGAGAGTTGCTGGTTGAGAGTGCCAGCGCCACCAGAGATCTCCTGCGCTATGGTGTTGGCGCCCTGACATGCGGCCGCATCACCCTGGCCGCAGGCTTCGATTAGGGCGGGTAGGGAATCCGCCGCCGCCTTGAGCTCCTCGGCGCCTTCCGCTGCCGAGTCAAGCTGGCCGGGTAGGGCTTCGAGTGCTGAGGTGTCGATGTTTTGGAGCTCGCTGTCCAGTTGCGACAATCCGTCGGCTACTTGCGCTGCGCCGTCCTTCAAACTCACGGAGCTTGCACCGCTCGGCTGCGTAATGCCGTCATGAACCTGCTGAACGCCGTCGGTGTATGATGCAACGCCGGTCACGAGCTGATCGGCGCCGGCAGCGAGTGTGGCCGAGCCGGATGCGGCGTTATCAACGCCGGAGGTGTATCCGCTGACACCGGTGGACAAGGTACTTGCACCGGTGGCGAGTTGGTTGGAGCCGGTACGCAGGTCTGACATGCCGTTTGACAGTGTTGTTGCTCCGTTGGCGAGGCGTGACGACCCGTTCGTGAGCGTCGACATGCCGTCGGCGAGGGTAACGGATCCGTCGGCGAGTGTTGACATCCCGTCGGCAAGGGTTACCGTTCCGTTGGCGAGGCTACTGACACCGTCAGAGAGTGTTGCGCTGCCTTCTGCCAGCTCGGAGGCGCCGTCGTATAGAGTGCTGGAACCGTCGGCGAGCGCTCCCGCGCCATCTGCGGCGTCTTCCATGCCCGAAGCTATCTGCCCTGTACCGGCCAGTGATGCATCCAGATAGTTGACGGTGAGCGTAGTACCGAATTCCTTGCTTGCTGATGTCACCACCGCATGCGAGATCAACCCCATTACTTCCGAGGAACCATTGGCTTCAATGCTTACCTGTGGAGCTGTCGTAGATGCGCCTTGCAGCACGTCGGCGATGCCGGATGAGAAATCCTTCGGGATTGTGACGACGGCGGCATACGTTCCGTCGCTCAGGCCGGTAGCGGCCGTGTCGGCGGAGACAATATCCCAGGTGAGGCTGGTACTGCCCTCAGACCCGGCTCCCTGCGTGAGTCGAGCCGTGATCTGGCGTCCGGCGGGCAGTGTTGTGCCGGAGTCGGGGGTTACGGGCTCGTCCAGGTTGACGATGGCGGCGCGCACGGAATGGATGTTGTCAATGCTGGAACTCGTGCCGGTCAGCGCTGTCAGTCCGATGAGCGAGGGAAGTAGAAGGACGAGCGCGAAGAGAATTGAACGGCGCTTCATTGTTGTCCCCTTGTCGTGATGGAATCACTGTCAGTTGCTAGATGTTTGGGTGATGCGGTGCCGGGAGAAGTGGGAGCAGTTCTCACCTGTAAAGCATCGGTTGGTGCTTCGCGCTGGTTGGTGGCGCGGGCATCGAAAGAGAGGTCTGAGGGAACGGCAAGATCAACCGGCCCGGTGACCAACACGGTGCGACCTTCTTCGTGCAACTCACGAATTCGTTGCCAACGGCGTGTGCCCGGGTTGTCCACGATAACAATGCGCGCCGTTGGGCTGAGCGCGTCGTCCCAGTTGCGCAGCGAGCTTGTCATACCCTGCACGGCGGATGTTCCGTCTGGTAGTGCGTGGTCGCCGACGACGACGCGGCCTTCCGTCGGTCTGAGCCTGGCAGAGACCACGGCGGCCAGCGCCGCCCGCGCAACGGTGTCATCACTGCAGAAGAGTCCCAACTCACCGGGCGCGAGGACGATACTCAAATCGTCAATGGCGACGTCGTTGCCTTCGGATACGACTAGGCGCTCAACTCGCAGCTCCGAGACGCCGTGCTCGGAAACCCAGTCCGCGTGCTCGAGTGCCCGTGCCAGTCCTTCGCCTTCTACGTCGACCACCGGTAGCAGCCGATCGAGCCAGCCCGGCAACCACCAGGCTTTGGGTCCGAGTAGCGTCATCAACGCTGGTATCAGCGTCATACGAACCAAAAAGGCGTCGCAGAAGATTCCGACCGTGAGGGCGGTGGCGATGGGCTTTACATAGACATTCTGATTCGAGACGAAGGCTGCGAATACACCGGTCATGATAATGGCTGCGGCGCTGACTACCTGAGCTGAGCCCACGAAACCCCGAATCACCGCACGTTGGGCATCATGGCTCCGGATCCACTCCTCGCGCATGCGAGACACGAGGAAGACCTCATAGTCCATGGCTAGTCCGAACAACACGCCCATCACAATGACGGGCAAGAAGCAGATGACGGCGCCCACCTTCGATACGGCGAGAAGGTCGGCCAGCCAACCCCAACCAAAGATCGCGCCCACGGCTCCCATGCCCGCGCCCAGCGAGAGCACATAGCCAATCGTCGCTGTGACGGGGACGGCGATGGACCGGAACACAATCATCAATAGGATGAGCGAGAGCCCCACTACCACGATTCCAAAGGGCAAGAGGGCGGCGTTCAACTGGGTGGAGATGTCAATGGCGACGGCAGTTGTGCCCGTGACCATGAGATCATTGATTCCGTACTCGGATTCGAAGTCGGGCGCCCGGGAGCGGATGTCTTTCACAAGTGCGGTTGCTTCCGGAGAGGACTGGCTGTGTTTGGGAATGATCTCAATGAATGCCAGTGAACCGTCTTGATTCGGAGTTGCCAGAGCCACATCTGCGACACCGTCGAGGTCGGCAAGATCATCGGCGAGATCGGAGACGACGGAAATGGGATCGTCGGTTTGCAGGAGATCGGCGAGAACGATGATTGGCGAGTTATAGCCGTCACCGTAGGCTTGGGCTATTGCATCATAAGCATCGCGGCGTTGCGTCCCCTCCCGTTGAAAGCCGCTGTCGGTGATGGCGAGGTAGACCCCGGAGATCGGCACGGTGAGCGTGCCCAGAACGGCGACGACGGCGAGGATGGCGATCACCGGGTAGTGCGTAACCGTGTTGATCCAACGTCTGGAGAAGCGCCCGGCGCGCTCTGCTCGGCCATTGCGTGGAGTGATGCGCTGCCCGAGTAGGCCGAGTGTGGCAGGTACAGCGGTCAGCGCGACGCACACTGCCATGGCGACCATAAATGCGGAGGAGATGCCCATGGCGGTGAGGAAGGGAATTCCGGCCACGGAAAGCCCACAGAGGGCAATAATCACGGTGATGCCGGCGAAGCTTACTGCGGACCCGGCGGTTGCCACCGCCCGCCCGGCGGCTTCATCGGGCGCGATACCTTTTGCCAGGTATTCTCGGGCACGTGAAATGATGAATAGTGCGTAGTCAATGCCGACGGCAAGTCCGATCATTACGGCGAGGACTGGCGTCACTGAGGTGATATCCGTAAATGCCGCCGCCACGAGGATGCCGAGCATGCCCACGGCCACTCCGATCAGTGCTGTAAGGATGGGGACCCCTGCGGCTAGGACTGAACCGAATGTGAGCAGCAGCACGATGGCGGCGATGATGATGCCTACGCCTTCGGTAGCGGAGAGTTCGATTCCGACGTCGAAACCGATGTTTCCCGCGATTTGCACCGTAAGTGCAGAATCGGCTTCTTCAAGTGTGCTGGCGGCGCTTTGCAGTTCCTCCGCGACTCTCGCGGCTTTGTCCGCATTGGTTTTAGTGAGTGTGCCGACGGAGTTGTCTGCCTGGACCTGGATGAGTACGTGGGCGCCGTGGTCGGAGACCGTGTTGGTTGAATCGGCGAAGGGATCAGAGGCGTGCGAGATGCCGGAGATCGCACCGGCGTCGGCAACGAATTGCTCAATTGCTGCTTGATGGGCGTTGATATCGCCGTCGTCGGTAGTGATGAGGACTCGTTCGCTGGTACCCGCCGCCTGGGGAAGCCGTTCCGATAGGACGTCGAGGCCGTCCATGGACTCCGTTCCGGTGATGGTGAAAGAGCTGGAGAGATTCATCCCGAGAGCCGCGACGCCTCCGGCAAGCAGGGCGACAATCGCACACCATGCCGCGAGCACCCATCCACCGTGCCTTGCACACCAGCGGCCGATACGCAGTAGAAGCGCGGACAACGGCTCTCCTTCCATCAAGCAACTTTCAATACACAAGTGTACGGGATACACTTGTGTATTGAAACTGTCTAGTCGTGATGCTGACCACGAGGAAGCGCGATTCACAGTGAGGGGACGTGGGATGTACACGCGGGCGTTCAACCGATGCGACGTTGCCCCGCGCGCCGTGGATCGTCCAGACATCAGAATCAGCATCGCGATGTTTCGGTGGTGTAATAAGAATTGTGAGGCTGGACGAGCATCCCTGCAGCGATTAGAGAAGAAGGGAAGAGGCATGAGCGAGACGAACATGTCGCTACGTAAGCGTGTGAATACTCGCGCGCGTTTGGTAGAGGCTGCCACGGTTGTTTTTGCGGAGAAGGGTTTTGCCGGTGCGCGCATCGACGACGTCGTTCACCAGGCCGGCTTCACCCGTGGCGCCTTCTACTCGAACTACTCCTCCATGCAAGAACTGCTCCGTGAGGTGATTGCCGCGCACGCGGCCACACTGCTGCAACATGCAGAAATCGCGCTCGGCTCCATCGAAGGAACTCCTGACGTAGATGCGATCATGGAATTGCTCGATGCGCTCCGGCCGGAAAGCAGAACGCTGTACATCCTCACGGCGGAGTACCGGCTCTATCGGCTTCGTCATCCAGAAGAGGGGGCGTTCCAGGAGGCGCGGCGGGAGTTTGGACGTACGCTCGCCAAGCTCGTCAGTACCGTTTTGCTCCGCATGGGCAGGAAGTCGACACTGTCCGACGATACGCTGGCTGATGTCGTTGCGGTTTTCTACCTCGATTCGATTGCCTCTCACTATCTGGAGCGTGAGGACGATGCCGGTTTGCTGCGTCAAGTCGTCGAGGCCATCGTGTTGGGCTTGAGTGAGCCGATTGGGCAGTAGCGAGGTGTGATGTGTGCCGCGCGTCTTGCTTCTTGGACGGCTAGTGCCTTCTGGCGAGTTGGGCGAGTGGGTTCACAACCAGGCTGGGTGGGCGCTTTCTGCACCGGCGTGGGTGTACGTGAGCGCTTGTCTGGCACATGGGGGGCTGATCGGCTCACGATCTAGCAAGATCGTTGCAGCGCGACCGTAACAACGATGCATTCCTAAAGCCAAGTAGTTGAGCTGAGTGGCACAGACTAGGCTCCAGACCGAGATACGGCGTCGGGCCTCAGCCGCAAGGCGGGCGGGGTGGGAATGGCAATGCAGGTCAGGCACTCTCAGGATGAGCGACCGCCCACCTGCCCACCAATCGCTCCTTGTGTGCCATGAGGAACGATTCAGGCTGCGAGCCACTACACTGTGAGGTATGCCGCAGGAAGAGAGCACCAATTTCGTCACAGATCCCGTCTTACTTGAAGCAGCTTGCTCAAATTTGGGCGCATCCGGTGGATCGCCATTCCCGCACTACGAAGACATCGCGCACGCTATTGACGAAATTGACGGGCTTGACGTATTCGACATGTACTCCTCCTACACAGGGCTCGTATCCTCATTCGAAGAAATCAAGATCGCTAGAACTGGCACCGAGTACGTGCGGGACGGATACGTAATCAGGGATTACGCCTCGGTGCTTGTGTGCCGTATTGCACCAATCGCTGCCTTCACAGCCGGTCATACATGCTGGGACCGGATCGGTGAATATGGCGGATTCTCGAACGCTCCTGACTCCGCCGCACTTGTCGCAGAGCACCCATGGGACCCTGACCATCGGATCCCACAGATTCTTCATGACCATGGTTTCAGCATTCTGGACCCTCAGATCGGCCGCGAGACGATGCCCAACGGCCTAGAGGCAACGACGCTCCTAGGCGATGGCGACTTCTACAATGGGTGGACCGTCTTCGATGGTTGGTTTCACTGCATCGATTAGAAGGTTCGAATGAAAACGCAGGCGATCACGACTTTCAGATTCGATGAATGGAGCGAGCGACGGGAATCGAACCCGCGTAATCTGCTTGGAAGGCAGAGGCTCTACCATTGAGCTACGCTCGCATGCGCCTGCCGGGTTAGACCGTCAAACAGGTGCCCCACGAGGATAGCAGGAGATGGGGGTCTAGCGCATGTCGAAGGGCGTGCGAGAAGTGTGACTCGCGTCGTCGCCTCTTCTGCAGCAGTCGATGAGCGGCGCGGTGGTGCAGTAGGGGATGAGCGGCCGGGATGTATTAGTTCCGGTGATGAGTGCTAGGTACAAAGGCCGGTGACTGTTGCCAGGCACAAAGGTAGGTGGCGAGTCGGCGCAGTACCACATACTGCCGCAACACGCCCGGCGTTGTGAGCGGAATCATATGGGTATCATTCCCCATTGCGTGACCTGCGCCGGTCTGAAAGGGTGGAAACGTCCTAATCCCAATCTATTAGGAGATTGACATGTTTTCACCTCAGCAAGGGCGCACCCTCGTGCGCCGAGTCTTTGCCCTCACAGGGGTGCTCGCCCTGGCCGCCTCCATGGCAGCCTGCGGCAATAACAATAGCGACGATAACGGAGGCGGTGGCGATTCCACGGCGGCGCAGGACGTGCAGAGCGCGGCGGTCGAGGCCTCCGCATCCGGAGATGCCGCAACAGTTTCCGGTGAGTTGCCGGTGCTTAAATCAGCGACGGGGAAGTACAACGTGTATGCTCAAACCTTTGAATACGGAGAAGTGCGCATTGATATCAACGACGTATCCATTTCAGACGATTTGACAGTAGTCACGTTTTCGGCGACCAATGTCTCTGGTAGGGAAGTGTCTTTGGGCCTGCTTAGTAGATCGCGCACAATTGACAGGGACGTGAGTGCCGTGGAGCTGATTGACCAGAAGAACAAGAAGGTCTACAGGGCTGCGCATGATGAGGAGGATAGGTGCCTCTGCTCGCGGTTAGAGGGGGCTGCAGATCAGGTGCAGGCTGGAGACACTGTCTCGCTCTATGCCACCTTTGCTGCTTTGCCCGACGATGTGGAAACCGTGGATATTAGGGTTCCAGGCGTGGAACAACTCATCACCGATGTACAGGTGAGCCGATGAAACGCGTGGTAACAGCAGTATGTGCCATCGGGCTGAGCGCCCTCATCACACCCTTCGCGCTGGCAGAGAACTCCTCCGATGCCAGCGATTTTTCCACGTCCAAGCCGCAGCGTTACATTGCGCCCGCGGCCAGCTCCGCAACAAAACCCGCCAGTGCTCCCGTCCTCAGCTTCAGTGCGGAAGTCTTGAACTTTTACACTCCGATCGGCACCTTGGATGGTGCGGCGACGGTGGTTGAGGGTGAGGATGCTACGACGACGACTTTGTCGAGTGATGTGAATTTTGAGGTTGATTCGGCTGAGTTGACGGATCGGGCGCATGAGATTCTTGATGAGATGATCCAGGAGTGGGAGGAGGATCCGCCGAGTCGGGTGGTGATTACTGGTCATACGGATTCGGTGGATGATGATGCTCATAATCAGACTCTCTCGGAGCAGCGGGCTGATGCGGTCAAGAGTTATATTGACTCGAAGCTTCCTGGGTTGACGATTACTGCCGAGGGGAAGGGTGAGAGTGAGCCGATTGCTTCGGAGACGAATGAGGATGGCAGTGTGTCCGAGGAGGGCAGGGCTGCTAGCCGTCGCGTAGAGATCGTCGCCGAGAAGTGACTGGCCTGGTGGTGGTGAGCCACACGTATACCGGAAAGGTGCGCGCGGCCCCCATTTTCGCCTATTATTGGCGTCGCCCGTATTTGCCGGGCATCGGGGTATGGCGCAGTTTGGTAGCGCGCCCGCTTTGGGAGCGGGAGGTCGCGGGTTCAAGTCCCGCTACCCCGACCAATCACACAGGAACACCTCCAACCCAACCGCGCGTGTGTGCATTCTCGCGTTCTTGGATCGCAGGAAAGACGCGAGATGTCGTAAGATTGAGCGGTATGCGCGTATGTCAGCACCGGCTGGCTGCGGCGCCCACTGACAAGTGGACACCGGCCAGTGCCCGGCAGCGGGCGGCACGGATCCAGAAATATGCCGGACGGCCTGCGTGCCGTCCCCCTCGTCTAACTGAGTGGAGAGACCCCTGTGAAGAGCTCCGTCGAGAATCTCGAGCCCACCAAGGTCAAGTTGACCGTAGAGGTGCCGTTCGAGGAGTTCAAACCTGCTATCGACAAGTCCGCCAAGGACATCGCCGACCAAGTCAACATTCCCGGCTTCCGCCGTGGCCACGTGCCCGCACGCGTCATTGAGGCGCGTTTCGGGCGTGCCGCCATTGTGGAGGATGCGGTGAACAATTCCTTGGATGAGTATTACGCCGAGGCGGTGCGCGAGAACGATCTTCATCCGCTATCCCGCCCGCAGGTGGATGTTACAGCGGTTCCCGTCAATAACGGTGACACCTCTCCTCTTATCTTCGATGTGACGGTGGACGTGCGTCCCGCAATTGCCATTCCGGATCCGGCCGGTTTCACGCTCTCGGTTGACTCCGTCGCCGTGTCAGACAACGACGTCGAGGAGCGCCTGACCGCTCTGCGTGAGCGCTTCGGGACTCTCAAGGATGTGGAGCGCGCCGCTCAGGATCGCGACTACGTGACCATCGATATGGAAGCGAAGATCGGCGACGAGACCGTTGACTCGGTTTCCGGAGTCTCCTACCGTATCGGAGATGGCAATATGCTGGAAGGCCTCGACGAGGCCGTCACCGGCCTGGAGGCGGGCGGTAGCACCACCTTCACGTCGACACTGGCAGGCGGTGACCATGCCGGTGAAGAGGCGGAGGTCAGCGTGATGGTCTCGAACGTGAAGGAATCTGAGCTTCCCGAGGCGGACGACGACTTCGCGCAGCTCGCTTCCGAGTTCGACACCATTGATGAGTTGCGTGCCGACCTCCGCGAGCAGGTGGGCAAGGATAAGGAAACCAACCAGGTTCACGCCGCACGTGACCTGCTCTTGGATGAGCTGCGTAAGGCCGTGGAGTTCCCCTTGCCGCAGTCCGTGGTGGAAGAGGAGATCTCGCAGCATCTGCAGCGTGAGGGCAAGGAGCCCGGGGACGAGCATGGTGAGGAGATTCGCGAGGACACCGAGCGGATGATCCGCGATCAGCTCATGCTTGATGTCCTGGCCGAGAGCTTCAATGTGAATGTGGAACAGAACGAACTCTTCAACTTCCTTGTTGAACAGTCGCAGGCCTACGGTATGGACCCGAATCAGTTCATCCAGGCGGCCGCTTCCACGAATGAGTTGGGGGCCTTCGCCAGTGAACTCGCGCGGGCAAGGCGCTGATTTCCGCGCTGCGCTTGGCCAAGGTTGTTGACGCTGACGGCAAGGAACTGGACGTTGTCGGCGTCGTCGGTGAGGCACCCGAAAACGAGACGGTACCGGATTTCGCGGCTATGGCGGAGAAGGTTGCCGAGCAGCAGGCCAAGGTGGCTGCAGATGCTGCTCAGGCGGGTTCTGACAAGGATGACGCCGAGGCCGCAGATGCGAACGATGCCGAGAAGGCAGCCAAGCCCGAGCCGAAGAAGCCTGCAAAGAAGGCGGAGAAGGCCGAGTCTAAGAAGGCCACCGCCGCAGAGGCGTCCCATGCAAAGGCCGAGGGTACCGAGCTCTTTAACCCGGCTACTGCAAAGGTGGACGAAGTGCTTGCCTACGTTGCCGGTGTAGACGACGTCGAAAAGGCTCGCGTACTGGAGGCTGAGAAGGCTGGAAAGGCACGCAAGACTTTGATCGAGAAGCTGCAGAGCTAGTAGCTCGCAGTACACACTACGTAAAGGATGGCGGGGCTTCAGCCCCGCCATCAGCATTAGTGCTCTGGTAGTCGAGCGGGGAGCGACAGTGTAGTTGTGCTGCAGTATGCGTAAGCGTTTATCGGCTAGAGTGCCGCTACTCCATAACACCGAACGAGATCCGTCATGGTGGCAACCGGGCAGCGGAATGAGATGAGTCACTTCTATCTCTTGCGTAGGGCCTGGAGAACTGATACATTTACCGTGTAACGCACAAGAGTTACACGGTACATTTCCGAGGGTGTCCGCAATGACGGGATGGGCACCGATCGGAATGTTCCGCCTACGGTACGGACAAGGAGGTACCCGATGGCCATTGGAGCTATAGTCGCTGCTGTCGCCGCGCTTGTTCAGGTAGCTATCGCGATCCTGGCGATTGTCGCGCTAGTGTTGCTTATTCGCTGGTTCTTGCGGCAAGAGCGAAAGGACCGTTGGGTCGAAGAACAAATGGCCGCAACACGGCCTATTCCGGAACCGGACAGTGATCGAATGCCCTCAGCATAGCGGGCAGCGATGTTTGAAGGGTGCCTGTTGTCAGGTGCAGTCCCTCAAACGGTGAGCGACGTCTGCGATGTGTTTCGGAGCTCTGAAAGCGTTCGACGGATTTATCGTGCGCACTCTGCGGTACAGGTATCGCGGCCTTTCTCTCGCTGTCCGTATATTGGGCGGGCTGACATGAAGTTCAGTGCTCCTCTACGTCGCAACAGTTGTATCTCGGTAGATGGAGCCGATGAGATAGATCCATCCACCGGCCACATCACACATATGCAATACGACCACTTTGCAACGCACAACGTTGCAAAGACGTAATAGAAAGGAACTTCCATGAAGAAGAACCGACTCCTGGCGGGGATGGCCTCCCTGCTACTAGCAAGCACACCAGTTATTGTGCCACAAGTGGCGACTGCCGCGCCCTTTGATCTCGCCCATAGTAATGCTGCGGTATCTAGTTCCGATCATGTCGAGGATGAACTGGTCAGTTTCTTCGACCTTCGACCGGTATAGTGTTCCCAAGACGCAGCAACAAGGACTCATTGACAAACTCAATAACGGCGTCGCCTGGGACTCGATGTCCGGAGCTTCGCCCGTGAGGACGGAGGCTTCTCGGGTGGGCGCCAGCGACGTCACCATCGAACGGTATGCGGATGGCTCCGTGGTCGTCTCCACGATCGATGCCGTTCCCGAGAATCCGGATGATCCAATGCCCGCAAGCATCTCTTCGTGTCGACTGGTGAGTTCCAGCAATTACCATGCAAACTATAAGAACTGCTATGGAAACGTGGAATTTGGAGTAATCCAGATGGGATTCCACTTCGATCGGAATACCGTCAAAGGGAAAGTGGGGACTATCACGCGGTCATACGGAATGACTCACCGAATCATTGGCGGTGCTCTATCGAATCACCGCCTGACAAAATTCTCGGGTAGTCGGGTACGCTATTCCGCCGATCTATCTGTGGTCGTAAAAGGTCTCCCTATTGGATGGACTGCTTGGATGGAGGTTCGTCTGGGTAAAGGCTCAGCGGCTTGGACAGTGCACAACTAAATATGGCATAGCATCCTTGTCAGTTAGGCAAACAGAGTATGGCGCCCGAGCAATCGCCGCTTCGGTAGTTGTCATTCTTCTTGCTGCGATAGCGGTCGTCGTCGTTCGGTGGTTACGTCGACGTAAGGAAGAGGACAACCGAGTTGTCGACATTAGCAAGGATTAGGTCTCGTTGAACGGATGACCAAACGAGTGACCTATGTGGGGGTGCTGCCATGGCGGGACCCCACTGCTCATACCTCATTCCTCGCTTGTGTTCATCGTGGCTTTCAATGGCGGTTCTCCAGAGCATTACCGCGCGTCCGCAGCTCGTTACGGGTCGTCATACCGTTGACCGATACACTCCTGGCTAAGGAGACGAGAGTCGGCGCTTCCAAGAGACTGACCACCACACGAATTCCGTTGGTCAACACGGATTCCGTTGCCAGGGCCATGCGCCCAAAGCGAAATAACCGCCTCTTGCGGTGAACATGGCTGCGTCTTCGCGCTAAGGTGGCATATCGATACTAATCCAAGACGCTCTCGGGCCGGGGAGTCCCGGTCGAGGAAGGAAACCACGTGAGTATGCCTCAGTTGGCCGGCGATGATCGCCAGGGCCTGGGCCTTGGCGATTCGGTCTACAACAGGCTCCTGAAGGAGCGCATTATCTGGCTGGGTTCCGAGGTCCGTGATGAGAATGCCAATATTATCTGCGCCCAGATGATGCTGCTCGCGGCCGAAGATCCTGACAAAGACATTTACCTCTACATCAATTCACCCGGTGGTTCCGTCACCGCCGGCATGGCGATCTACGACACCATGCAGTACGTGAAGCCAGATGTCGTGACGGTAGGGATGGGCATGGCTGCCTCGATGGGGCAGTTCCTACTTACCGCAGGGGCGAAGGGGAAGCGATACATCACGCCTCACACGCGCGTGCTCATGCATCAGCCATCCGGTGGAGCTGGCGGTTCCGCAACCGATATTCGTATCAATGCTGACCTCATCATCAAGATGAAGCAGGAGCTATCCGAGCTCATCGCGGAGAACACCGGGAAATCAGTGGAGCAGATCATCGCCGACTCCGATCGCGATCACTGGTTCACTGCGCAGGAAGCCCTCGAATACGGCTTCGTCGATCACATCATCACGAATGCGCAGGCCGTTATTGGAACCACCAATGGCGAGCCCGAGCCGGAGCGGGCCGGAGAGCCCGAGCATAACGAGCAGGAGCAGGGGGAGTGAAGCACATGTCAACGCATACGAATATCGCCACCGGTGGCGCCCTGGCAGGCCTGCCCGGAAGTATCGCCCCAGCCATGCCGAACTCGCGCTATGTGTTGCCGAACTTCGAGGAACGGACTCCTTACGGCTACAAGCGGCAGGATCCGTACGCGAAACTGTTCGAGGATCGGATCATCTTCCTCGGAGTGCAGGTGGATGATGCCTCCGCCGACGACGTTATGGCACAGCTGCTCGTGCTGGAATCCCAGGACCCGGATTCTCCCATCACCATGTACATCAACTCGCCGGGCGGCTCCTTCACCGCGCTCACGGCGATCTACGACACTATGCAGTACATCAAACCGGAGATCCAGACGGTGTGCCTGGGCCAGGCCGCCTCTGCGGCGGCGGTATTGCTGGCTGCCGGTGCGCCGGGGCGGCGCCTCGCTCTTCCCAACGCGCGCGTGTTGATCCATCAGCCCGCCATGGAGGGCATGCAGGGCCAGGCTTCCGATATCGCCATCGTGGCTGACGAGTTGGATCGCATGACTAAATGGCTATGCGATACCTTGGCGGAACACTCCGGCAAGACAAGCGAAGAGATCGCGCAGGACATCCAGCGAGACAAGATCCTCACCGCCGAGCAGGCGAAGGAATACGGCCTCGTGGACCAGGTCCTTGTGTCCCGCAAGGCGAAGCCGCAGGCCTGATAGGCGGCAGGTACGCCACGGCCGTCGGGCAGCAACCGGACGGCTCTGCGTCGGCTACTTGCCGCGTGGCATCGTTCATAGTGATCCCCGGGGAGTGCTTCTCCGGGGATCAGTCACGTACTACTCGTCTTCGTTGGGGAGGGCGGTGGTACTCGGGCCATCTGCCCGCGCGGTGAGCGGTATGGCAGGTGAGCGGGCAGCAGGACGACTGCCCGCTGCAGCGTCGCAGTTGGAGGGATGGCACTGTGTCCGGCAGCGGACACATGGGCGATCATGGCACAGCCCACGTGTGATCACCGCGTGGAAACGTGCGAAATGCCGCGTCATGGTGTGAAATTGGAGAGAGGCCCATTCGGGCCCCACGCGCAATGAGGGAGAGAAGCCCATGCCACGAACGGCCGATGCCGCTGACATGCTGAAATGCTCGTTCTGTCAAAAGAGCCAGCGCCAGGTCAAGAAGCTCATCACCGGTTCGGGTGTGTACATATGCAACGAGTGCATCGAGCTGTGCAATGAGATTATCGAAGAGGAGCTCGGGCAGGAGGAATCGGCGTTCTCGCTCGAATCGCTTCCAAAGCCGCGCGAGATCTACGATTTCCTGGACGAGTACGTCGTCGGGCAGGCGGACGCCAAGCGTACTCTCGCTGTTGCCGTGTACAACCATTACAAGCGGATTCGATCCCAGTCGCGCCCACGCCGCAAGGACGACGACGAAGACGTGCAGATCGGTAAGTCCAACATTCTGCTGATCGGCCCCACGGGTACCGGTAAGACCTATCTGGCTCAGTCCCTCGCACGCATGCTGGACGTTCCTTTCGCGATCGCTGACGCCACCGCTCTCACCGAGGCCGGCTATGTGGGGGAGGACGTGGAGAACATCCTCCTCAAGCTCATTCAAGCTGCCGACGACGATATCAAGCGCGCTGAGGTCGGCATTATCTACATCGACGAAATCGATAAGATCTCGCGCAAGTCCGAGAACCCATCGATTACGCGTGATGTTTCCGGCGAGGGCGTGCAGCAGGCATTGCTCAAGATCATTGAGGGTACGGTCGCCTCGGTGCCGCCGCAGGGCGGCCGCAAACATCCGCAGCAGGACTACCTGCAAATCGACACGTCAAACATCCTGTTCATCTGTGCCGGCGCCTTCGCTGGAATGGAAGAGATTATCTCCTCGCGCGCAGGTCGTAGAGGCATCGGCTTTGGCTCCCAGTTGCACAGTGCCGACCAGGGCACGGAGGTGCTGAGCGAGGTAACACCCGAAGATCTTCACAAGTACGGCCTTATCCCCGAATTGGTCGGCAGGCTTCCCGTGGTGGCAACGGTGGATTCCCTGGACACCGATTCACTGGTGCGGATCCTGCGTGAGCCAAAGAATGCGCTGGTCAAGCAGTACCAGAAGATGTTTGAGCTTGATGGTGTACGCCTGACCATGGAAGATGACGCGCTGCGCGAGATCGCCGACGAAGCAATGGCACGCGGCACCGGTGCGCGCGGCCTGCGCTCCATACTTGAGTCGCTTCTCTCGGAGCCGATGTTCGAAATTCCCTCACGCGACGACGTCGAGGAGATCGTATTCGATGCTGCGGCAGCACGGGGCGAGTCCGAGCCGAAGCTCGCGCTCAAACGTAACGCTGCCCACGGGCGCACTGCCTGAGTGGCGTGAGTAGCAGGACGGCAACCATAGAACCGTCTCGCCATGCTGCCCGCATAGCGGCGTGAGCTGATCGCACCGCTACACTCTAATGTGATGCGGCGCGCGGGTGAAACGCCCGTGGGTGAAACGCCCATACCGCGGGTTTTCGGAGCCGGCTGCGTCAAACACGAAGTGACCGAGGAGAGTTCGTATGAATGCAATGCCTGAACCAGCCCAGACAGCAGCTTCAGCCGAGACCCCGAGGGTGCCTGTGGAGCTGGAGGGCTACCGTCGCACCATCGACAATTTGGACTCCGCCCTCGTTCATATATTGGCGGAACGCTTCCGGTGCACGCAGCAAGTCGGTTACCTGAAGGCGGAACGGGGTCTGCCGGCATCAGACCGCGCGCGAGAGGCCCGGCAGATCGCACGACTACGGCAGCTTGCGGAGGAATCCGGGCTTGATCCTGTGTTCGCTGAGAAGTTCCTCAAGTTCATCGTCGCCGAGGTTATTCGTCACCACCAAGAGATCGCCGCCGAGCATGAGGCAGATGAGGACTCGCCCGACCACGGCTGAGATGTTGGACGGGCTCCCACCTATCCAGTAACAAGCTACACAGACTGCTGTCACCCGTCGTTCAGTGCGATATGCCGCGGCTCTTCGCAGGCTGACCACCGGTGTGCACAGCGTCGGCAGAGCAGAAGGGACGCACACTCGGAAATGAAACGCGGCGCCCACGCGAGGAGGCGCCGTACGCTCACCGATACCCCGTTATCCTTCGTACAGGTGCTCGATCGTTTCCGCGAAGTCACGCAACACAGCGTTACGCTTCACCTTCAGCGACGGCGTCAGGTAGCCATTCTGCACGGAAAAATCGATGGGCAGCACCGTGAACTTGCGGATGGACTCAGCGCGTGAAACGGCGGCATTGGCACGTTTGACGCCGCGGTCGATAGCCGCCAGCACCTGCGGATCGGTTGCCGCCTCGGTCACCCCCATGGGTTCCAGGCCGTGGTTCTTCAACCATCCGGGCAACATCTCCGCATCCAAGGTCACCAAGGCGCCAATAAACGGCCGTTGGTCTCCGACCACAACCACTTGGGAGATAAGCGGATGCCCACGCAGGCGATCCTCCAATACGGCCGGAGCCACGTTTTTGCCGCCGGCCGTCACGATGAGTTCCTTCTTCCGCCCGGTCACCCACACGAAGCCGTCGTCGTCCACGCGGCCCAGATCGCCGGTACGGAACCAACCGTCCTCCGTGAAGGCGGCTTTCGTTGCCTTGGGATCGTTGTTGTAACCGGCAAAGATATGATCGCCTTTGGCAAGGATTTCACCGTCGTCGGGATCAACGGTGACACGGCAACCGGGGTAGGCCGGGCCGACCGATCCGACGCGCATATTGCCGGGAACATTCACAGACGTGGGAGCCGAGGTCTCGGTAAGGCCATAGCCCTCAAACACGGTAATCCCCGCGCCCCGGAAGAAATGCCCGAGTCGCTCGCCCAGCGGCGCTCCGCCGGAGATGGTGTAGCGCAAATGTCCACCGGTGATCTCTTTGATCTTCTGGTAGACCAGCTTATCGCCGATGGCGTGCTGCGCCTTCAGCTGAGCGGATGGCCCTTCCGGCTTGTCCAGGCCACGCGAGTAGGTAATAGCGACCTTTGCGTAGTGACGGAAAAGCCGCAGCTTCACACCGTGGCCAGCCTTCGCATCCGCAGCGTTGTAGATCTTCTCAAAAACGCGGGGGACTGCCAGAATATACGTCGGCTTGAAGGACTGCATATCTGCAACGAGGTTCTTCGTATCCGGCGAGTAGCCAATGATATTGCCCGAGTACATCGCCATGACATTAATGAAACGCGCGAAGACGTGCGCCATGGGCAGGAAGAGCAAGGTGCGTTGCCTGCCGCCGACAATTTCGGAGAGATTGTCATCCAAGGGCCCGTTAATCGCCACATGCAACAGATTACGATGGGTGAGCCGCGCTCCCTTCGGGCGGCCGGTGGTTCCCGATGTGTAGATGATCGTCGCCAGATCATCGGCCTTCTGCGCATCAATACGCCGGTCGATTTCCTCTTCTGAGGCAGCGGACCCCAGCGCGGAAATCTTTCCCTGCGCGTCATCCTCAATCACAAAGATCTGCTCGAAGTGCTTGAACTCCTTGAGGAGCGGGTTCAAGACCGCTGCCATTTGCTGTGTTTCCGCAATGGCGAAACGGCAGTGGGCGTCGTCGACAATCCACCGAGCCTGGTCCGTGGAGTCGGTTTCGTAGATCGGCACGCCCTGTGCGCCCACCGACCAAATGGCCAGATCAAAAAGCGTGAACTCATATCGAGTGTGACTCATAATCGCGATGTGATCACCGGGCTTCACTCCCAGTCCGATCAGGCCCCGTGCCAGCGCACGGATCTCCGTTTCAAACTGCCGCCAGGTAACCGGCACCCACGTGTTAATCGACGACTTGCGCTCGATAACTACGCGGTTCGGATTATCCTGGGCAATACCGCGCAGAACCCACGGGATCGTCATCGTATCGGTGATGGTGATCTTTCCCGGGGTAAAGGCGATCGGGTGACGGGTGGTCTCCTCAGCCATTTCTGTACCTTTCGACGTGCGTGCCCTAGTTACGCTACCGTAGAAAAGGGCGAGCCTGAGAGTCCTTCGAGGTGGCATGTGTCACGCGGCCGTGGCGGCGCAGGGTTCCGTTTCCGCCGCGCGATGGTCGCGGCTGACATGGCCGCAGTCCTTCTTGTGGCCGCCGGGATCCCCCGAACAGGTTGCCCCACTGCTTCAGGGCGATACGAGTGGGGCCGAACTGTTCCTGCCGAACTGTTCCTGCCGAACTGTGTGAACTGAGCTGCGGATGGCTGATGCCTGCGGCGCCACGACTGGGAACGCGGTGCCGACGACTGGGGTGCGCGAACCTGAAGCCGACCGCCGGGCGCGGTTACTCGGCGGTCGGCTCTTTGCTCTGTGATCGGTTCTCTCGGCTCGGCCCTCTTGGTGATGGACTCCGCTACTTCTTCTTCGGTTGCGGCGGGTCCAATTCGTAGGAATCAACCGTGACGGCCGCGGCGTCGTCCGTGTTCTCAACGCCCAGTTCGCCGCGCACGTGGGCGGCGCGCACCATATCACCCAGTACCGCGTCGAGGCGAGCCCGATTAGTTGCGGGGACGGTTAGCGTCACCCAGGCATAGGTGGTGCGCTGCGAGACCTTGTTCTCCGACTTCACCTTTCGCAGCACGGTCAGTGCCTCACCGGCTACTCGGATAATATCCGCGTCCGCACCTGCCGCAGCCTCCCGTAGTGGCTGCGCGGTGGGCCAGGCGGCGCGATGCACCGATCCGGTCCGGTACCAGGACCAGACTTCCTCGGTGGCGTAGGGGATGAACGGAGCCAGGAGCCGCAGGAAGGTGTCCACCGCTATATTCAGCGTCACCTGCGCGGAACGCGCTGCCGCGTCCTCGCCGTAGGCACGGTCTTTCACCAGCTCCAGGTAGTCGTCACAGAAGGTCCAGAAGTAGGTCTCTGCCGCCTCAAGAGCGCGCGTATGATCATAGGACTCAAAGGCCCGCGTCGCCTCGTCCACAACCTCTGCCAGCCCTGCCAGTAGTGCTCGGTCGACGGATTCGCTGACGGAGGCCGGGTTAAGATCAACGGCCGCATCCGCACCGGCCATCCCGAAAGCGAACTTGGAGGCATTGAGTACCTTCATTGCCAGGCGACGCCCGATCTTCATCTGCTGTTCGTCAAATGCCGCGTCGACGCCCAGTCGCGCACTGGCGGCCCAGTAACGCACCGCATCCGACCCGTGCTTGACCAGCAAATCCATTGGGGTGACCACATTCCCCTTCGACTTGCTCATCTTCTTGTGGTCCGGGTCAAGAATCCATCCGGACAGTGCGGCATGATGCCACGGGTTCTCCCCAAACTCCAGATGTGCGCGTACCATCGACGAGAACAGCCAGGTGCGGATAATGTCCTGGCCCTGCGGGCGAACATCCATTGGATACACGCGTGCGAACAGGTCGTCGTCGGTCAGCCAGCCGCTGGCGATCTGTGGGGTAAGCGACGACGTCGCCCACGTGTCCATAATGTCCGTCTCCCCGGCGAAGCCGCCAGGAACACCACGTTGCTCGGCGGTGAAGCCCGCTGGAACATCACTGGAGGGATCGACGGGCAGTTGGTCGATCTGCGGGGTGAGGACGCCGTCGTAATCGACTTCGCCGGCCCCGGTGATGCGATACCACACCGGAATCGGCACCCCGAAGAAGCGCTGCCGCGAGATCAGCCAATCGGTGTTCAGGCCGTTGACCCAGTTGTCGTAGCGCACGTGCATGAAATCGGGATGGAAGGCGAGGTCCTTACCCGCCGCGATGAGGTTCTCGCGCAGCTGACGGCCGTTCGCCTCGCTGTATTCACGTCCACCATTGCGGATGTACCACTGGCGCGAAGTGACGATTTCCAGTGGCTTATCGCCCTTCTCGAAGAAGTTGGTCATGCGGGTGGTCGGCTTCTCCTCACCGATCATTTCCCCCGACTCCTTCAGCGCCTCCACCAGGACCTTGCGAGCGGAGAAGGCCGTCTTACCCGCCATTTCCTCGTACATGGCACGTCCCTTCGCGGAGGTGATCCACGCGGGCACCTCGCGTACCAGCCGTCCATCCTTACCGAGCACGGAACGGGTGGGAAGGCTCAGCTCCCGCCACCACTGCACGTCGGTGAGATCACCGAAGGTACAGCACATGGCGATACCGGCACCCTTATCCATCTCGGCGGCAGGATGCGCCAGCACCGGCAGTTCGACGTCGAACACGGGAGAGGTGACGGTGGTACCGAAAAGGTGCTGGTAACGCTCGTCGTCCGGATGGGCAATAAGGGCACAGCAGGCCGGGAGCAGTTCGGGGCGTGTTGTTTCGATGATGACATCCTCACCTCCCTCGCGGTGGAAGGCGAGCGAGTGGTAGGCGCCGGGGTATTCGCGGGCCTCCAACTCTGCCTGGGCGACGGCGGTTTGGAAGGTGACATCCCACAGGCCGGGAGCCTGTGCCTGGTAGGCCTCGCCCCGCTCCAGATTACGAAGGAAGGCAGCCTGTGCCACCTTCTGTGCCTTCTCACCAATAGTTTGGTAGTGCTGCTTCCAGTCCACGGAGAGGCCCAGGTGGCGCCATAGCGTTTCGAACTGCCGCTCATCCTCGGCTGTCAGCTTCCAACACAGCTCGATAAAGTTACGGCGCGAAATCGGTTGCTGGTCGGCATATTTGATGGACTTGCCATCGCCGCCGTCGTGCGGGGGAACGAAATCCGGATCATAGGGCAGCGACGGATCGCAGCGCACCCCGTAGTAGTTCTGCACGCGGCGCTCGGTGGGCAGGCCGTTATCGTCCCAACCCATCGGGTAGAACACCACCTTGCCGCGCATACGCTGGAAACGCGCCATCGTATCCGTATGTGTATAGGAGAACACGTGGCCTATATGCAGGGAGCCGGAGACTGTGGGGGAGGGGTGTCAATGGAGTACACCTGTTCGCGCCTGGCGGTGCGATCAAAGGCGTAGGTGCCATCAGCTTCCCAACGTTCGCCCCAACGTTCCTCCAGTCCCTCCAAGGTAGCCTTTTCGGGTACCGCGGTGTGTGGTAACAACTCGGAAGCGGAAGCAGGCTGGTTGGAAGGCTCGAAGGCCGGCGTTGTTTCGGTCATGGGCCCCATTCTTCCACGAAGGCCCCCGCGCTGGCATATCGGGCCACGCCGCGTCGGTGCAAGTCGGCAGGGTTCCGTTTTCGCAGGGTGGGCGGCACGCTCCCCCAATTGCAATCACCCCTGCAGTGCGCGATCTCGGTCGATGGCCGCCTGCACTCCGCGAACGACGGCGGCGGAGAATCCGGCGTCGTCCATGGCGGTCACACCCGCGACGGTGGTACCACCGGGCGACTGAACCGAATCTGCCAGAGAAGCCGGGGTTGCACCCTGCGCAATGCGGCTTTGCAGCAATTGAGCCGCGCCAAGAACCGCCTGCGTCGCGATCTCAACCGCCTGCGACTTCGGAAGGCCATTCTTCACCGCGCCTCGCGCCAAGGCGTCGATGTACTCATAGGTGAAGGCAAGGGAACAACCGGCAATGGCACTGAAAGTGGCGAAATGCTCCTCGGCAAGAGGAATCACCACGCCGACTGCCCGGAACACATCGGTAACGGCCTCACGCTGGGAGTCGGCGACGTACTCGTTGGCACAAATGGCCGTCATCGACTGCCCGACGGCCGCCGCAATGTTCGGCATTGTGCGGATAAGCGGTTGGCCCGGCTCCAGGTGGGAGGCGAGGAGACTCAGCGGTGTACCGGCGGCCACCGACACTATGACGGTGTGCTGTGCGGCCGCCTCGCTGCGGATCTCATCTAACACAGTACCGATCAGGTGTGGTTTCACGGCAACGATGATGATCGATCCCGGACCTGCCAGGCGAAGCAGTTCGGTGTTCGAGGAAGCGGCGGTGATACCGAGTTCTTCCGCCAGTGCAGCGGCGTGTTGTGGATGTGCGGTTGAGGCGACGACGTTGTCCGCATTGAATCTGCCCGTACTCAGTACCCCTCGCATAATAGCGCTGCCCATTGATCCCGCTCCGATGAAACCCAGCATCGTTTCTCCTTTCCTGGCCGCTAAGCGGATAGGCGAGCCGCGCCCCGGAATGAGCGGACCACAAACCGGGCCATGGCAGGGCCTGCCCGGGTGTGCTCCCGGCTTCCGCGACCATGCACTGCTGAGCCTACCGTTTTATCCGCTATCTTCCATGTGTGCCCATGATTTTCCGCGTACGTGCGCGGGAGCGAGCAACATTCTCCTTCCGACTTATCCCGCAAGGGGTTTTGCCTGCGCGCGGGCGCGCGGGCCATTGGATCGAAAGGGCCGGGCCGATCTGGTGGTTACCCGCGTCCGCGCGGGCGCGAGCCGCGTGGGCGGAGTACACGGCGGCGCGCAGCGTGGTTACCCGCGTCCGCGCGGGCGCGAGAGACGGCCGCTTTCGTTGGTCCGCTTGGGAAGCAGGAAGCGCACGGCCGCTGTGACGCGCGCAAAAGCATCCTCAGCCTGCGCGGAGGCGGAGAGCACAAACCCGTGGATGATGTCATGCTCCGTCTGGCACTTGTGGAATAGTGGAGGTAGCAGGGGCGGACGTAGTTCCTGGGGAGGAACAACCTCCTTGAAGAGGCGAGGGATCCCGGGAAAGGATCGGCGGCCGCGTCGGCGAGTAGTAGACAACGCCGCAGCAGGGAAGAGGGTACATATGGCACGCGGACGGGTGCTGGTAACAGGGGCGTCAACGGGAATCGGTGAGGCGACGGCCCGTCGGCTGGTGGCGGACGGGTTCGAGGTGATCGCCACCGCGCGTAGGTTGGGGCGAATCAAGGAACTGGGCAGGCAGATCGGGTGTGAGTTCTGCCCCGCAGATCTCACCGACGACGATTCGGTGGCCAACCTCATGAAGTTCCTGGCCCTGCAGGAGCCGCTGACCGCCTTGGTCAACGTGGCCGGTGGAGCCATCGGGGTTGACCCGGTGGCGGAGGCAAATATCGACGCCTGGCAGGCCATGTACGACAAGAACGTGCTCGGCACGCTACGGCTGACAAAGGCGGTTTTGCCCATGCTGCGCGAGAGTGGCGGCGATATCGTCTTCGTGACATCGGTGGCGGCCCACGAGGCCTATCGCGGGGGTGCAGGCTACACCGCGGCGAAACATGCGGAGGCCATGATCCCGCAAACCCTGCGGCTGGAGTTGCTCGGTGAGCAGGTGCGAGTCATCGAAATAGCGCCGGGGCTGGTGAAAACACCGGAGTTCTCACTGAACAGGCTGGGCGATGTCGACGCGGCACAGGCCGTGTACCGGGGAATTGATGAGCCACTACTGGCGGAGGATATTGCCGATGTCATTGCCTGGGCGCTGACTCGGCCCCGGCACGTCAATATCGATTCGGTCACCGTTCGGCCCGTCGCCCAGGCCACGGCGTCACTCTTCGCTCGTGGCGGCACGTCGCAGGGCGAACTGCCCTCCGATGATCTTGCCGCAGCGGACGAGTGATCTGGCTTAGACTACCGGTATGTTCAAGTCGATTCTCATTGACGGACTGTCCCGCACGCAGCAAACCTTCCACGGTGTCCTCGCCGGAATCAGTGCCGACGACGCCAACTGGCAGCCCACTCCCAGCTCCAACTCCATCACCTGGCAGGCTTGGCACGCGGCACGGGAGATCGACATGCAGATCGCCGGCTTGGCGGGAACGAGTGACGTGTGGACGAGTCAGGGATGGGTGGACCGTTTCGCATTGGACCTTCCCCGTGACGCTCATGGGTACGGGCAAACGGCGGATGAGGTCGCCCGAGTGGTCGTGGCTGATACGGCACTTCTCACCGGCTACTACGACGCCGTCGTCGCCGCGGCGAATCAGTACATCAGCTCGCTCACCGAGCAGTCGCTGGCAGAGGTGATTGATCGCGCCTGGGATCCGCCGGTTACTCGGGCGGTTCGTATTGTCAGCATTATTGACGACGCCGCACAACACGCGGGGCAGGCCGCATATCTGAAGGGGCTGCTAGCCGCCTTGGGAGACTGCGGTGACGATGACGACGAAGACAGTTCGGTGCTGTAGGCGACTTCGCGCTTGATATGGCGCGCCATCGCCTACGTGGCGGCCCGGTTGATCTGGCAAACAGCCGGGAACCGCGAGTTGGCGCGGCATGGGCGCATCGCTGAGGTCGCACGAGAGTCATCTCACGCGGTGAGCGCAGCCTCGTGGGTTGGCCCTGACGGTCCCGCGAACTAGACTAGTGACATTGTGTTGACCCGGCCCGTGGCGGATGTACCGGCAGCGGGGTATCACCGGCGAGCATCCGGAAGAACAGGCCCGACGCGACTGTGGAGGTGCCGCTTAACACGCCAGCCATGGCGGGGTGCGGCTGCTGCGGTTGCGGGTGCGGCCCCAGTAGAACCGGACGGATGGACTCGTTATCGTCCCCAATGAGCGGCCACGCATGTGCGCGGCAAGCGAGGTGGTACCGCGGCTGCGGATGCCCGTGCATCCGAGTGTCGTCCTCGCCTGACCGATGCGACAAGGAGATGACATGGCCGACTACCCGCTTCACCGTGACGGAGACGTTGAGGCATCCCCGCGCTTCCCACAGCTGGAAGAAAGCGTTCTCACCTACTGGAAGCAGGATGGGACGTTCCAGGCGTCGATAGACCAGCGCCCGAGCGGTCCGGACGGCTCCAATGAGTTCGTCTTCTACGACGGCCCGCCCTTCGCCAACGGACTCCCACATTACGGGCACCTTCTGACCGGCTACGTGAAGGACCTCGTCGCCCGCTATCAGACGCAACGCGGAAAGAAAGTAGACCGCGTATTCGGGTGGGACACGCACGGTCTTCCGGCCGAGCTGGAAGCCGAACGCGAGCTAGGCATCGAAGACAAGTCCGAAATCGAAGCCATGGGCATCGACAAATTCAACGATGCCTGCCGCACCTCCGTGCTCAAATACACCAAGGAGTGGGAGGACTACGTCAACCGTCAGGCACGCTGGGTGGACTTCGAAAAAGGTTACAAGACGCTTGACACGGACTACATCGAATCCGTGATCTGGGCATTCAAACAGCTGTATGACAAGGGTCTGGCATACGAGGGCTATCGAGTCCTGCCATACTGCTGGCACGATGAGACGCCGCTGTCCAACCACGAGCTCCGTATGGATGACACCTACCGTGACCGGCAGGATCAGACGGTCACCGTTGGTATGCGCATGGCGGACACTGGTGAACTACTGCTGATCTGGACGACGACGCCGTGGACCCTTCCGTCCAATTCGGCCGTGGCCGTGGGGCCGCAGGTGGACTACGTAACCGTGGTGGTGAGTTCGGAACTTGACTCGCCCGTCGCCGGTGAACGCGTCATCATCGCCCGCGACCGTGTGGCTGCTTACGCAAAAGAACTCGGTGAAGAACCGCAGATCCTTGAACAGTACAAGGGCACAGAACTGGTCGGGCGGCGTTACCACCCGATTTTCGACTATTTCACGGGACGCGGCGAAGAGACTCCCGGACCGAACGCTTGGACGGTAATCCCCGCCGACTACGTCACGACGGAAGACGGCACCGGCCTTGTCCACCTTGCCCCGGCCTTCGGCGAGGATGACATGATCGCCTGCCAGGCAGTCGGCATCGGCACGGTTGTTCCGGTGGGGGAGGACGGCCGATTCACCTCGGAAGTCCCGGACTACGAAGGTGAACTCGTCTTCGATGCGAATCGTCCCATCATCCGCGACCTGCGTGATGCATCCGGCCCGCTGAGCCGACGACCGGAGCAGGAAAGGTCGGTGCTCGTACAGGAGAAGAACTACGTGCACTCCTATCCGCACTGCTGGCGCTGCCGAGAGCCTCTGATCTACCGCGCCGTTTCCTCTTGGTTCGTCGCGGTCACCAAGTTCCGCGACCGTATGGTCGAACTGAACGAGGGCATCATGTGGGTGCCGGACCATATCAAGGAGGGACAGTTCGGGCACTGGCTGGCCGGTGCGCGTGACTGGTCAATCTCCCGAAACCGCTACTGGGGCACACCGATCACTGTGTGGAAGTCGGACGATCCGCAGTATCCTCGTGTCGACGTCTACGGTTCTCTGGCAGAGCTGGAACGGGACTTCGGTCGACTGCCACGCAATCCGCAGGGAGAGGTGGATCTGCATCGTCCGTATATCGATGAACTGACCCGCCCCAATCCGGATGATCCGACCGGAAAGTCAACCATGCGGAGAATCAGCGATGTCCTGGACTGCTGGTTCGATTCGGGTTCCATGCCATTTGCGCAAAAGCACTACCCGTTCGAGAACAAGGAGTGGTTCGAGAATCACTTCCCGGGAGACTTCATCGTCGAGTACATCGGCCAGACGCGCGGTTGGTTCTATACGCTACACGTGCTTTCCACCGCGCTTTTCGACTCCCGTGCCTTCACCACCTGTGTCTCCCACGGCATCGTTTTGGGCGACGACGGGCAGAAGGCATCCAAGTCGCTGCGCAACTACCCGGATCCCACCGAGATGTTTGATACCTACGGCTCCGATCCGGTGCGTTGGACACTGATGAGTTCCACCATTCTGCGAGGCGGCAACCTGTCCGTCTCCGAGGAAGGCATCCGCGAGTCCGTGCGGTCAATCGAGCTGCCGCTGTGGAACTCGTGGTACTTCTTCGCGCTTTACGCACAGACCTGCGCCAAGGGGCAGGGGTATCTCGCTCAGGCGATCAATCTGTCCGATCCGCAGGCCTTGGCCGATCTTGAAGTGATGGACCGCTACCTCTTGGCCTCCACCAAGGACCTGGCCGACACCGTGCGTAGCCGACTTGATGAATACGAGATCCCCGGGGCGGCGCAAAGCATCCGCGACTACCTGGACGTACTGACCAATTGGTATGTGCGTACCCAGCGTGACCGCTTCTGGGCGGAAGACCATCGGGCATTCGACACGCTTTACACAGCGCTGGAGGTGCTGTGCCGCGTCATGGCGCCACTGTTCCCGTTGGTGACAGAGGAGATTTGGCGTGGATTGACCGGTGGACGATCCGTTCACCTCACCGATTGGCCGGAGCTTCCAGATGCCGTTGCCAACCCGGTGCTCGTTGCGCAGATGGACGAGGTCCGCGCGGTTGTATCTGCGGCCCATTCGCTGCGCAAGACGAACAAGCTGCGTGTGCGCCAACCTCTGCGGTCCCTGCGGGTCGTCTCGACGGCGGATCTCTCCGCCTACCGTGCGCTGATCGCGTCCGAAGTCAACGTGAAAGATGTGATCCTGGAAGATCCAGAGACCTGCGGTTTGACGGTGACACGGGAGCTGGCTGTGCTTCCGCGTGAGCTGGATCCCGCGGTCCGCAAGCAAACCTCGGCACTGTTCAAGGCGGCGCGAGAGGGTGCTTGGGAAGAGACGAGCAACGGTGTGCTACTGCATACCGATCCGGCGGTTGAACTGACCGAAGGGCAGTACACGCTGACCACATCGGTGTCGGCCGACGAAGGGTCAGTGGCTGCAGTCCTGGCCTCCGGTTCCTTCGTCGTGTTGGATACGCAACTCGACGCCGAATTGGAGGCAGAGGGATACGCCCGCGACGTCGTGCGCGCGGTCCAGGAGGAACGCAAGACCGCCGGGCTACACGTGGCCGACCGGATCGCCCTCACCTTGCGCGTACCCGATGAGCGAGTGGAAGGCGTGCGCAGTCACCTGGAGTTCATCGCGACGGAGACACTTGCCCTGCAGGCGGATGTCGCCGGTGGGGTGACGTCCCTTGAGGTGGACGTCGCAAAAATGGAGAACTGACCTACGGTGACGTGTGCGGTACCGACCGTGATGGTGCGGCGGCATCCACTGGGTGGAGGTCGCCGTGCAGCGCGCGTTGGGCTGCGCCACTCGGCGGGTGAAGTGCCCCTGCCGGGTGGCGGAGGCGCGGTGACAGAGGAACAAGACGTTAGTGAGCGAGGCGGATTCAGTGAGTAAGGCGAATTCAGACACTCCGGAAGGTCTGGCTCGGCAGGCGGAGCTTGACGCCCAGGTCGAGGCAATTTATCAGGATATAATCTCCCGTGCCCCCGAGCATAAGGTGCAGCCATCATTGGAGCGGGTGCGCGACTGCCTTGACATGATGGGCAATCCGCAGCGTTCATTTCACGCCATTCACGTCACCGGAACCAATGGCAAGACCTCGGCGGCGCGGATGATTGAGGCCCTGCTGCGGGAACGCGGCCTGCGAACCGGACGGTTCACCTCCCCACACCTGGAGAGCGTCCGTGAGCGGATCGCCGTTGACGGGCAGGCGATCTCCCGGGAGGATTTTGTTGCCACATGGGATGACGTCGAGCCCTTCATTGCACTGGCGGACGCGAAGTCGCAGCAGGCCGGAGGGCCGCGGCTCAGCTTCTTCGAGGTGCTTACCGCGATGGCATACGCCGCTTTCGCCAATGCGCCGGTGGAGGTCGCCGTCGTGGAAGTCGGGATGGGCGGACTCTGGGACGCAACTAATGTCATCGATGCGGACGTCGCCGTCCTGACGCCGATTTCCCATGATCACGAGCGGTGGTTGGGCAACGAATTGAGTGGTATTGCGCGGGAGAAGTTGGGCATCGTGAAGCCGGGCAGTGTGCTCGTGTGCGCCGCGCAGCCCGAAGAGATCGCTGATATGCCTGCGCAGCGGTGCCGGGACGTTGGCGCCAGGTTGATTTCGGCTGGTCCAACCCTGCGAGTTCTCTCCCGCGAAACCGCAGTGGGCGGGCAGCTTGTCACAGTGCAGACTCCGGCGGCGGTATACGAAGATATTCCTCTTGGACTGCGCGGAGAGTTTCAAGCGGAGAATGCGGCCTTGGCGATCACAGCGGTTGAGGCTTTCTTTGACGGGTCGGCACTGAGCGGCGACGTCGTCGAGCATGCCTTTATGGCGGTGAGTTCGCCCGGACGAATGGAAGTGGTGCGTAACTCGCCCACGGTTGTTATCGATGCTGCGCACAATCCGCACGGTGCGCTCGCCACGGCACGTGCCTTGCCAGAGTACTTCCCGGGGCGGCTTGTCGGTGTGATTGCAATGATGGCGGATAAGGATGTCGAGGGCGTGCTCGGCGTGCTTGAACCGGTGCTGGCGGAAATTGTGGTCACCGGCATGCCATCGGAGCGTGCCATGCCCGCCGAGGAACTGGCGGCAGCAGCTCATGACGTATTCGGAGCCGACCGTGTGCACCTCGAGGAGGATCTCCTCTCCGCCATTGACCTCGCCGCTGCACGCGCAGAATCCGACGATTCACAGCCCATGACGGCCCCTGCCGTGGTGGTACTCGGATCGGTACAACTCATCGGGCGGGTGCGGCAGCTGTTGGGAAAGAACTCCGTGGACGGAGCGTAACGGGAGCAGATCGTGCAAGACTGCTGCGCGCCGCACATCATAATGCGAGAATATGATCATGAACACGGAACGAATCCTTATTCTGATCAAGCCGGACGGTGTGCGCAGGCAACTCGTGGGCGAGGTTTTGCGTCGCATTGAAGCCAAGGGCTACGTGCTGGAGAACATCGGTTGGCGCGAGGCTGATCGGGAACTCCTTCAGGAGCACTACAGCGATTTAGTTGATAAGCCCTTCTTCCCGGATATTGCCGCTTATATGGAATCGGGCCCAATTGTGGCCGCCATTTTCTCCGGCAGCCGGGTGATCGAAGGTGTGCGGAATCTTTGTGGTGTCACCGATCCCACCGCGGCAGCTCCGGGCACGATTCGGGGCGATCTGGCTCGTGACTGGGGAACCGGCAACATCGAGAACATTATCCATGCCTCCGACAGTCCAGAGAACGCTGAGAAAGAGATCGCTCTCTGGTTCCCGGGCGAATAGCAACTGCTGTTGACGGGTGGCAATCGCTGCGCCGGTGCGGCGGGCGAATGGTCCTCCCGCACGGCGTTAACCGCCGTGGTAAGGCCCACAAAGACGAGGGATTACCACGCGCCGACGGTGACCCGGCTGCGCCCTGCAACCCCGGCCGCAAGGGGTCGGGTGGGGAATCGGCAGCCGTGTCCCACCGGGCGGCATATGAATCGGCTCCGCCGCCGATGGCGCCGCAGCGGAAACATACGACAACACGCACTACAGGAAGGTGAAGACGATGAAGGCACTCATCAATGACCCGCGTGACGTTGTCGAAGAGGCGCTGGAGGGCCTGTGCCGCGCCAACGCTGACATTATCACCTTGCACCGCGACCCGCTGTGGGTGGGGCGTGCACAACCGCGCACCAGCGGTGTCGCGGTAATATCCGGAGGCGGATCGGGCCACGAACCCCTCCACACCGGTCTGGTGGGCAACGGTATGCTTGACGCCGCAGTTCCGGGTGCCGTATTCACCTCCCCCTCCCCGGATACCATCCTCGCAGCCATCACGGGCACCGATACCGGCGACGGCGTACTGTGCATCGTCAAGAACTACACCGGCGACGTTCTCAACTTCGACATGGCCCGGGAACTGGCTGAGGCCGACGGGCACACGGTCCGTTCGGTTCTTGTGGCCGACGATGTTGCGGTGGAGGACTCCACTTTTACAGCCGGTCGGCGCGGGGTGGCAGGAACGCTCTTCGTTGAAAAGATAGCGGGGGCGGCAGCTGCATCCGGGGGTGCATTGGAAGCGGTCACTGCCGCCGCCGAAGAGGCCGCGCGGGAAGTCAGGTCAATGGCATTGGCATTGGGAGGCTGCACCGTGCCGCATGTTGGAAAACCTGGATTCGAGCTTCTTGCGGATGAAGTCGAGCTGGGAATCGGTATCCACGGCGAGCCCGGCGCAGCGCGTATCGCCATGGCCAGTGCCGACGAGTTAACGGACCGCTTAGTGGCCGCCGTAGCGCAGGATCTGCGACTCGTTGCGGGAGAAGGCGTGCTCGTACTCGTCAACGGCATGGGGGCGACTCCCGCCTACCAATTGGATATCGTCTTCCGACGTGTAGCACAACAGCTCGACGCGCTCGATGTGAGAATTGAACGGACGCTGGTAGGCAACTACGTCACCAGCCTCGATATGCAAGGCGTGTCCGTCACACTGGCGCGAGCCACGGACGCCATGCTGGCGGGATGGGATGCCCCGGTGTGGACGGCGGCATTGCGGAAGGGATACTGAGGTGGCTGCTACGCTCGGAGGCCTGTGGGTTGCGGACTGGACACGCCGCGCAGCGGCCTCCATACACCGGCACCGGGAGGAACTCATCGAGTTGGACCGTGCCATCGGCGACGGCGACCACGGTGAGAACCTTGACCGAGGCTACACTGCGGCGTTGAAGGCCTTGGACAACGAGGCGGATCCGGCTCCCGCACCGCTGCTGCGTTCCATCGCGATGGCGCTGATGTCAACCGTCGGTGGCGCATCGGGGCCCTTGCTCGGTACCGCCTACCTGCGTATGGCGGGTGCGGCGCGGGAGGATATCGGCCCGAATGAGCTAGTGGCAATGCTGCAAGCGGCATGTACCGGTATTCAGGAGCGCGGCAAGGCGGCCGAGGAGGAGAAAACCATGGTCGATGCGTGGGCTCCTGCGGTCCGTGCGGCGGCTCACGCCGCCGAAGTAGGCGGCGGGTGCCATGCGGTGCTTGAAGCGGCTGCGCGGGCGGCTGCTGTTGGCGCGCAGTCCACCTTTGACATGGTCGCAACCAAGGGGCGTGCCTCATACCTGGGGGTGCGTTCTGCCGGGCATCTGGACCCCGGGGCGGTGTCAACGTCCTATATTCTGGCCGCAGCGCAGGAGGCGGCAAAGGAGGAAACAACAGGCTCATGAGCGTCGGTTTTGTGCTGGTCTCGCACTCGGCGAAGGCGGCGCAGGCGGTAGCGGAATTGGCGGCGCAAATGGCGCCGACGCTTGTGCTAGTACCGACCGGCGGCGATGCGGACGGTGGGTATGGCTCGGATTTCACCGCTGTGTTGGCCGCCTGTGAAGAAGTGGAACAGCGCTGTGAACATGTGGTCCTTATGGCCGATCTCGGCTCGGCACGTATGAGTGCGGAAATGGCCGTTGAGGCCGGTGGGACGGTTGCGGATGGAAGGCCGCGCAGGATTCTTGGAGCCGGTCCTTTCCTGGAGGGAACCGTGGCCGGTAGCGCTGCCGCGCAAGCCGGAGCGGGTGTTGATGAAGTTCTTAATGCGGTTGCATCGCCACTAGCCCAATGGATTTCCGAGGATGGGCCCGGAGTGACGGGCAACGCGAGCTTCACCGGTGCCTCGACGGACGGGCACCAGATGCGCTCGGTGCAGGTAGGCACCGAGTCGGCGACCGGCGGCACGAGCGACGCTGGTGCAGTCCCGGCGTCCGGGCGGCAGTACTCCCGGCAGGTGGTAATTGCCGATAGTGCTGGCCTGCATGCGCGTCCGGCGGCTCTCCTGGCACAACTGGTAGCCAAACAGCCAGTGCGGATCCTTGTCAATGGCGCGGAGGCCGACTCGATGATGACGCTGATGCTGTTGGGTGTCAGCTTCGGCGATACGGTTACCGTTTCCAGCCCCGACGCCGATGCGCGGCAGGCAGTGGATACCGTGGCCGATGCCATCGCAGCCGGCCTGGAGGAACCGGCGTAAGCGCAGGATTTCTCCCACGCCCAGGCCGGATGACCGCTAGGGGCTTAAACGTGCCCTATTGTGGGATACGTGCATTTGAAGACCTTGACGTTGCGCGGATTCAAATCCTTCGCATCCGCCACCACCATGCGCTTCGAACCGGGGATTAACTGCGTCGTCGGCCCGAACGGTTCGGGGAAGTCGAATGTGGTGGATGCGCTCGCCTGGGTGATGGGGGAACAGGGAGTAAAGACGCTGCGCGGTAGCGCCATGGCCGATGTCATCTTCGCCGGCACGTCGAAGCGTCCCGCGCTGGGACGTGCTGAAGTTGCGTTAACCATCGATAACGCCGACAGTGCCCTGCCCATTGACTACACCGAAGTGACGATATCGCGGACGCTATTCCGTTCGGGCGGGTCCGAGTACGCGATCAATGGAACCTCCTGCCGCCTACTCGATATTCAGGAGCTTCTTTCCGATACGGGTATGGGCCGTGAGATGCACGTTGTGATCGGCCAGGGGCGGCTCGACGCGGTTTTGACGGCGAACCCGGAGGACCGACGCGGTTTCATTGAGGAGGCTGCCGGCGTTTTGAAGCATCGGCGGCGCAAGGAAAAGGCGCTGCGCAAACTGGAATCAATGCAAGGTTCCTTTACCCGCATCGAGGACCTCACCACCGAGCTGCGGCGTCAACTCGGACCGCTTGCCAAGCAGGCGGAGGCGGCGCGGCGCGCACAGATCATCCAGGCTGATGCGCGCGATGCACGCTCCCGACTACTGGCCGACGATCTGGCACAGCAACAGGCGCGCGTCCAAGCGGAGCATGTGGATGCTGAGAAACTCGCTCAACAGCAGGCGGAGAACGCACGGCAGGTGGAAGCGGCGCGTGAACGCGTGGCGGCGTTGGAGGAGGCGGCGGCGCAGGCGAGTCCGGAACTGGCGCGACTCACCGAACAATGGGAGCGCCTGACATCCCTGGAGGAGCGGTTTCGCTCGCTCGGTCAGGTGGCTGCGGAACGTGTGCGTTCGCTACAGGCGGCCACTACCGGGCGTAGCCACGGCGAAACACCCGAAGAGATCCGGCAGCGGGCGGCCGAGGCACAACAACAAGAAGATTCCTTGGCCGAGGAAGTCACCGCCTCCCAGGACCGTTTGACGCAGGCCATCGCGGAGCGCGAGAAACTTGAGGCGCACGAACGCACGGTCGAACGCGAGTTGGCGGAACTGAACCGTGCGGCTGCCGACCGTCGCGAAGACGCTGCCCGCCTGCTGGGGCAGATTCAAACGGTTACAACCAGAATAGAGTCGCTGGGCGAGGAAGCGGAGCGAGTGGCGACGTCGTTAGAGGCAGCTCGCGCACGTGCTAACAATGCGGCTACGGAGTGCGCTCGCCTCGAAGAGGATATTGTGGCCGCATCGGATACCGACGATGTTCTAGCGATCACTCATGAGGAGACTTCGCGTGAGTTGGCGGCCGCGCAGCGTGCTGTGGCTCAGGCGCGTGACGCACAGCAGGAAGCGCGAGAACAGGCAGCCGCGTGGAACGCCAAAGCGGATGCGCTGGGGTTGTCGCTGGTTCCGGAGGACGCCACGGCATGGGCGCTGGAATCCGGCCCGCGCATCACCGGCGTTTTGCGGGAGCAACTCAGGGTTGACCAGGGGTGGGAAACGGCTCTGGAGGCGGCACTGGCTGGTGCGGCGACGGCGGTTGTCGGTAAGGATTTGGACGCGGCGGTGGACACGCTGCGCGCCGCGCGGGAAGCCGCGGCCGGTCACTTGGAAATTGTCATTACTTCGGCCGGTGGGGCCGATGAGCGGGAGGAGGAGAACACGCGCGCACTGGCGGAGGCCTGGCAACACGTTCAGCCAGATGTTGACGCGGCCGTTGTCGCGCTTTCTGTTCTTGAGGCCCAGCCCGGTATACAAAGTGCCGTGAATCATTTGCTTGCCGGAGCTGCCCTCGCTGCCGACCTCGTGACCGCGCGCAAACTCATCGACGCGGGCGCGCCACTGGTGGCGACGCGGCAGGGCGATGTGCTCACCGCCTACCGGGCATGGGGAGGGGAGAACTCCCAGGCATCCTTACTCGCCCGGCAGAGCGCATACGAAGAGGCGCTTGGGCAGGCGCAGGAGGCGGCGCAAACGGCGCAGTCACTGGCACGGAGTCTGGCGGAGGCCGAGTCGCGGTTAGCGGAGGCTGAGGCGGAGAATGAGCGAACGGGGGCTGAGTTGGCGGCGCGCGATTCAAAACTCGCAGCTACCACGGCGCAGCTGGGCGCGTTACGGCAAACGCTGGCCAATGCCTCCGAGGAGGTCACCCGATCTGAAGAGCGTCAGGAGCGGCTTCTCAGCGAACTCGAAGAGCGCCGTGCGGCCTTGCTCGGCCTTCAAGCACGGCAAGAGGTAGCCAGTACCGGGCCGGAGGCATTCGAGGAGCGCGTGCAGGAAGCGGGCAAGCAACGGGACGAGGCGCATCAGAAGACCCGCACCGCACGGCAGGCGGAGACGGAAGCACGTCTGCATTTGCGTACGCGGGAAGAACGCCTTCGCGCCATTGCCGGACGCGGAGAGTCTCTGCGCCGCCAGGCGGCTGCGGTCGAGGAGCGAATCCGCCGGGAGGAGCAGGCGGCACAACGGCGGGCGGTGGCGGCGCAGTCGGCATCCGAGGTTGGCGTATGGGCGCAACGTGCGCTTTCCGCGGCCGGAGCGCTGCGCACACAGGTGGGAGAGAAGCGTGCTGCAGCGGATTCGTCGCGTTCGGCACGGGAAACGGAGATTTCCGCCGCTCGGCGGCACCTTGACGAACTGCAGTCCGCGCAGCGTGAACTAGCGGATCTCGGCCATCGCCGCGAACTGGCTCGCGCAGAGCTGCGCCTACGGTTTGAGCAACTTTCGGCGCAGGCCCTGGAAGAACTGGGAATGGAGGCGGAGGGTCTTATCGAGGAGTACGGACCTCTTGCCATGATCCCCACCGAAGATGGCGAAGTGCCCTATGTGCGCGCGGAACAGGAGAGAAGGTTGGCGCGAGCGGAGCGCGATCTGGCACGGCTTGGGAAGATCAATCCGCTGGCGCTGGAGGAACATGCCGCGTTGGAGGAGCGGCAACGTTACCTGGCCGGTCAACTCATGGATCTGCGCAAGTCTCGCGATGACTTGCTGCAGATCGTTCGCGATCTCGATGAGCATATCGAAGATGTGCTGCGATCAGCATTGGCCGATGTCGCCGACCGTTTCACGGAGGTCTTCGCGCGACTTTTTCCTGGCGGCGAGGGGCGTCTCGTTCTCACGGACCCCGACTCGCCGCTGACAACCGGTATCGAAATTGAGGCCCGACCGGCAGGAAAGCGGGTGAAGCGACTGTCGTTGCTATCCGGTGGCGAGCGGTCATTGACGGCCATTGCATTCCTGGTGGCAATTTTCATGGCGCGTCCCTCCCCGTTCTATGTCATGGATGAGGTGGAGGCAGCGCTCGACGACGTGAACCTGTCGCGCCTGATCGAGATCTTCAAGGAGCTGCAGCACTCGTCCCAACTGCTGATCATCACTCACCAGAAACGGACCATGGAAATCGCCGATACACTCTACGGTGTCGCGATGCGTGAGGAAGGTCTCACCAGTGTGGTGTCGCAGCGAATGCGCGATATGGCACCACAATGAGCGGCCGAGGCGATAAACATCGTATAACGGCGGTACTGGCGGAATCTTGCCACTATGGGCAACCCTGCCCGTCTGAGCCGCATTATTGTGTAATCGGAACGAAACCAAGCTTTATCAAATTGTTGCGAAATGCTTGACATGCACAACGTGAGGGTGTAATGGAGTTCACGGCGTGTCGAGCCGCGCCTCACTGAATTCATACAGATTCTCGGCGATAATTGACTACGTGTTTGCTGCAATTCTCATCGTGCTCGCTGTTTTGGCTGCGGTCTGGACAATCTACTACCTCGTGTTCGCTTCGAGTGGGCGCGACGTCAACTCGGTAGTCTCCGACACGGTGAGCGCATTGCGTTCGGACGGTGCGTCTGTCGACGATTTTGAGGTGCGGGTCAGAGATGCTGGAGTCTCGGATGTCTTTAGCAGTTTTCCGGTGGATGACGACCCCTACATTCGTCCGGAGGATATCGAGAACGAGTGGAGCCGGATGGTCACCATGGAACGGCACGCGACGGCGTCGATGAAGGCGGTCTCCGCTCCGGTCTTTGCCAAGGTGAGCGAAGCTGCGTCGGCGGTATTGCCATCCAAAAGGGGCGAGGGCGAGGAGCCGTCTGGCGATTTGGAGCCTGCGGAGGCGGCGCACGCAGTACAGGGAAACGCTGCTGGCGATGAAAACGCGGTGGCACAAACTGCTGCGGATAGCGTGGATAACGCTCCAACCGGTCCACGCCAAGCGGCTAGTGGCATCGATCCGCTGAGCGACCTCGTGCAGGACTCACATCCGCTGCAACCCACATGGCCAAAGCCGAGTATGCAGCAGCGCCGCTCAGCCTAAACGCTGCGCCATAGGGGCGGGGTAGGCGGCGTGGTCGCACCGCCGCCAAGCGAAGGTATCTGGATGGCGGCACTCTGGTTGGAGACGGATACGTTGCTCAGGGGTGAATACAGATATCAACCGCGCAGCGGGCTGTGATCCGCGACGTTGTGAGCGGACGCTCTACGCTAGCGGTACCGGTCCCGCTAGACTGGCTGCGTGGATAAGACTCAGACGATCACTATTATCATCGTTGCCATTCTCGCCGCGGTTGGTGTGATTGCAGCCGTTGTGGTGAAGGGAAGGCGGCGCGACGACTACCGCCTGCCGCCCGTGCAGGAGAAGCCCGCGCTTCCGGAGGCCGGTTCTGAAGAAGCGGTACCAGCAGGTGATCAGGCCCTTCCCGGCGAGCCGGAGGTAGTGGCCGAGCCGGAAATCACGGTTGTCCCGCTCGAGATGCCGGAGTCGCTTCCATCACGAATGCAACGCCTGCGCGCCCGGCTTGCCCGATCCGGGGACTCGGCAAGACTCTGCTATCCATTCTTTCCCGTGGTGATTTGTCGCCGGCGGACTGGGAAGAAATTGAAGATACCCTGCTGATGGCCGATGTCGGGCTGGATCCGACGGCGGAAATCATGGACGCCCTGCGCACGCAAACGAAGGTTGAAGGCACGCGGGATCCCGAGCGTGTACGGGCCATCCTCCGATCTGAACTCATTCGCCTCGTCGATGCCGATATGGATCGCAGCCTGCATGTGGAGGCGCCCGTGTCAAATGCGGATGAGACTGCGGCGGCATCTTCCCCGGACGACGCTGATGTTACCCCGGGTAGCACCGGAAGTGAGGTCTCTCATCCCGCTTCTATCTTGATGGTCGGTGTGAACGGTACCGGAAAGACGACAACGGTCGGAAAGCTGGCGCGCGTACTCGTTGCAGAAGGAAAGACGGTGCTTCTCGGTGCGGCCGACACTTTCCGTGCCGCCGCGGCGGACCAGCTCACCACCTGGGGCGAGCGTGTGGGCGTTGACGTTGTGCGCTCGGAACGCGAGGGTGCCGATCCGGCCTCGGTCGCCTTCGAAGCGATTAAACAGGGAACCGAACGCGGCGTCGACGTCGTCGTCGTTGATACCGCCGGCCGTCTGCAGAACAAGGCGGGACTGATGGACGAGCTCGGCAAAATCAAGAGGGTGATGGAGCGTCAGGCGCCGGTGAGCGAAGTACTACTCGTTCTGGATGCCACAACCGGGCAGAACGGGATGCGTCAGGCGCAGGTGTTCGCCGAGGTCACCGGCATTACAGGCATTGTTCTGACTAAGCTGGATGGCACGGCGAAGGGCGGCATCGTCATCGCAGTGCAGCGCGAACTCGGAGTGCCCGTTAAGTTCATCGGCCTGGGGGAGGGTGCAGACGACCTTGCGCCCTTCGTACCGGAGGACTTTGTCGACGCCCTTCTGGGCTGACAACTTCGAGGCGTCCCTTCGTCCCTCATGCAGCCGTGATGATTCTCGGACGGGAGGAGGCGAGGGCGTACCGGGCATTGCGATAGCCGACTGGCGTAGACTGTGCGAAGTATGACGATCACAAACCGAAGGCAGGACTGTGTTTAATACGCTCTCCGACCGTATTACCGGCTCATTTAAGAATCTGCGCTCGAAGGGGCGGCTCTCCGCAGCAGATGTGGAGGAGACCGTTTCCGAGATCCGGCGCGCACTGTTGGATGCGGATGTCGCGCTCCCTGTTGTCCGTTCCTTCACCGCGGCAGTGCGGGAGAAGGCTACCGGTGCGCTCGCATCGCAAGCGCTGAACCCGGCGCAGCAGGTGGTGCGAATCGTCAACGATGAGTTGGTGGAGATCCTCGGCGGACAGTCGCGGGAGCTCGCGCTGGCGGCGAACCCGCCCACCGTCATCATGCTCGCCGGCTTGCAGGGCGCTGGAAAGACCACGTTGGCTGGAAAGCTTGGCGTGTGGCTGCGCGAGAGGTCGCATCGAGTACTCTTAGTGGCGTCCGACTTGCAGCGTCCAAATGCCGTCACCCAGCTTCAGGTGGTCGGCGAGCAGGCCGGGGTTGATGTGTGGGCGCCTGAACCGGGCAATGGAGTCGGCGACCCGGTGCAGGTGGCTCGTAGCGGCGTGGCTCATGCGAGTGAGCAGGGTTATGACATCGTCGTGGTGGATACCGCGGGACGGCTCGGCGTCGACGAGGAGATGATGCAGCAGGCGATTGATATTCGCGCTGCCGTCAATCCGGACGAGGTGCTGTTCGTGGTTGATGCCATGATCGGCCAGGATGCCGTTGCGACGGCCAACGCCTTCCAAGAAGGAGTTGGATTCACCGGCGTCGTACTTTCCAAACTCGACGGAGACACCCGTGGTGGTGCGGCGCTATCGGTGCGCGGGGTCACCGGTGTTCCGATTCTTTTCGCGTCTACCGGCGAGAAGCTCGGCGACTTCGAACAGTTCCACGCCGACCGAATGGCCTCGCGCATCCTCGATATGGGTGACATTCTCACCCTTATCGAGCAGGCGGAGCGGACCTGGGATGAACAGCAACAAGCCGAACTGGCCAATAAGATGGCTGGCGGCGACTTCACCCTGAACGACTTCATCGATCAGCTGCACCAGATCAAGCGCATGGGTTCCATGAAGAAGATCATGGGAATGCTGCCGGGAATGGGACAGTACCGGCAGGCGCTGGAGGAATTCGATGAGAGCTCGGTTGACCGTATTGAGGCCATCGTGAACTCCATGACACCGGCGGAGCGGAACGACCCGAAGATTCTCAACGGTTCGCGTCGTCTACGGATTGCCAACGGTTCCGGTACCACGGTGCAGGAAATCAACGCGTTCATTAACCGCTTCGAGCAGGCCCGCAAGATGATGCAGCAGCTCTCCCGCGGCGGCGGGGTGCCCGGCATGCCGGGGATGTCCGGAGGTGGGGGAGGCGGCTCCCGCAAGGTGAAGCGTTCGCAGAAGAAGCGATCAGGCTCGAAGAAAGGACGTTCCGGCAATCCGGCGAAGCGTGCTCGCCAGGAGGCGGAGGCCGCAGCACGGGCCAATCTCGAAGCGCAACAGGCCGCCGGCACGCAGTCCGCGCCGGGAAGTGCCTTCGGACTGCCACAACAGCCGACCAATGCCGGGGCGGCTCACCCCAGCCTGGACGATATCGATATGACGGACCTGCAGCGCTTCCTGCGCTGAGGAGTAGCGCGGGCGGATCGGAGCGCAGATGACCGGCTATCACCTGACGGGCACCTTGCGGGGTAGCGAACGTAGCGAGGTGTGGATCAAGGACGGACTCATCAGCTACTGCGCGCCGTCCGGTCCGGTTGAGCAGATCACCGGTTGGATTTACCCCGGTCTCCTGGACGCACATACACACCCGGGCCTGAGCCGCACGCCGGAACAGGTCTGCGATGCTGAGGTGTTAAGGCGGCTGATGGTGTGCCGTGGTCTGGGTGTTACACACATCCGAGAAATGGGCGCACAACGCGACGTCGCGCCCCTATTAGGCTCCGGCCTGCCCAAGGTGCTGCGGGCCGGTCAACACCTGGCGCGCCCGATGCGCTACCTGCGCTACCTCGCCGTCGAGCTGGAACCGCGCGATCTACCCGCAGAAGCGGAACGGCAGGCGCGGCGGGGCGATGGCTGGGTGAAAATCGTCGGAGACTGGATCGACCGCTCGGAAGGAGCGGACTCCGATCTGCGCGCACTGTGGCCACGCAACGTGCTGGTGGACGCCGTCGCCGCAGTACACGATGCCGGTGCGCGCGTCGCGGTGCACACCTTCGCGGCTAGGACCGTTGATGATTTGTTGGAGGCCGGCGTCGACAGCATTGAGCACGGCTCTGGCATGGTACGCGATCATTTCATCGAGGCACGGGATCAGGGCATTCTGGTTGACCCGACCCTGCGACAGGTGGCCACGTTCCCCGATATTGCGGCGCGGGCCACCAAGTACCCGGTGTATAAGGAACATATGCTCGCCATGGATGCACGGCGCCGCGACCATGTGGCCCTGATGCTGGAAGTCGGCGGGCATTTCATTATGGGATCCGACACCGATGGCGATGTGGCCGAACTAGGAGGTCTGCCGCGGGAGTTGATATGCGCGGTGGCAGACGGGATGCCAGCCGATGTGGTGATGGCGGCAGCGTCCTACGATGGTCGTCGCCGACTTGGCCTGCCCACCTGGGAAGAAGGAGCTCCGGCGGATTTTGTGGTGTACGACGCCGACCCCGAGGAAGATATCGCGGTGACCCAGCAGCCGTCGGTGGTGTTTATCGATGGCCTGCCATTTCGCGACACGGAGGCGGCCGTTCCCCGGCGCTGAACAGGCCGCTTCTACGGCGGAGCAACGCCCTATACTGGCTGCGTGAAAGCAATTGATGGACGGTACCCCATTCCTCGACTCATCATCACCGGATTAGCCGCCGGGCTTCTGTCCGGACTGTTCGGGATTGGTGGTGGAACGGTTATCGTTCCGCTTCTCACGCTGTGGATCGGCATGGACCACAAGGTTGCCGCGGGTACGTCGATCACGGCCATGTTGCCGACGGCGTTGGTGGGCGTTACGAGCTACGCGTTGCGTGGAAACATCAACTGGCTGGTTGCGTTGGCCCTTGCCTTAGGCATAACGGTCGGCGCGCAGCTCGGTAGCAGGCTGCTTGACCGCCTCCCCTTGAACGTTGTCAAGGGAGCATTTGTTGCTTTCCTCCTCGCGGTTGTCGTCACTCTTTGGTTCGTCATTCCGGTGCGGGATTCGCCTTTTCACATGACGTGGCTGTCCTTTCTACTGCTTATCCTCACTGGATTACTCACCGGTGTTATTGCGGGGCCGATCGGTGTGGGTGGTGGTGCCATCGTGGTGCCCGCGATGATGTTCTTCTTCGGCATCGGGGATCTTGTTGCGCGAGGCTCTTCTCTTCTTATGATGATTCCGGGCTCTATTTCCGGCACTGTTGCGAATACGAAACGAGGCAACGTCAATGTGCGGGCCGGTTTGATCGTTGGTCTGGCAGCCTCGGTGTGTGTGCCATTCAGCTCCTATCTGGCGGGGGTGTTCACGCCTTTCCAAGGAAATGTGCTGTTCTCGGCGTATCTGCTTTTCGTGGCCGGGCAAATGATTTGGCGAGCCTACAGGGAATCTAAGGGTAAGGGCCGTTAGGGGCCTGTACCGGAACCGTGAAGAAAGAGTGGTGTACGGGCGCTATCTGGGTCGCTATACCGGGCACACGCCGACACCTGGTCATGCGTTGGGGTTCGAAATTGTGTGCGCTCTTTTCTTGGAATGCATGGTGATGTCAATCTGGCGGGTGGCTGTACAGAGGTAGTGAGCTCGAGTGGCCGAAGTGCGTTTGGAATGGTCGGCCATTGCGTGCGGACTGAGGAACCACTGGCTCCTAGCACCAATAGGACGGGTAGGAACCAGTCGGCATGCCATCGCGCGCAACTGCAGACCTAGGCTCTGAAAGTGCTTTCTGGCCCGGCGGCAAGCTCTTTACGTTCGAATAGCGATGCTCCTGTGGGTCAAGTGGTGAAGGGTGGGTGTTGAGGTAGCGCGCGGCTTAGGCGGGGCAGGCCTGCCCCTGATGCGCGGATACGGGCATAACAGGGGTGAATCACCGCTCTATCGATGGCGATGGTCGCAAAGAGTGGAACGTCGTACGCGCTGCCCCTTGTCAGCAAAAGACTAGATGTGGTGACCGATATCGGTATTTGGATTGTTAGCGACTTGGATGAGGTTGAATTCCGCTCTGGATATGGTGACTCGTTCGATATGACTCATCATGACACCCTGGCAACTGGCCTACACGTTTCGTCGGCATACGACAGTACTGTGCAGCCTGGCTTGTCGCACTCGTGTCAGTCGATTCGTGGCCGGTTTATGAAGCTTTAACCTGGATGCCAGCGGGGGCGAGCTCCTCTTGTACTGCTCCAGCATGCTTTGCGTCGACTAGGAATGAGGCAGGTGTTCCTTTTTCCTTGTATCCGACGATCTGGTGTCCCAGGAGGATACTCGAAGCTAACCAGCCGCCCGGACGAACGACTCCCTTCGCGATGGACGGCGAGCTGAAGAGACTGGATCGTGAAGCGGTGGTGACAATGTATGGATCAAACTCCGGTAGCACTACCGGTGACAAGTTACCAGAAGAGGCCACCTCGTGCCCTGATGCGGTAGAAGCAGAGTGCGGCACAGTTTGAACATCATCGGGTCGCAACGGTGTCGGGGCCGTATTGGGAACGTCGGCAGCGAGTCTCAGCGGCCTTAGATCGGCGGCCCTTATCCCTAGCCAACGCTGAAAGTCACGCGGTAACGCCGGCCCATAACCAGTGAGAAAGCGTTCCCATAGCAATGAACCATGAGCTTCGACAACGTCTGGTACCCGAGTATCTGGTAAAGGAGAATCTATGCGGAAGAGCGTTCCACGAGAGTTGTCGCTAACGACTTCTAATACGTAGCGGCAGGCGATGAGTTTCATGACTCCGCCCCAAGGCGTATGCGCGGTGCTCGCGGTTTCACTTCCAAAGCGCGTAGCGGTCACTTCGTACAGCTGATCGCGCGAATGAGGTGAACCGTCGTGCAGTTCCTCAACGAGGAAGTCGATGAGCTTCTCCAGTTGTCTTCCGGTAAGTCCGTGATTTTCGAGCACTCGTCTCGTTTCAGCTTCGTTTCGTTCACGTGAGAGTAGTGCAAGAACTCTAGTGTCGGAGCGAGTTGCCAGTTGAAGCGTGCCACGAAGAGACCATGTACGTATTAAGTCTGTTGAACCATTCGTAGTGCGGAGTTTCCAGCTGGCGAGAGCCGCACGGCCTATTTGCGCTTGGAAACAGACAAGATTATCTAGGACTGTGGTCACGTCGGGTGCTGGTGACCCCAGATACTGTCTCTCGGGTCGTGAAGCGAGATCAATCTGGCTGAGTGCGTTCCTCTTCACGAGACCAGTCTCGCATAGAACGCTGCGCCACATGCGATGCAGCTTCGCAACTTCTCGCAACGCCTTCCGGTACTTCCTCAGTGCACTCGTACCAGTCATCCTTCGGTGCATCCACCCACTCCGCCAAGCCCGGTACAATTCAGTACGTCCCACCCGCATCCCATTGTCAGGCCAACCCCAACGAACCGCTGGTACCCGAGGGATCGGAGCCCGTGGAACCGGCGTCCGCGGCGGGCAAGCTGCCGGTAGTCGTGGGGTTCCCGGCGCCCGCGGGCATGTGTGCTCATCAGGCCCGCCACTGAATCGTGGGGCGGTGCCGCACCGCCCCGCCACCATCGGATTGCTTGGACAAATGACCACCGCACCGTTTGGAACGTGCGCATATGACCGGTTTTCGGCTGTGGAACAGGCAATAAACGGCATCCTGACGGGCGAGACGAGTGTCGAGTACGCTGGAGGCGTTTTCGTTGTCCAGTCGATGCGCGGCTCATGCGCATAGAATGAGGAGCGGGCCAACGATGCCCACCCGTTGTGGCGGCGGAATGATGCGCGGCTACACAAACAATGAGGCAGGAGTACGTATGAAGCTCATTTTCGGATGCGATCCGAACGCTACTGAATTTAAGAAGGCACTGATGGCCAAGGCCGAGGAGCTTGGCCATGAAGTTATCGACTACGGTGCTGATGACCCGATCTACGCCAATGTCGCCGTGCAGGTTGCGGAAGATGTCGTGGCCGGCAAGGCTGACCGCGGTGTAGTCGTTTGCGGTACCGGTATTGGTGTCTCCATCGCCGCCAACAAAGTCAAGGGCGCTTACTGCGCCTGCGTAACGGACGTCTACCAGGCACAGCGGGCGACGCTCTCCAATAATGCCAATCTCATTGCCATGGGATCTCAGGTACTCGGCATCGAGACCGCGAAGGTGCTGCTGGAGAACTACTTGGCGAACGAGTTTGACCCGCAGTCGCGCAGTGGAGTCAAGGTGCAGCGCATCTGCGATTATGAGGATGAGACGCGCTGAGACACTCAAGCTGAGCCACTCAAACTGACCGGCGCTGCCGGGCGGTAATAGAGCCGCTAGAGGCTGAGGCCGTGAGATAACCGGGTAGCCGCCCGAGAGGGGCTACCCGGTTATGTTTGTGCACATGACGCTCTTCTTTCGCCTGTGTTAGAGCATTTCCAGCGGTTCAGGGCCGGTGGGCGGTGAAAACAACACGTTGAGTTCGGCCAGCACCGAGCTATCCAGTTTGAGCGAAGCCGCCGCGGCGTTCTCCTCCATCCGCGAGCGATGGCTCGTTTTCGGAATGGCAACGATACCGCCGTCGCGAACCACCCATGCCAGCGCTAAGGTGGCAGGCGATACACCCAGGTCCGCCGCGATGCCAGCAAGATGTTTTCCATTGCGGCCGTGGAAGAGGCGCGCCTGCTCCAGCGGTGAGTAGGCCATAATGTCAATTCCGGCAGAGCGCAAGTAGGGCAGCAGATCATATTCAGGCCCGCGGCGGGTGAGATTATAGAGAATCTGATTGGCGGCGGGAACGGCGCCGATCTCCTCCAAGTCGGCCATGTCTGACATGTCGAAGTTTGATACGCCCCATCTTCCTATCAGGCCGTCGCTGACGGCCTCCTCCAGCGCGTCAACGGTCTCGGCCAGCGGGTGCCCGCCCCGCCAGTGGTACAGATACAGATCCACATGGTCGGTGCGGAGGCGACGTAGCGAAGCTTCGAGTGCGCGGCGCGTTCCACGAGCGGAGGCGTTACTCGGCAGAACCTTCGTAACAAGAAAGACCTCATCGCGACGACCGGCGATGGCCTCGCCTACGAGTTCCTCTGCTGCTCCGCTGCCGTACATCTCCGCCGTGTCAACAACGTGCAGGCCAAGATCGAGTCCGTGGCGGATCGCGGCGACCTCGCTATCATGCAGGCGTGCCTGTTCGCCCATGTACCAGGTTCCAATTCCAATGGAGACATCCGTGAGGTTCATATTCCGAGACTAGTACCTTCATCGTAGCAATGCACACCCATGAGTCACGATGGGATAGCAGTGGGTACCAGCACGCGGGCATGGTCGCCGGTGACGGGATGACCTGGGCGTACGCAGGGTAATAGTCTTGGCGTACCGGTTTCGCGGGCGTGGACTACGATGAAACGCATAGCATTCAGATGGCAACCAGTGCTATCGTCCGGCTACCGATCAGCGCACCGTGCGCAGTGGCCAACGGGTGTCGGAGACCCGCGGGGTTCGAATCCCCCATTCTCCACCGCGAACCTGGGGCCACGGCGTCGGCTAAAGGCCTTCGTGGGTTCAAATCCCGCCGTCTCCGCCCAGCGGGTGGAACTGCGGCGTAGGCAAGCGGGATCGCCGAGTGGGCGTGCAGTCTCGCCGTGTAGCCGAACGGAACCGTGACCACGCGGGCCTGTTTGCGTTGCATGCTACGTGCATGCCGAGGCGACGCCCACAGAAGCAAAAGGAGAGGATGCAGCATGTTGACCGTTGCCTTGACCGGTGGAATCGGTTCCGGGAAGTCGACGGTGGCGAGGATGCTCGCCACGCGCGGCGCGCATGTACTGGAACTAGACGCTGTTGCCCGGCAGGTGCTTGCGCCGGGTGGCTCGGCCGTAGCGGAAGTTGCTGCCGAATGGCCTGACACCGTCCGTGACGGCCGCGTTGATCGAGCAGCGTTAGCGCATGTTGTCTTCGGCGACGCCGCAGCTCGCGCTCGGCTTTCTGCCATAACGCACCCGCGGACCTGGGCGCTCGCAGATGAGCACCTAGAGCGATGGGAGCGCGCCGATCCAAGTGGAATCGTGATTATTGAGCTGGCGCTGCTCGCCGGCAGTCCGCGTGAAAATGCCTATCATGCGAATGTTGTGGTCGCGGCGGACCGTGATGTGCGACTGTCGCGTCTGGTGCAAGCACGGGGAATGTCAGCCGAGGATGCGGCTGCTCGCCTCGCCGCGCAGCCTCCGCAGGAATCTCTGGAACATCTGGCAGACATGTGGCTGGAGAATGCCGGTTCGCAGCAGGCTCTACAAGCGCAGGTTGATGACCTGTGGGCGTCATGGCTGCGGCCTTACGCGAGGAACCTGTATGCGGGTACCTCGAATGAAGGCGCGCCGCATGCTACACCTCATGACCTTGCGCGTGCACAGGCGCGGCTTGCCCATTGGGGTTTGCGTACGCGGCAATGCGAGGAAGGTCTACTGTACGGAACGACCTCACCTCTGAAACAGGGGGCCCCCGATCCTCAGGGGCGGGATGGCACTCTGCTCACCCGGCCCGGCCCCGGTGGCGATAACACATCCTGCGCTTACGACACTATCGCAGCCGTCTTTTCCCGCTCCGGATTCGTGCCGCTTGGGGGCGGAAGCTGGTGCAGTGCGGACCCGCGCTTCTACCTAGCGGTGGTGCCTGAGAAAGAACAATAGGCCGTTGTCCTCCTGCCCGGCCAATTGTTGGCGTAGCGAGCCTAAGAGCCCTGCCACCAAGCGCAGCCCGATGATGGCCGACCGTGGCCCACGGCCGACATCAGGTGTACAGGGGCCGTTCACCTGCCGACAAGCGACAGCCGCAACTCGCCAGAGTGCTTGTTCGAGCCGCATCGAGGCCTCAGTCCTGCTGTATGACAGCGGCATCCGGCGTTGCACTGGAGGGCGGAGCAAACTTGGCGGCGATCCGCGGCGCGTCGGAGTGCTTAGCGATACCGGCCACGCGGTAGGCATCATCTTCATCCAGAGTCTCCTGCTCCAGGAGAGCATTCACGAGCGCCTGATGCTGATCATGGTGTTCTGCCAGCAAGCGACGCGCCTCTGCATAGCATTCTGAAAGGAGGGCGCGCACCTCGTCGTCGACTGCGGATAGAAGCTCGTCGGACACCCCCTGTGAGCGGGGGTCACCCTCAACCGGGTACACCTGGACGGGGCCGATTTTCTCCGACATGCCCCAGCGTCCGAACATCTGCCGGGCAATGCCGGTGGCGGTGCGAAGATCGGATTCGGCACCGGTTGTCACTACGCCATAGACCTCCTGCTCGGCAGCCATACCGCCGAGGGCCCCGATGATCCGACCGCGTAGATAGGCCTTGTCGTAGCCATACTTGTCCGATTCCGGGGTTGAGAGAGTGACGCCGAGGGCGCGGCCACGCGGAATGATGGAGATCTTACGCACCGGGTCGGCGCCGGGTTGGATCATGCCGAGCAGGGCGTGCCCGGCCTCGTGCCAAGCGGTTCGTTCCCGCTCGGCCTGGTCCATAACGACGGCCCGTTCCACACCCAGTTGGATCGTCTCTAAAGCATTGGTGAAATCGGACATTTCGACGGTTTGCGCACCACGCCGCGCGGCTAGGAGGGAGGCCTCATTCACGAGATTTGCCAAGTCGGCGCCGGTAAGGCCCGGGGTGGACTTGGCGACCGCCGCCAGAGAAACCGTCGGATCGAGTGGGCGGCCCCGCGTATGAACTCGAAGGATCGCCTCACGGCCACTCTGGTCCGGCGGGGACACGGTGATGGTGCGGTCGAAGCGTCCGGCACGAGTAAGAGCGCTGTCGAGTACTTCGGCCAGATTGGTGGCGGCGATAACGATAATGCTCTCCGTGGCGGAGAATCCGTCCATCTCGGTCAAGATTTGATTCAAGGTCTGCTCACGGTCCTCATTGGAACCAATCGAATTAACCTGCGAACGAGACCGGCCAATGGCATCAATCTCATCGATGAAGATTATCGCCGGGCTCACCTTGCGGGCAGCCTCGAACAGGGACCGCACATCGGAGGCGCCTTTGCCGGCCAGGATTCCGCCGATTTCTGCCGCTGAAATCGAGAAGAACGGAACATCGGCCTCTCCGGCAGTGGCACGGGCAAGCAGGGTCTTTCCCGTGCCAGGTCCACCTTCCAACAAGATACCGCGGGGAATCTTCGCGCCCAGCCGCGTGTACTTTTCCGGGTCACGCAGCATGTCGACGACCTCGCGCAGTTGCTCCTCGACCTCGTCGATACCGGCGACGTCGTCGAAGGTCACGCGGTTGACGGATGGATCAACCGGCTTGTGCTGCTTTGAGCCGAACAACGAGGAGGTTCCGCGCATCTGCCGCCGCAGGAACCACCAGTAGAAGCCGAAAATCAGAGCTATCGGCAGCAGGGATACTACAAGGGTAAGAATGGGGTTCGATCTCTGGATAGGGGAGACTGCCGTAATGGTGACGTCGTTGCGACTCAGCAGGCGCGCCATCGAGTCATCCGCCCACGTGGGCCTTTCCGTGGTGAACTGGGTGTACTTCTGGCCCTCGTAGGTGGTCGTCTTCCGCAATTCGCCCTCGATGCTGTCGCCCTGGGCGGAAATCGTCTCGATGTTGTTCTTCTGGAGCTGCGAGTAGAACTCGTTGTAGGGCAGCTCCACCACCGGATTGATGGCGCGCTGGATCTGTGTGAGAAAGATGAAGCTCACGGCCCATGCAACACCGACAATGAGAAGCGTGCGCAGCCACCTCGGCAGCCTGGATTTTTGATTGTTGTCGTTGCGTCCGCGCAGCCGAGAAGCGGCGTCCGCGCGGTCAATCTCCGGCAGGCCTTCGGTGCGCCACGGATGCGCTTCCTGCGAACTAACCGGTTCACGGTTGGGACGCCGTGTATCGGACCCGTTTCGTTGCGCCGAAGCGGAATTTGACTCGGACATGACACTCCTTCTTTGCCCCTAATCCTCTTCGCCCTGAACTTCCATTGTCCACTCCGCACGGTGCATTGCGCGAAAGGCGAACGGGTGCGTTAGCTCTCCCGGTGGCGTGCGGAGTAGCCTGGAATGTATGCGTCCTGTTACCGAGCTCGTTCGGGCCGAAAGCCCGTTCCGCGTCGTCTCCCCGTACCAACCAGCGGGCGACCAGCCGCAAGCCATTTCCGAGTTGGCAGAACGGATTAACGCTGGTGAGAAGGACATCGTCCTCCTAGGCGCTACCGGCACCGGTAAATCGGCGACGACGGCGTGGCTGGTCGAGCAGGTACAGCGTCCCACCCTCATCCTGGAACCAAATAAAACCCTCGCCGCGCAGATGGCGGCCGAGTTCCGTGAACTCATGCCGGATAACGCTGTCGAGTACTTCGTCTCCTATTATGACTATTACCAACCGGAAGCGTATGTGCCACAGACGGATACGTTTATCGAGAAGGACTCCTCGATAAACGACGAGGTGGAGCGGTTGCGGCATTCGGCGACGAACTCGTTGCTCACCCGGCGCGACACCGTTGTGGTTTCCTCAGTGTCCTGCATCTACGGCCTGGGCACACCGCAAGAGTACGTGGACCGTATGGTCCAGCTGGAGGTCGGGCAGGTGCTAGACCGCGACGATCTGCTGCGCATGTTCGTCGCCATGCAGTACACGCGCAATGACATCGCCTTCGCACGTGGTACTTTCCGCGTGCGCGGAGACACGGTAGAGATCATCCCCGTTTATGAAGAACTTGCCATCAGAATTGAGTTCTTTGGTGATGAGATTGATGAACTGAGCTTGTTGCATCCGCTCAACGGCAACGTCATCCGGGAGGTGCGACAGGCGCATGTGTTTCCGGCATCGCACTACGTTGCTGGACCGGAAAGGATGGCGCGCGCCACGGCGGATATCGAAGAGGAACTTGGTGAGCGCCTGGAAACTCTGCGTAGTCAGAACCAACTCCTTGAGGCGCAGCGTTTGGAGATGCGAACCACCTATGACCTCGAAATGATGCGAAACATCGGCACGTGTTCAGGCATTGAGAACTATTCCCGGCACATTGATGGACGTGGGCCTGGCACGCCTCCTAACACGTTGCTCGACTACTTCCCCGAGGATTTCCTTCTCATCATTGACGAATCCCACGTGACCGTTCCGCAGATCGGTGCTATGTTCGAAGGTGACGCATCGCGCAAACGGACACTGGTGGAATACGGCTTCCGGCTGCCCTCCGCTCTGGACAATCGCCCGTTGAAATGGGATGAGTTTTTGGAGCGAATCGGCCAGACCGTCTATCTTTCCGCCACGCCGGGGCCGTATGAACTCGAGCGGTCCGACGGCGTCGTCGAGCAGATAATCCGCCCTACCGGACTGGTAGACCCGTTGATTGTGGTGAAACCAACCGAGGGACAGATTGACGATTTGTTGGAGCAGATTCGCCTGCGCGTAGAACGCCAAGAACGTGTACTTGTCACCACGCTGACGAAGAAAATGGCGGAGAATCTAACCGACTACCTGGCAGATCGCGGTGTCAAGGTGCAGTATCTTCACTCAGACGTAGACACGCTTGAACGCGTGAAGCTCCTGCGCGAACTCCGACTCGGTGTGTTCGACGTGCTGGTCGGCATCAACCTGCTGCGGGAGGGACTCGACCTGCCGGAGGTCTCTCTGGTGGCGATTCTCGATGCGGATAAGCAGGGCTTTTTGCGCTCAACGCGGTCGCTGATACAGACCATCGGGCGCGCTGCGCGAAACGTCTCGGGCGAGGTCCATATGTATGCCGAGGTCATCACACCGAATATGCAGGAGGCCATCGACGAGACGAACCGGCGCCGCCAGAAACAGATCGCATACAACACGGAGCATGGCATTGACCCACAGCCGCTACGCAAGAAGATTGCTGATGTAACCGACATGCTGGCGCGAGAAGATATCGATACCGCCGAGCTGCTTGAGGGTGGCTACCGCAGCGAGCCTGCTCACGCACAAGGGCGGGCATCTAAGGCGGAGGCGGATCGTGCGGAAGGAACGCGCAGCCTGGTACAGCTCATCGAGGAACTCACGGCGCAAATGCATACCGCCGCAGAGCAATTGCACTTCGAGTTGGCGGCACGATACCGGGATGAGATCAAGGACTTGAAAAGCGAACTGTGGCATGCGCAGCAGGCCCAGAAATAAACGACGCTGACCGGCACGAAGGAAGGAGGCGCGCGCACGGAACAAGAGGGCGGAGGTTCGGGCAGGGCGAACACGTTAGGAATCGCACGTTCGTTCCTAGCTGTGCGCATGCCGCCAATGGCTAAGACGCGCGTATTATGACTCCCGGAGGGAGTACTCCCACACAACATCGGTTCGTCATCACGGCATTACGTCCGGGCCGAGGCCAGCAATGGCGGGAGGAGACCTCAGGCACCAACTACCGGAGGAACGATTAACATATGCTCTCCCCGCTTTCACATGCGGTGCTGGCGGAGCCTGCCGCCGCAACTGCCGCCGACATGGCGGTACACCCAATAGAGTGGCTGCTACTAGGTCTGCTCGTCGTGGGACTCATCACAATGGATTTGGTCGGCCACGTCCGTAAGCCGCATGAGCCTACGCTGGGTGAGGCCACCCGCTGGCTGCTGTTCTATGTCGCGCTCGCCGTGGCCTTTGGCGTGTATATGATCTTCCGGCACTCCCCGGAGTTCTCGGTGGAGTTCTTCTCCACTTACTTCACCGAATACTCGTTGTCTATAGACAACATCTTCATTTTCATCATCATCATGGCGTCGTTCCGGGTGCCGCGTGCCCACCAGCAAAAGGTCTTGCTATACGGCATCATCATCGCGCTGGTCCTGCGTCTGATCTTCATCTTGCTTGGCGCAGCGCTGCTAGAACGCTTCTCGTGGCTATTCTTTCTTTTTGCGGCCTTTTTGCTCTACACAGCATACTCTCAGGTCAAAGAGGGTGTCTCCGGCGGTGACGAAGGGGATCCGGAAGAGTACGAACCCAATGGGATTGTGCGCGTGGCACAGCGAGTTTTCCGTGTCACGGACGGGTTTGTGGGCGATAGACTAGTGGTCCGTCGTGCGAATAGGACCTACATTACGCCGTTCCTGCTGTGCATACTCTCCATCGGCTCAGCCGATTTGATGTTCGCCCTTGACTCCATTCCGGCGTCATTTGGTCTAACGAAACAACCGCTGATTATCTTCGCGGCCAATGCCTTCGCACTTATGGGCCTGCGGCAGTTGTTCTTCCTGGTGGATGGACTGCTGGAACGCCTCATTTACCTGCACTACGGACTGGCGGCCATTCTCGGTTTCATCGGATTAAAACTGCTCGTCGAGGCGTGCCACGGTCAGGGGTGGTTGGAGGCAATTCCGGCGATTCCGCCGCTGGCATCGCTGGGCGTCATCATTGTGTGCGTGCTGATCACAGTAGTTGCATCGCTGATCGTCTCGCGACGTCATGACAAAATGGGGCACAACGAGGCAGGAAAGGTAGTCTGAGGTCTTCGGTCCTCAAGCGCGTAAGCATGCGTAACGGCCTTCCAGCCTTTCGCGCAGTGTCCCGTTAGCGGCGCCGTTGACACCGAACCAGGCCCCGTCAGGTCAGTCGCGGTGTTGACATGCCACCAAGAGCGTTGCGCATGCCAATAACGTGCGAGTCGCCACCGAGGCAGCCTCGGCAGAGTACTACCGCCGAGTGATCAGTTATTCCACGGTCCTATGACCGGATTCCAGACGCGCGCGGTACGCGACTCGATAACGCCTGCTTCCAACAACGGGTCGCCGGTAAGGAGTGCAAGGCCTTCTTCAGGAGAGTCCGCCACCACAATAAGCAGAGCGTGACTCGAACCAAGCGGCCCGGATGCAAGCAACTTCCCCTCATCGAAAAGCGAGCGGAGATGCTCGCGGTGCTTGGGGCGGACCTGTGCCAGGAGATCGAGTTTGTTCGCGTCGTAAATGTACTCAACAGCTACGGTGGTCATGTACCAAGCGTAGCGGGTTACACGCTGATAGCCCAGGGAAATGCGGAAGCTGCCACGTCCCGGTGTCCACGCTTTGCTCGAACACGTGTTCTATGTAGAATTGCGGCGTGACTCATGATGTTATCCACGTGCAGGGCGCCCGCGAGCATAACTTGCAGAACGTCAGCATCGATATTCCGCGTGACGAATTCGTAGTGTTCACCGGACTTTCCGGTTCAGGGAAGTCCTCCTTGGCATTCGACACGATTTTCGCGGAGGGGCAACGGCGCTACGTGGAGTCGTTGAGTTCTTATGCGCGGCAGTTCTTGGGCCAGATGGATAAGCCCGATGTAGATTTCATCGAAGGACTGTCACCGGCGGTCGCCATCGACCAGAAGTCAACAAACCGGAACCCGCGCTCCACCGTCGGTACCGTGACCGAGGTGTACGACTACCTGCGTCTGCTCTTCGCTCGGGCCGGTGTGCAATACTGCCCGGAATGCGGGGAGCGAATTCAGGCGCAGAGCGCAGAACAAATCGTTGATCGAGTCAGCGAATTGCCGGAAGGGACACGCTTCCAAGTGCTGGCACCGGTGCTGCGCGGGCGCAAGGGAGAGTACCAAGATCTTTTTGCCGAGCTCGCCGCCTCAGGTTTTTCACGTGCCATCGTCGATGGTGAACAGGTGAGGTTAGAGGAACCCCCGCAACTGGAAAAGAAGCTGCGGCACAACATCGACGTCGTCGTGGACAGATTAGTTGCGCGTGACAGCATGAAGAGTCGGCTCACCGACTCGGTTGAAACCGCACTCCGGCTTGCGGACGGACTTGTGGTGATCGAGCAAGTAGACCTGGAGGGCGACGATCCGCAACGTAGGCGCCGCTATTCGGAGAAGCGATCCTGCCCGAACGATCACGTACTCGCACTGGAGGAGATCGAGCCGCGCACTTTTTCCTTCAACGCCCCTTATGGCGCCTGTCCAGCCTGCGACGGCATCGGGTCGAAACTCGAGGTCGACCCGGAGCTGGTGATTCCTGACGATTCGCTCACCCTCAGGCAGGGCGCCATCGCCCCATGGAGTGGTCATCAAGACTTCTTCACTCGACAGCTGGAGGCACTCGGTGAGGAACTGGACTTCGATGTGGATACCCCGTGGTCCGAGTTGCCAAAGAAAGCACGCCAAGCAATCCTGCGTGGCAAGGATTACAAGGTCAAGGTGAAGTATCGCAACCGCTGGGGGCGGGAGCGGATATACGCCACTGGTTTTGAAGGCGTTCTTGCCTACGTGATGCGAAAGCATGACGAAACCGAATCCGACTGGTCGCGTGACCGCTATGAGGGGTACATGCGCGAGGTTCCCTGTGCGGCATGCGGCGGAGCGCGGCTGCGGCCCGAGGTTCTGGCCGTACGCATCGACGGTCTGAATATTGATGAGCTGTGTCGCCTGTCCATTGACGAGGCGAAGAGGTTCCTTGACGACGTTCAGCTCGACAGGCGGCAGGCGGCTATAGCGGCGCAGGTGCGCAAGGAAATCCAGGCGCGGCTCGGTTTTCTCGTCGACGTCGGTCTTTCTTACCTGACGCTCGCTCGCGGCGCCGCAACGCTCTCCGGCGGTGAGGCACAGCGGATCCGCTTGGCTACGCAGATCGGCTCCGGGCTGGTCGGTGTGCTCTATGTTCTCGACGAGCCCTCAATCGGGTTGCATCAACGCGATAATGAGCGCCTTATTGCCACGCTGACGCGTTTGCGTGACCTCGGCAACACACTGGTGGTCGTCGAACACGACGAAGAAACCATCCGCACGGCGGACTGGGTGGTTGATATTGGCCCCGGTGCGGGAGAGCGCGGCGGTGAAGTGGTGTATTCGGGTCCCGTGGACGGGCTCGTGGCCAACGAGAAATCCATTACCGGCCAGTACCTTGCCGGTCGGAGGGTGATTGCTGTGCCCCCGGTACGTCGCCCGGTCAATCCGAAGGCCCGCATCACCGTCACCGGTGCACGGGAAAACAACCTGCAGAACATTTCCGTATCCTTCCCACTGTCCTGCTTCATTGCCGTAACCGGTGTTTCCGGCTCCGGCAAGTCAACACTCGTCAACCAGATCCTCTACCAGGGGCTTGCCAACAAGCTCAACGGTGCCCGGACGGTTCCCGGCGGCATAAGGCGATTACCGGAATTGATGATCTGGACAAGGTCATTCATGTGGACCAGTCGCCCATTGGGCGGACGCCGCGCTCCAACCCCGCTACCTATACGGGGGTGTGGGACAAGATCCGGGGGATTTTCGCGCAGACGCAGGAAGCGAAAGTGCGCGGATACGGTCCCGGCCGCTTTTCCTTCAACGTTAAGGGGGCCGGTGCGAGGCGTGCAAGGGCGACGGTACACTGAAAATCGAGATGAATTTCCTGCCGGACGTATACGTCCCTTGTGAGGTGTGCCGCGGTGCGCGCTACAACCGCGAGACACTGGAGGTGCGCTACAAGGGTAAGAACGTCTCCGAAGTTCTCGATATGACGATACGGGAAGCCCGTGAGTTCTTTGAACCCATTCAGTCCATCACCCGGTACCTCGCCACGCTGGAATCGGTGGGGCTGGGCTATGTTCATCTCGGCCAAGCGGCGACCACGCTTTCCGGCGGTGAGGCACAGCGGGTCAAACTGGCCTCTGAACTGCATCGGCGCTCTAACGGACGGACCGTGTACATTCTCGACGAACCGACCACTGGTCTGCATTTCGAGGATGTGCGCAAGCTACTGGCCGTTCTGCAGTCCCTGGTGGAGAAGGGAAACACGGTGATTGTTATCGAGCACAATCTCGATGTCATCAAATCCGCCGACTGGATCATTGACATGGGTCCGGAAGGGGGATCCGGAGGAGGTCGCGTCATCGCCGAGGGAACCCCCGAACAAGTGGCCAAGAGTAAAGGTTCTGCCACCGGCGAGTTTCTCGCGCCTGTGGTGGCGGCTGCACGCTGATGGCAGATCCCGCGAGTTACCGTCCGGCGCCGGGCACAATCCCGGCCCAGCCGGGCGTGTACCGTTTTCGCGACGAGGAAGGGCGGGTCCTGTACGTCGGCAAGGCGAAGAGCCTGCGCAATCGGCTTGCCAATTATTTCCAGGACGAAATGGCCCTATCGCCCCGCATCCGCCGCATGGTTCACACCGCCTGCCGAGTGGAATGGGTGGTAGTTGGTTCCGAGGTTGAGGCGCTCACCCTCGAATACTCGTGGATCAAGGAATTCGAGCCGCGGTTCAACGTCGTATTCCGCGACAACAAATCCTATCCCTACCTCGCTGTTTCTTTGGGGAGGAGTTTCCGCGTGCGTGGATAACTCGTGAAAGGCATCGTTCGGGCACCCGATACTTCGGCCCGTATACGAAGGTCTGGGCCATCCGTGACACCCTGGATCGCCTGCTTACGGTTTTTCCCATGCGTTCATGTACCGCCGGCCAATTCAAGCAGGCACAACGCACCGGGCGGCCGTGCCTGTACGCGGATATCGGTCGCTGTACCGCGCCCTGCGTAGGCCGAGTGACGGCCACGGAGCACAGGGTGAATGCCGAGGGCGTGGTTGAGTTCATGGATGGAGATTCGTCGGCGGCCATCGCACAGCGACGGCGCGAGATGATGGCGGCGGCGCAGGCGGAAGAGTTTGAACGGGCGGCACGCCTGCGCGACGAGGTCGCGGCGTTGGAAGCAGTGACAGAGCGCAACGTCGTCGTATTTGACGACAACCTGGACGCTGACGTTTTCGGTATGGAAGCCGATGAAATAGAAGCCTCCGTGCAGGTCTTCTTTGTACGCGGTGGGCGCATCCGTGGCCAACAGGACTGGGTAAGCGAGGAGGTTTCCGGTGTGAGCACCGGAGAACTCATCACGCAGGTGTTGATGCAGGTATATGCGGATCCCCGCTATGATGCCGTTTCCCGGCAGCGGGAGTCGTCCAATAGTGTGGACGACCGCAAACACACCGCCCTGGGCGCGCTCCCCAGCGAGATCTGGGTGCCGGAACTACCGGAGGAGCAGGCGGATCTAGAAGCATGGCTCGGGACGCGGCGTGGCGGTCCGGTACATCTGAAATCACCGCGACGTGGTGACAAGGCGAAGCTGGCCGAAACGGTCCATCTCAACGCGCAGCAGGCCCTGCAACGTCACAAGCTTGCGCGTGCCTCGGATATCACCGTGCGTTCTCAGGCCTTGGAAGAGCTGCGCGACGCACTGGGAATGGAACGGGCACCGCTGCGAATCGAGTGCTACGACATTTCGCACACACAGGGGCGTCAGCAGGTCGGTTCCATGGTGGTATTCGAGGATGGACTCGCGAAGAAGGCCGACTACCGGCATTACATTGTGCGAGGGCCAGAAGGTACCGGCGTACCGGATGACACGGCGGCAATGGACGAGGTTCTGCGACGCCGCTTGGGCCGACTCGTTGCCGGTGCGGCGGGTGACGACGCCGGTGGCGCGGAGGACGCCGGGAAGGAGGCACGGGAAGCCCCGGAGAGCCTTGCCGAAGCCGCCGGTCTGGATGGCGGCGGCGATGAGGCTGATGTCCGCAGGGTGAACGGCAGCGGCGATGTAAACGAAGGTGTCGGCGCGGATGCGGCACTGGGGCGGCCGCGTCGTTTTGCCTATCGCCCCGACCTGCTGGTGGTGGACGGCGGCCTGCCGCAGGTCAATGCCGCGCAGCGCGTGATCGACGAACTGGGCGCGGACGTTCGCCTGGTGGGATTGGCCAAGCGACTGGAGGAGGTCTGGTTGCCGGGCGAGGACTTCCCGGTGATTTTTCCCCGCAATTCTGCCGCGTTGCGCCTATTGCAACAGCTACGCGACGAGTCACATCGTTTTGCGATCACCTTCCATCGCAAGAAGCGTGGCCAGGCCATGACGCGCTCAGCACTGGATGCGATCCCCGGCCTCGGGCCTACCAAGCAGAAAGCGCTTCTGCGCGCGTTCGGCTCTCTGGCACGGATTCGCCGAGCGACACCGGAAGAACTGCAGACGGTGCCGGGTATCGGCCCAGCTCTGGCAACAATGGTGAGTACGGCGTTGCGCGCCGAAGCCCCGCACGCCGAGCAGCGTGAAGAAAACGACAATGCGGCGGCATCCACCGATACTGCGCCGCCCGCCTCGGGATCGCCGGGGAACGTTCCCTCGTAACACGGCCCGGTTTCGATCATTGCGCCGGGTGCTCCGCCGGAAAAGGCGCCCTCGTAACACGGCCTAGCGCCTCGGCGTCGCCGCGTTTTCTGTGCTGTTGTGGCACGTCTCGTAACAGGGGACGGGTGATGCCTGCCACTTTTGTGGCATGATGGCAGGTATGAGCGACATCAATGACACCGCGTCAATACCTATCGGTATCCCCGAGCAAGACGCCGACGCCATCTTGCCCACGAACGAGGTCCCGGAGTTGCTCATTATCACCGGTATGTCTGGCGCCGGAAGATCTCAAGTGGGTGCCACGCTGGAAGACCTGGATTGGTACGTGGTCGATAATCTTCCGCCCCGGCTGTTGCGCGCACTTGCCGGGCTGATAACACCGGGCGCGGGCGTACAGCGGCTCGCGGTCATCGTCGACGTACGCTCGCGCAGCTTCTTCGCCGAGTTTCAAGACGCCATTGATGAGCTACGTGACAGCGGCCTACATATGCGCGTGTTTTTCCTCGACTGTTCGGATGACGTACTTGTGCAACGCTACGAGTCGGTGCGCCGCCCCATCCGCTGCAGGAAGGCGGGCGGCTGCTGGACGGCATCCAAGTCGAACGCAAGTTACTTGAGTCATTGCGTGCACACGCTGACACGATTATTGATACGACGACGTTCTCTGTTCACGACCTGTCTCGGCATATTCGCAAACTCGTGGCAGCGGAAACGGCCAGCGAGGTTCATGTGACCGTCATGTCCTTCGGTTTCAAATACGGACTACCGATGGATGCGGACAATGTGGCCGACGTCCGATTTCTTCCCAACCCCTACTGGGTATCTGAACTGCGGCACTTGACCGGGCATGACAAGCCGGTGTCCGACTTTGTGCTGGGCCAGGATGGGGCAGCAGACTTTGCGGAGTCCTACTCGAACCTCATGGCTGGCATCCTGGAGGGGTACGCGCACGAACTGAAACCGTATGTGACGATTGCAATCGGCTGTACGGGAGGAAAACATCGGTCAGTTGCCATGGCCGAGGCGGTTGCCGCGGATCTACGTGAGCGGGGGCATGCCGTTCGTGTCATCCACCGTGATTTGGGGCGAGAGTAATGGAGCTGGAACGGGGAGCGCGTGGGCCGGCTGTGGTCGCTCTTGGCGGCGGTCACGGCCTCTACGCCAGTCTGTCGGCACTGCGCATCATCACGCAGAACGTGACCGCCGTCGTGACGGTAGCGGACGACGGCGGATCGTCCGGTCGTCTGCGCAAAGAGTTCGGCGTTCTCCCGCCCGGCGATCTACGCATGGCGCTTTCCGCACTGTGTGACGATGGCGAGTGGGGGCAAACCTGGCGGGATGTTCTGCAGCACCGATTCAGTTCCAGCGGTCCGTTGAACGGACATGCCTTGGGCAATCTTCTGATCGTTTCCATGTGGGAACAGTTGGGAGGCACTGTTCCCGCTTTGGAATGGGTGGGGCAGTTGCTTGGAATCAAGGGGCGCGTTCTGCCGATGTCCTCGGTTCCCCTGGAGATTGAGGCGGAGGTCACCGAGGACGGTAGCGAGCATCTGGTACGTGGTCAGGTTGCGGTGGCGACCACCCCGGGGCATGTGGAGCATGTGCGCTTACTGCCTGAGAATCCGCAGGCACAACCCGAGGCCCTCGAAGCAATCAGTGCGGCCGACTGGGTGATTTTCGGACCCGGTTCCTGGTATACCTCGGTTATTCCGCACCTTTTGGTCCCCGAGTTACGCCAGGTCCTGTGCGCGACGACGGCGCGGCGCGGTCTCGCTCTGAACCTTCTGGCCGAGAAGGAGACGCGCGGAATGAGCTCTGCCGATCACATTCGTTCGTTCCGTACACACGCACCTGACCTGCGACTCGACGTCGTCGTCGCCGATCCGTCGTCGATTGACGATATACGGGAGACAGAAGCGGCCGCTGCGGAATGCGGGGCGCGATTATTGCTGCGGCAGGTTAGAATGGGCGACGGCTCGGCCCGGCACGATGCTCTCCGACTAGCCGCTGCGTACCGAGACGCTTTCGAGGGTATCCTCGGGGACGTTGACGAAAGATAATAATGCACAGTAACCGACGTGCACCGAATAGAAAGATGGATCAGGCATGCCCGCGCTTACCCAGGCCGTGAAGGACGAACTGGCAACCGTCCGGCCGCGACTCCAATCCAGCGTTATCGCGGAGGCTTGCGCCATGTTCAGGTTCAGCGGTGGCCTTGAGATCAGCAATGGGCGCGTTGTTATCCAGGGGGAGCTGAGTCACACTGGAGCGGCCCGGCATCTGTGGGAACTGGTGCATCAGCTCTACAACATCCAGCCAGAGCTGCTGACCACGTCTGCCTCCTCGCGGCAGACGAATCGGTACGTCGTCCGTATCACGCAGAATGGTGAACGGATTGCGCGTCGGCTGGGCCTCCTGGATACGCATGGGCGTCTGGTGCGTGGCTTGCCAACTTCCATTGTCGGGGGTTCGAAGGCGGATGCGGCCGCAGCGTGGAGAGGTGCCTTCCTCGCGCGTGGTTCTCTATTGGAACCCGGGCGTAACGCTGCACTGGAAGTGGTGTGTCCGAGCCTGGAAGCGGCGTACGCACTGGGGGGCCTGGCGCGACGCATGGAGATTCCCTACCGTGCGCGCGAATCGCGCGGGGCGCATCGGGTGGATATCCGCGAGGGCGATTCCATTGCGGAGATGCTCACGCGCATGGGTGCAAACGATTCGGTGCTGCGCTGGGAGGAACTACGTGTAGAGCGTGAAGTGCATGGCTCAGCTAATCGTCTGGCGAACTTCGATGATGCGAATATGCGACGGTCGGCGGACGCCGCTGTCGTGGCCGTGATCAGGGTCAAGCGCGCCTTTGAGATCCTTGGGGAGGATATTCCCGACAATCTCCGTGAGGCGGGTGAGTTCCGTATCCGCTACCCGGAGGATTCGTTGAACTTGCTGGGGGAGCGGCTCAATCCGCCCGCCACGAAGGATGCGGTGGCGGGCCGTCTTCGCCGCCTGAACACGATGGCGGATCGGCGGGCCGAGGAACTTGGTATCCCCTCCACGCTTGACGCCGTGGCGGACGCCAACCGGAAGGCATAGGAAAAGGCGGGCACGAAGTCCGGCGTCCAGGCGCGGAGTCCCATATGTTTGACGAGCGCGGGGTCGCGTAGCACAGATGGCGGGAACCCGGGACTTTCCGCACGGCTTTCGCTATTGGTGTGTGCTCGTTGTGGGCAAGGTCGCATCTTGGAATGGACCGGGCATCTCTTGATAGAGCCGTAAGCGGTAGAATGTTGCACGGAGCCCGGACGGCAGAATAAGTCCGGTACCCGCGGGCTGTTAAGTGCGGCCCGCACCTATGAGACGTGCGTGAAAGCGCACTAGGAGGAACAGAGTGACAATTCGCGTAGGTATTAACGGCTTTGGCCGCATTGGCCGCAACTTCACCCGCGCCGCCCTCGCCCAGGGTGCCGACATTCAGGTCGTTGCAGTTAACGATCTGACCGACAACAAGACCCTGGCTCACCTTCTTAAGTACGATTCAATTCTCGGCAAGCTGGACCGCGAGGTCAGCTACACCGAGGATTCCATCATCATTGGCGACCAGACGATCAAGGCTCTTGAGGAGCGCGATCCGGCTCAGCTGCCGTGGGGCGAACTCGGCGTCGACGTCGTCATCGAGTCCACCGGCCGTTTCACGGATGCGACCGCTGCTAAGGCGCACCTTGAGGCTGGAGCTAAGAAGGTTATCATCTCCGCTCCGGCGAAGAACGAAGATGCAACATTCGTCATCGGTGTGAACGAGCAGGACTACGATCCGGCCAACCACAACATCATCTCGAATGCATCCTGCACCACCAATTGCCTGGCACCGTTGGCCAAGGTCCTCAACGACGAGTTCGGCATTGTCAAGGGCCTTATGACCACGATTCACGCGTACACGGCTGACCAGAACCTGCAAGATGGCCCGCACAAGGATCTGCGCCGTTCGCGTGCCGCCGCCCTGAACATCGTTCCTACCAAGACGGGTGCGGCGCAGGCTGTCGCCCTCGTCATCCCGGAGCTGAAGGGCAAGTTCGACGGCTACGCGCTGCGTGTTCCGACCCCGACTGGCTCGGTCACCGACCTCACCTTCGAGGCCTCCAAGCCGGTGACGGTTGAGGCCGTCAACGCTGCCGTGAAGGCTGCCGCCGAGGGCCCGCTCAAGGGCATTCTGGCCTACACCGAGGATCCAATCGTCTCGAAGGACATCGAGACCGATCCGCATTCCTCGATTTTCGATGCCGGCTTGACCAAGGTTATCGACAACCAGGTCAAGGTTGTCTCCTGGTACGACAACGAGTGGGGTTATTCCAACCGCCTTGTTGACCTGACGGTCCTCGTTGGCGCGAAGCTCTGATACTGAACAGCTCGAATACCATGAGCTAAGCGGGATGCCCGCACATGCAGTGCGCGTGTGCGGGCATCCGCATGAAAGGAAGATTTTATGAGGACCATTGATTCGCTCGGCGATCTCGTCGGTAAGAAGGTTTTCGTTCGCTCGGACTTCAACGTTCCACTTGATGATGCCCGTAATATTACCGACGACGGTCGTATCCGTGCCGCTGTGCCAACGTTGCAGCGTCTGCTGAACGCGGGTGCCAAGGTCATCGTCTCCGCACATCTCGGCCGCCCGAAGGGCCAGGTCAAGCCGGAGTTCTCACTCGCGCCGGTGGCTGCTCGCCTAGGTGAGCTACTGGGTCGCGATGTTGTACTGGCCGCCGATACGGTTGGCCCGGATGCGCAGGCCAAGGTTGCAGCGCTTAACGACGGCGAGATCGTTCTGCTGGAGAATGTGCGTTTTGATGCGCGCGAGGATTCCAAGGTTGACGCGGAGCGGGAGGAACTTGCCAAGGAGTACGCCGCATTGGCCGACGCCTTTGTTTCCGATGGTTTCGGCGTGGTGCATCGCAAGCAGGCATCTGTTTATGACATTGCGAAGCTGCTGCCCTCAGCTGCCGGTGAGCTGGTCTTCAAGGAGATCGACTCCCTGTCGCGTGCCACGAACAACCCGGAGCGCCCGTACACCGTGGTGCTGGGTGGCTCGAAGGTTTCGGACAAGCTTGGCGTCATCGACAATCTCCTGGACAAGGCTGATCGTCTGCTGATCGGTGGAGGCATGGCGTTCACCTTCCTCCGTGCGCAGGGATATGAGGTCGGTACCTCGTTGCTGGAGGATGACCAGATCGATACTGCGGCGTCGTACCTGCGCAAGGCTGCCGACAACAACGTGCAGATCCTTCTGCCGGAAGACGTTGTCGTTGCGCCGAAGTTCGCCGCCGAAGCACCGGCGTCTGTTGTTCCGGTTTCCAACATTCCTGCCGATGAGATGGGCTTGGACATCGGACCGGAAAGCGGCGCCGCTTACGCGGAAGCAATCGCCGATTCCAAGACTGTGGTGTGGAACGGCCCGATGGGAGTCTTCGAATTCCCGGCCTTCGCCGAAGGAACCAAGGCCGTGGCACGGGCCATGCAAGATGCCGACGGCTTCACCATTGTTGGAGGTGGCGATTCCGCCGCGGCGGTGCGCAACCTGGGCTTCGATGAGCAGAAGTTCTCGCATATTTCCACCGGTGGTGGAGCCTCGCTGGAGTTCCTCGAGGGTAAGACGCTGCCGGGCATCGCTGTTCTGGAGGACTGAATAATGGCACGTACACCGATTATTGCCGGCAATTGGAAGATGAACCTCGACCATCTCGAGGCGACTCATCTGGTGCAGAAGTTGGCGTGGACACTTACTGATCTCAAGCACGACTATTCAGCCGTGGAGGTAGTGGTGGTGCCGCCGTTCACCGATATTCGCTCCGTGCAGACTCTTGTCGAATCGGACGAACTCTCCATCGCATACGGCGCGCAGGACGTCTCAACTCACGACTCAGGTGCCTACACCGGTGAAGTATCCACTGCCATGCTGACCAAGCTCGGCTGCTCCTATGTGGTTGTTGGTCACTCCGAGCGCAGAGAGTACCACGGCGAGACGAATGAACTCGTTGGGGAAAAAGCCAAGAAGGTACTCGACGCCGGAATGCGGCCGATTATGTGCTGCGGTGAGCCCTTGGAGGTCCGAAAGGCTGGGACGCACGTGGAGTATGTGCTGGACCAGATCAATGCCATGCTGGCGGGTCTGAGCGCCGCCGAGGTGGCGAAATCCGTGATCGCCTATGAGCCCATCTGGGCAATCGGTACTGGAGAAGTCGCAACCTCGCAGGACGCCCAGGAGGTTTGTGGCGCGATTCGGGTTCGGATCGCCGAACTCTTCGATCAGGCGACGGCGGATGCGGTGCGCATTCAGTACGGCGGTTCCGTCAAGTCGTCCAATGCGGCGGAACTCATGGCACAACCGGATATTGACGGTGCGCTGGTGGGCGGTGCG